>NZ_JAPZLD010000004.1:0-360202 GCF_030182635.1 Amycolatopsis ponsaeliensis
TGGGGGACCGACTTGGTCGTCGTGGCCAGGGTGCGGGCGGCGGCCCGTCCGAGGCTCAGCGGGGCCTGGTCGGAGTCCACCGGGTCGGTGACAGTCACAGCGAGAACCACCTAATCAGTTCGTAGGTCAGGATTGGTAGCGAGGGTTGGTGGCGTGCCAGGTGAAGCCGCCGCCCATCCAGGAACGGACACCCACGAGGAACCGCTGCAGCTCCGGCGACGGCACCGCCATCAGCTCCCGGTGGCCGTCCTCGAACTCGTGGACGATCTTGTTGTGCAGCTCGACGGTGGCCTCGACCGCCTCCTCGACCGAGCAGCCCCGGTCCGCGGCGATCTGCAGGACCATGTTGCAGACCGGCTTCTCGTCGGCGGCATCCTTGGCGACCGAGTGCAGGTCGTTGACCAGCACCGACGCCGTCCCGGCCCGCATCATCGCCTCCCGCACGCGCGGGTCGTAGTAGTACGGCGCGGCCAGTTCGTAGCCGCCGACGGCGTCGACGAGGGTCATCGACGTGTAGAAGCTGTCGTGCTGGCGGGCCGCCAGGTACTCCCACGCGGGCGGGTAGCGGCCGGTGTGGCGCCACGCCGCATAGGCGTCCCAGCTGACGAACATCGCGAACGTCGAGTAGCAGACCCGCTGCACGAGCACCGGGGAGCCGTGCCGGCCCAGGTGGCCGACCGCCGAGTGCAGCCCGACGAGGATCGGGTCGGCCCGCAGCGCTTCGTCGAGGGGCGCCGAGAACTCCCCGGCCGGCGCGACCGGGTCCATGGCCGCCATGACGAGCGCCAGGCGTGGCGGCAGTTCGGTCGGCGCCGCGCCCAGCGCGCTGTCGTCGGCGTAGAAGTCGTCCGCCGCCCACCAGACCGCGTTCAGCTGCGCGGCGACGAGCAGCCGGTCCGGGTCGTCGCAGTCGGGGTGGGCGAGCATCACCAGCCTGCCGAACCCGGCGTGGGCGATCTGGTCGAGGCCTTCGCCGGTGAACCCGCAGTCCCCGGCCCACGCGACCAGCCGCCGGTCGACTTCCCCGGCGAGAGCGTCGTCGACGCGGCCCACGACCGGGCAGTACAACGGCGTCGCGCTGCCGTCACCCCACGGCAGGTACGCGTAGGCCGGATCCTGCCCGGGCGACGGCGCGAACTGGGTCGCGATCCGCGCCGCGGCCGTGCCGAGGCCGAACGGGCCCGCGAGCAGGCTCGCGGCACCCCCGGTGGTCCACTGTGGACACGTGGTCCCGGTCGTCATGGTGCTCTCCCTCGGCACGCCCGCCTCAGACGCGGTCGGCGGCGATGAGCAGGTAGTGGAAGCTGCCTTCGCGGTAGGCGGTCAGGAACGGCTTCTCGACCCCGGTGGCGACCGAGGACCGCTCCCGCAGCTCCCAGTACGGGATCGTCGCGGCCGTCAGGTCGACGACGTTGATCGGGACGAAACCGTTGTCCGCCATGGCCTTGAAGTAGTCGCCGCGGGCGTGGATGTTGCAGATGTAGTGCTGGTCGATCTGGCTGACCGCGCGCGACCGGCCGCCGGTCACGTCGTTGTAGCAGCCGGTGATGGTCACGTACCGGCCGCCGGGCTTGAGCTGCCGCGCGTGCTCGGCGAACAGCTCGTGCAGGTCGACGTACATCGTGCTCTCGTTGTTCCAGATGCCCTGGAACACGCCGGATTCGAAGCCGGTGTCGAGCATGTTGCGCAGGTGGTAGCGCACCGAGCCGTCGATCCCGCGCTGCCGGACGTGCTCGTTGGCGAACCCGACCTGCTGCTCGGAGATGGAGATCCCGTCGACCTGGCAGCCGAAGCGCTGGTGGGCCATGACGCTCGTGCCGCCGCGGCCGCAGCCGGCGTCGAGCAGCCGGTCGCCGGGCCCGATCGGGCCGAGGTGGTCGAGGAGGACGTCGGCCTGTGCGGTTTCGAGGCGGTGCATCTCGTCGATGATCGCCTGGTCGCGCCGGTCTTCGGGGGTGTCGAGGACGGCCGGGTCGTAGTCGCCGAGGCCGTAGTGGTGGTGGTAGAGACCGTCGACATCGCCCAGCCGGAGGTTCACCGGATCCTTTTCCGCGTTCCAGTAGTCGGCGACCGACTGCTGGTACGCGGTGCGGGTCACGGGCTGGTCGAGAGCCGTCATCGAGAAACTCCTCGTTCGTTTTTCCTTGGCGGGCAAGGAAACACACCGGGCGCCCGGCATCGTCCCCTCGCCACCGACGCTAGCGAGGAAAGATTCGCGGGGACAAGGAGCTTCACTCGCGCTGGCCGGGCGTTGCCCGTCTGGCCCAGCGGCACCTCTGCGCGGGGTGGTCCACGGTGGAGTCGTCGGCCTCTTTCGGGACCCTGTGCAACTCGTTGGGATGACGGGATGCGACCGTCGGTGTTCTAGGGGAGTGGCGCGCGGTTCTCGTCGAGCCCGGCGAGCAGGTCACCGTACTCGCCGACGCGATCCAGGACCTCGTCGGCGGTGAACGTCAGGTGGTTCACGTGCCGGCAGGCGCGGACCTCGTCCCACGTGACCGGCGTCGACACGGTCGGGTGGTCGCGGCCGCGCAGCGAGTAGGGCGCGATCGTCGTCTTCGCCGGGTTGTTCTGGCTCCAGTCGATGAAGACCCGGCCGGCGCGCTGCGCCTTGGCCATCAGCGCGGTCACCGAGTCCGGCGTCTCCCGCGCGAGCTGCTGCGCGAGCCGCTTGGCGTAGGCCGACGGCGCCGACGCGTCTTCGGTCCGGATGCCGCAGTACAGCTGCATTCCCTTGGACCCGGAGGTCTTCGCGTACGGCGTCAGCCCGTCGGCGGCCAGGGTGTCGTGGAGACGTTCGGCGACGCGGGCGCAGTCGACGACCGACGTCCCCGGCCCGGGATCGAGGTCGAACACCAAGCGGTCGGGTGGCTGCCTGGTCTCGGCGTCCACTGTCCACTGTGGAACATGAAGTTCGAGGGCCGCGATGTTGGCCGCCCAGACCAGGGCCGGGAGGTCGTCGAGGAGCGGGTAGTCGATGGTGTCGCCGCTGCCGCGGGAACCGGTACTGGGCAGCCGGACCATGCGCAGCCACGACGGGGCGCCCTGGGGAACGTTCTTCCCGAACCACTTCTCGCCGACGACCCCGTCGGGGTAGCGGATGAACGTCACCGGGCGGCCGGCGAGGTGCGGCAGCAGGATCGGCGCGATCCGCGAGTAGTAGTTGATCACCTCGCCCTTGGTGAACCCGTCCGCCGGGTACAGCACTTTGTCCAAATTGGACAAGGTGAGCTGCCGGTTTCCGGCCTGCACGAAGATCTTCCGCCCGAGGGGCTCGGGAGCCGGCGGCGCGACCGGTTCCGGGGTGCCGGCGCGCGGGGCGAGGACGTCGTCGGGCTTCTTGTCCGCCCGCAGCCCGCGCCACGCGGTGTGGCGGACGCGCCCGGCGCGGGTGAACTGGCGGTAGACGATCTCGCCGACGAGCCGGGGTTCGACCCAGCGGGCACGGACGGTGTCCTCGCGCGGTGGCGTCGTCACGAACGGGTGGGCGCGGCGTTCGAGCGGCTGGAGCTGCGCCATCAGATCGGCACGTGCGGCCTGGCTGAAGCCGGTGCCGACGTCGCCGATGTAGACGAGGTCGCCGGTGACGGGGTCGTGCGCGCCGAGCAGGAGACCGCCGAGGGTGCCGGTGAAGCTGCGCTGCCCGGGCCGCCAGCCGCAGACGATGACCTCCTGGGTGCGGATCAGCGGGTGCTTGAGCCAGGAGTCCGGCCGCTGTCCGGGCGAGTAGGCGGAGCGGCGCAGCTTCGCGACGACGCCTTCGTAGCCCGCGGACGCGGCGTGGGCCAGGAAGTCCGCCGGCGTGCGACGGTCGGCGGCGAGCTCGTCGAAGGTGACGGCGCGGACCACCGAGACGCGATAGGGATCGGGCATCGGCAGGCCGGCCAGCAGGCGGCGGCGTTCGTCGTACGGCTCCTTGAGGAGGTTGCGCTCGCCCAGCTGCAGGAGGTCGAAGGCGAGGAAGCGGACCGGGACGTCGTCGAACTTCACGGTCTTCGGGGCGCTCTGGTGCCGGACCCAGCGGCCACGGCGTTCCTGCATGAGCTCGAAGTCGATCCGGCCGTCGTCGCCGTAGACGACGACCTCGCCGTCGAGGTGGGCGGCCTGCCCGCCGAGGTCGAGGACGCCGGCCAGGTCGGCGAACTCGGCGGTGAAGTCGATGTTGTTGCGGCTGGTGAGCACGGTGGTGCCGTCCGGGGCGATCCGCATGGCGGCGCGGTAGCCGTCCAGTTTGTACTCGTACGCCCACTCGGCGCCGCTGCGCAGCCGGCCGCCGTCGGCCTTGGCCAGCATCGGCTCGACCCACGCCGGGACACGGGAAGCGTCGTGAGCAGCCATGCCGGACCTCCGTCTGTGCTCGTCAGACGGTAACCCGTTCGGCCTAGTTCTGCTCGGTTTCCGCAGGTGAAGGGTCTTTGAAGGCCGGCTCCCAGGTATCCGCGAGCGGCGCGCCCGGTGCGGTCGCCCAGCAGGCCGCGAGCAGGTCGTAGCCGAGGTGGACGAGCTTCGCGTGCGCGGGCCAGTGCCGCCGGGTCCAGGCGAGGTCGTTGTGGGCCGAGTCGATCGCGGCCCGGGTCGCGCCCTCCAGCTCGAACTGGAGGTCGCGCCGGTGGGCCGTCGCCGCCGGGCCGTGCGTGAGCAGGGTCCGGGCCGCGGCGCGGACGCGGGATTCGGTCCAGCGAAACGTCTCGCGGTGCGCGTTCGGGGCGAGCAGGTACTGCGAGAGCACCGCGAGCGCGACGCCGATCAGGGTCTCCACCAGGCGGTCGCGGATGACCGGGCCGACCGGGCCGGCCGCCGCGGCGCCGCCGGCCAGCAGCGCCACCGGCGTGATGAACACGACGGCCACCGCGTAGTTGCGCGGGACGAACAGCTCGATGCAGAACTGGAGCACGGCGACCGCGGCGACCAGCACGAGACCGGCGGGTTCGAGCAGGGACAGCCCGGCGAACACCCCGAGGCCGACGGCGGTCCCGGCGAAGCGCTGCAGGCCGCGGACGTTCGCGTGGACCCGGTCGGTGCCCTGCTGCAGGACGACGAGCGCGCTGAGGATCGCCCAGTGCGGGCGCGTCAGGCCGAGGGACGCGCTGAGGCTCCCGGCGAGTACGCAAGTGGCGCCCACGCGCAGGGCGGTCACGGTGGCGTGGGAGCGGAGGGACGCCGACCGCCGCAGCCGGTAGCCGACGCCGGGGCGGGGGAGGGGCAGCGTGTCGGTTTCGTCTCCGGTCGCGTCCGCGAAGCGCCGGTGGGCGGCGATGAGTGTCGTGGCGAGTTCGGATCCCGGGCCCTGGCGGGCGTCGTGGACCGCGTTCCAGGCCGCAGAGATCGCCGAACCGGCTGCGTGGCGTGCTTCCGCGCCGGCGGTTCCGGTCGCCGCGTCGACCGCCTTGATCGCTTTCTGCACGGCAAGGCGTTCCGGCTTGCTCCGCCCGACCATCGACACGATGACGGAGGACGCGCCGCCGAGCGCGGTGCAGCCGAGCAGGGCCGCGGGATCGGCGCCCGCTTCGGTAGCGACCAGGGCGCCGCTGCAGACGAGGGCGGCGAAGAGGGCACCGGGTGGTCCGAGGCGCAGGGCGTCGACGACGTAGACGGCGACGATGGCGACCGCGGTGACCACGACTATGACGGCCGCTTTGGTTCCGGCGCTTCCGACGGCCGTGCCGACTCCGGCCGCGAGCAGGAGCATGGCGGCGGCGGTGAGGACGACCTGGGCGCGGGCGCGGTAGGGGCGGCCTTCGCCGTAGAGGACGGCGAAGGCGCCGAAGGTGACGAAGAGGGCGACGTCGGCGTGCCCGGCGAGGACTGCCGCGGCACCGGGAATCGCGACCGCGGCGGCGGCCCGGAGCCCGGCGCTCCACCGGCGCCCGGCGGCGGGCAGGGCGAAGAGCAGGGCCCGCGACCGGACGACGCGGGGGAGCGGCTCTTCGGGCAGTTCGGACGGCACGGCTGTCATTCCAGCACGGGCAGGGATGGCGGTCCGGGTGGGGAAGCTCGGTGGTGAGCTTGGTCGCGGCGGGGTGAGTTCGGGAGCGGCCGGGGGTCTGTTGCGGTGATGGCGGGCTGGGGAGCCCGGCCACCGTGAGGTGAGCTGGGGAGAGGCCGCCGCGTGGCGGCAGCGGGATGCCGGGCGAGCTCGGTCAGCTCGTCGAAGTTCGGCTCGCGGAGGTCCGGTCCGCGGTCCGTGGCTGGCACATCGAGGGACTTCGAGCCTCCATTCACGGACTTCGGCTGTCTTCCCGGGCCGGCCGGTCGCGGGTTCGCTCAGGCGGGGAAGAAGTCTTCGACCGCGCGCTGGAGGGTTGCCCGCACCGTCTCCGCGTCGTCCAGCTCTCCGCCGTGCAGGGCGCCGTCGCGGAGGAGGACCAGGACCCTGGCCGCGTGGTTCGGCTCCGGGTGGCCCAGTGCCGCCGCCTCGCTGCGGAGGACCTCGAAGAACCACTGGCGGTGGTCGTCGATCACGCGGCGGACCTGGGACTCCGCGTCGGGGTACTCCGCCGCCGCGTTGAGGAACTGACAGCCGCGGAAATCCTCGCCGCACGTCGCGTCGCCCACCACCGCCAGTGCCGACGCCAGCGCTTCGCGAGGCGGCTTGCCCGCGCGGGCCGCGTCGACCGCCACCCGGATCTGCCGGCTCGTCTCCGCGAGGTACGCCGCCACCAAGTCGTCCTTCGTGGGGTAGTGCCGGTAGAACGTCGCCCGCGTCACGGACGCCTCGCCGACCAGGCGTTCCACTCCGACCGCGTGGATGCCCTCCGCGTAGAAGAGCCGGGACGCGGTCGCCAGCAACCGGTCCTTCGGGTGCACCTCGGCGGTCTTCATCCCGCGAGCATAGAGAAAGACTGGTCGTTCTGCCAGATCGGCTACGTCACATTGCCACGGCGTCTCCGAGTGGCCAGAGTGTGAAGACAGAAAGACCAGTCGTTCTCTCTGAGGAGCCAGCCATGAGCAAGCCCACCATCGTCCTGGTCCACGGCGCTTTCGCCGACTCGTCGAGCTGGACCGGCGTCGTCGCGAAGCTGCGGGAGCAGGGCTTCCCGGTCGTCGCGGTGGCGAACCCGCTGCGCGGCGTCGAGTCCGACGCGGCGTACGTCGCGGACGTGGTCAAGAACGTCGAAGGCCCGGTCGTCCTCGCCGGCCACTCCTACGGCGGCGCGCTGATCACCCGCGCGGCCACCGAGACGCCAAACGTCCGAGCGTTGGTCTACATCGCGGCGTTCCAGCCCGACGCGGGCGAGAGCGTCTTCGAGCTGTCCGGCCGCTACCCGGGCGCGAAGCTCGGCCCGGAGACCACGAACGTGCTCGTCCACGACGAGGTGCCCGAGCTGTCGATCAAGCCGTCGGACTTCGCCGAGGTCTTCGCGGCCGACGTCCCGGCGGAGACGGCCGCAATCCTGGCGGTGACCCAGCGGCCGGTCGCGCAGGAGGCACTGGCGGCCCCGTTCGAGGGCACGCCGGCGTGGACGAAGCTCCCGTCGTGGACGCTGATCGCCAACCAGGACAACGCAATCCCGGCGGCAGCACAGGAGTTCATGGCCGAGCGCGCGTCTTCGACGGTCCGGCGGATCGACGCTTCGCACGCGGTAGCGGTCTCGCAGCCGGAGACGGTGGCCGAGGTGATCACGGCGGCGGCCGACGCCACGGAGTGAGCTTGGCCGGTGCGGACCGGGCCTGTCCCGGTCCGCACGGCGAAGCTGTGCCATGGGCTGCCCCGCTGCCGGCGACGGTGGAGAATCAGCCCAGCAACGCCGGCACGGCCAGAGCGAGTTGGGCGGCGGCTGAGGAGAACCGGGCCGGTGCGGGTGCGGCCCGCGCGGTCCAGCTCGCGCCTGGCGCTGAGCCAGGCGACGCGGGTCGCCCGAGCCCAAAGCCGTGCGGAGTGCGACGTACCCGGGCGCCCGCGGGTCAGGCCGCTTCGATCCCGTCGATCTACCTGAGCGAGCACACGGCAGCGACGGGGATCGCGGTGGTGACGTCGATGGGCTCGTTCGCGGCCGCGGCGTCGCCGTCCCTGCTGGGCTTCATCCAAGAGGCGACCGGGAGCCTTTCGCTGGGGCTGGTGATCAGCGCGGGGATCGTGCTGCTCGCCGTGGTCGTCCTCCTGGTCGGCGTGAAAGCGAAGGACCTCAAGGAGAAGCACGGCTAAGTTGGCCGGGTGACCTTCGAGACGATCGCGCGGGTGCCGGCCGGGTTCCCGGTCGAACGCGTGCTGCCCCACCCCCGGTTGCCCCTGCTCGCCTGCTTCGACGCCGGTCGCCCCGCGGTCCACGTGCTGGACCGTGAGGGCGGCGAGCTCGCCGCGATCGGCGGGGCGCCTGCCTACGATCCGGCCCGCTCGTGGACGCGGCGCCGGCGGACGCCCGCGGCGGCCTGGCATCCGGAGGAGCCGCTGCTCGTGGTGGCGAACGAAGAAGGGACCTCGCGGTGGACACCGGCCGGGACGTCCACAGTGGACGTCCCGGCCGGCGCGGAGTACCGGAACCTGGCGTTCGGCCCGGACGGTGGCGCTCTGTGGGCGTCACCGTCGGCACGCTACGAGTTCCTGGTGTGGGAGCGGTCCGACGTCCTCGACCTCGCTTCGGGAACCGTCGAGTCCGCGCCGCTGTGGGACACCGGGGTCGCGGTCCACCCCGCCGGTGGTCTGGCGGCCACGCTCCGCAGCGACCAGGGCGCTTCCCTCGTGCTCTTCGCCGAGCCCGGCGCGGGACTCCACGACCGGGCCCTCGTCCTCGACGCCGACGGCTACCGAACCCCGGTCTTCAGCGCGGACGGGCGGCACTTCGCGATCCGGGGCAACGCCTACGAGGACTCCCTCGAGGTGTTCGAGTTCCCCTCGCTTCGGCGCGTCCTGGCGACCACCCTCAGCTCGGAGGACGAGGAGTCCTGGTCGCGGCACAACATCGCCTTCGCGACCCGGCTCTGGATCGGAACCCCGCGGGGCACCCTCGTCGAACTCGACGTCGACGGCCAGGACGCCGTCGAGCACGAACTGTCCGACGGCCCGGTGACCTCGCTCGCCACCGCGGCGCCGGGCGAGCTGGTCGCCGCCGCCGGTGCCGAGATCGTCTTCCTGGCAGTGCCGACCGCCGAGCCGGACGCGGGGGTGGTGGCGGAGTTCCTGGCCGCCACCACCGCGGTGCCCGAGGGCGAGACGGACTTCGTCCGCACCGACGGGACCCGGGACTGGGACGCCGAGGACCTCGCCGAGGTCACCACCGCGGAGTCCGGGGATCCGGCGTGGCTACGGCTGCAGGCGGCCATCAACACCGCGAGGCGCGACAGGGCCGAGTGACTCAGCGCCGCAGGGGCGTCTCCTCGTCCAGCCGCGACAGCTTCTCGGGGTTGCGTACCGCGTACAGACCCGTGATGAGCCCGTCGTCGATGCGCACCGCCAGCACGGTGTCGACCTCGCCGTCGCGGCGCAGCAGCAACGCGGGGTAGCCGTTGACCTGGGCCGCCGCCAGCGTCCCGTCGGCGAAGTTGCCCAAGCCGGCCGCCAGCAGGCGAGCCACGTCGGCAGCGCCCACGACCGGTTCCAGCACCGCCTGCACGACCCCGCCGCCGTCGCCCAGGAACACCACGTCCGGGGCCAGGATGTCCAGCAGGTGCTGGAGATCGCCCGTCTCGACCGCACGCCGGAACGCCGCCAGCGCGTCGCGGGACGTGGCGGGGGAGACGTCGCCGCGCGGCCGTCGCGCCGCCACGTGGGACCGGGCGCGGTGGGCGATCTGGCGGACCGCGGCCGGGTTCTTGCCGACGGCTTCGGCGATCTCGTCGTAACCCAGGTCGAACACTTCGCGCAGCACGAACACCGCGCGCTCGGCCGGCGTCAGCGTCTCCAGCACCAGCAGCATCGCCATCGAGACGCTGTCGGCCAGCTCGACGTCCTCCGCGACGTCGGGCGCGGTCAGCAGCGGCTCGGGTAGCCACGGGCCGACGTAGGACTCCCGGCGCCGGGCACGCGTCCGCAGCCTCATCAGCGCCAGGCGCGTGGTGATCCGGACCAGGTACGCGCGCTCGTCGCGCACGGTGGCCAGGTCCACGCCCGCCCAGCGCAGCCAGGTCTCCTGCAGGACGTCCTCGGCGTCGGCGGCCGAGCCGAGCATTTGGTACGCGACGGTGAACAGCAGGTTCCGGTGCGCGAGGAACGCCTCGGTGGCGGGGTCGGCCATGGTGGCTCCTCTTTCGGTCTCGCGGAGTTTCCCACCAGATGCTCTTCGGGGCCTTCGTGTGACCGTGACCGTCGTCACTGTCACGGGGCGGGGGTGGTCCGGCATCTCGTGGTCGTCCGTTCCGCGAACCCGAAAGAGGAACCATGGAACCCCGTTTCGCCCTGACCGGCACCGAAGTCGGCGCCAAGTTCGCCAAGCGGTTCGGCACCGCGAGCCTGGCGATCATCCAGTCGGCGCTGCCGAAGGTCACGCAGGAGCTGGTGTCGCTGCGCGTCAGCCAGATCAACGGCTGCGGCTGGTGCGTCGACATCCACACCAAGGAGCTGGCCGCGGCCGGGGAGTCCGCGGTGCGGATCAACCTGGTCGCCGCCTGGCGCGAGGCCACGGTGTTCAGCGAGGCCGAGCAGGCCGCGCTGGCGCTGGCCGAGGAGGGCACCCGGATCGCCGACGCCCATCCCGGCGTCTCCGACGACACCTGGGACCGCGTCCGCAAGCACTACGACGACGAGCGGACCGCCGCGCTGGTCGCGCTCGTGGCCCAGATGAACTCGGCCAACCGGCTCGCGGTGATCCTGCACCAGAAGGGCGGGTCGTACGAGCCCGGCATGTTCGGCTGAGGAGTTCCGGCCCGGGAGCGCGCGCTCCCGGGCCGGTTCGTGCTTCGCTGGAGGCATGGGCAAGGCGGAGCGGTGGAACCGGTACTGGGACCGCAAGTCGGCGACCTACGACGCGGAGATGGGCGTCTGGGACCGCCGCCTCTTCGGGGACTCGCGGGAGTGGGCGTGCGGGCAGGCCACCGGCGAGGTGCTGGAGGTCGCCGTCGGCACCGGGCTCAACCTGTCCTGGTACCCCGACGGGGTGACGCTCACCGGGCTCGACCTGAGCTCCGGGATGCTCGAGCTCGCGCGTTCACGAGCCGGCGACCTCGGCCGCGCGGTCACCTTGCGGCAGGGCAGCGCGCACGAGCTGCCGTTCGCCGAGGCGGCGTTCGACACGGTGGTGTGCACGTTCGGCCTCTGCGCGATCCCGGACCCCGCGACGGCGGTGGGCGAGATGGCGCGCGTCCTGCGTCCCGGCGGGCGGCTGATCCTGGTCGACCACGTGGCCGGCTCGTCGTTCGTGGTGCGCGCCGCGCAGTGGCTGGTGGAGCTGGCCAGCGTCCCGTTGGCGGGCGAGCACTTCCGGCGGCGGCCGTTGAAGCTCGTGGAGGCGCTCGGGCTGCCGATCGAGCGGCGGGAGCGGTTCAAGCTGGGGCTGGTCGAACGGCTGGTGGCCCGGAAGGCCGGCTGAACAGCTCGGCCAAGGGGCTCTTCTCGAAGTCGGCCAGCAGGGCCGCGACGTCGTCGTAGATCGCGATGGCGCCTGCCTCTTCCAGTTCCGCCGCACCGACCCCGCCTGAGAGCACAGAGATCGTGCGCACGCCGGCCTTCGTGGCGGCTCGCACGTCCCAGACGGCGTCGCCGACGAAGATCGTGTCTTCCGGGGCCGTGCCGGCCTTCTCCAGCGCCACGAGCACCGGTTCGGGGTCTGGCTTGGTCGCCTCGACGTCGTGCCCGGCGACGATGTCCCGCACCACGTCGTCCACGCCGAGGACCCGGCGCAGCTCGTCCAGCTCGTCGGGACCGGCCGACGTCGCAAGAACGACTCGCACGCCTTTCGCGGCCAAGGCCCGGATCAGCTCCGGGGCGTGGTCGAACGGCCGCAGCAGCTCGGCCGTCTCCAGGTAGAAGCGGCTGTGCAGCTTCTTCACCTCGTCGCCGACGCGCTTGGCGTCCTCGTCTCCCAGGAGCGTGCTCAGCAGCTTGCCGGACCCCTTGCCGAGCGCGCGGTGCACGCGCCAGGAGTCGACGGGCCGGTCCAGCGTGTGGAACGCCCGCCGCCAGGCGTGGACGTGCAGGTAGTTGGAATCGACGAGCGTGCCGTCGACGTCGAACAAGACCGCGGTGGCGATGGTGGGCTCCTTCCCGTGCCGGATCGGCGAGTACCCGGGCGTGGGCCGGCGTACACCCGGGGTTTGAGCGGTCCCGGACCGGCTATCCCTATTGTTCGGCCGGTTCCGGTCGACCAAGGAGGTGTTCGCCGTGCTCGCCCGGCACAGCTCGGTGCGGATCGTTCCCCGCTACGGTGCGACGACGACGGCGGCCGTCGACGGTGTGCTCGATCAGACCACCCGGCCACTCCTCAAAGACGGTCTGCTGGCCTTCGCGGCGGAATCGCCCGACGGCCTGCTCGTCGACATCCAGCACCTCGAACTCGCCGATCCGGCGCTCGTCGGGGTCTTCGCGCTGGTCGCGCTGCGGATCGGCGATTGGCCGGCCATTCCCTTCGCGCTCGTCACCGGGCGGGACGACCAGCGCGCGCTGCTGGCCGGCCAGGCCGTGCCGGTGTACCCGGACGCCCGCTCGGCGGAAGCCGCGCTGAAACGCCCGGAACGCCGGCGTGCCGGGCGGGTGCCGGCCCGGACGTCGGCTCGCGCTCGCGGGTTCGTCCGCGGGGCCTGCGACCAGTGGCAGGTGCCCGAGCTGGCCGAGGACGCGGAGCTGATCGCGACCGAGTTCGTCGAGAACGTGTTGCGGCACACGGACTCGGTGCCGCGGCTGGCGATGGAGCTGCGCCGCGGGAAGCTGACCGTCGAGGTGGCCGACGAAAGCCCGCGCCAAGCGGTGGTCCGCGAAGGGCTCGATCCGATCGAGGCGGGGCTCGGGCTGCGGATGGTCGCCAAGGTCGCGAAGACCTGGGGGAGCAGCCGGTGCCGGTCCGGCGGCAAGACCGTGTGGGCCGTGCTGCGCCGGCGCTGAGGCCCGCGTCACGTCCGGGAACACCCGCGTTTCCCCTGCGTTGTAACGGATACAGGCTCCCGCCTCCGCTCGCAGGTACACCCCCAGCCTTCGCCGAGCGGGGGCGGGTCTTCGTCTACTGTGGACGCCGGAAGTCGCGTTCGGATTCGACGTCGCCCTCGGGCGTGTGGACCACGTGCCCGACGCGCCGCTTCTTCGCGATCAGCCGGCCGGACAGCACGGCGTCGGTCCGGCGCGGAGACGTGTTCGACGCCCGCCGCCCGCCTTCGACGCGGTTCTTCCAGAGCCCGTCCTCGAAGTAAGTGTGCACGTCACCCTCGGCCATGGCGCCCCCTCCCGGAGTCACCGGCGGTATTCCCGGGGACGCGCCGGACAAACGTTCAGGCCAGGCCGAGCACCCGGACGGCGTTGTCCTTGAGGATCAGCGGCCGCACCTCGTCCTTGAGATCGAGGGCGGCGAAGTCGGCGAGCCAGCGGTCGGGGGTGATCACCGGGAAGTCCGAGCCGAACAGCACCTTGCGCTTGAGCAGCGAGTTCGCCGCGCGGACCAGCTGCGGCGGGAAGTACTTCGGCGACCAGCCGGACAGGTCGATGTACACGTTCGCCTTGTGCGTCGCGACCGAGATCGCCTCGTCCTGCCACGGCACCGACGGGTGCGCCAGGATGATCGTCAGCCCCGGGAAGTCGGCGGCGACGTCGTCGAGCAGCATCGGGTTCGAGTACCGCAGCTTGATGCCGTGCCCGCCCGGCAGCCCGGCGCCGATCCCGGTCTGCCCGGTGTGGAACAGCGCCGGCACGCCCAGCTCCTGGATGGCCTCGTACAGCGGGTAGTGGCGGACGTCGTTCGGTTCGAACGCCTGCAGGCTGGGGTGGAACTTGAAGCCGCGCACACCGTGCTCGGCGACCAGCGCCCGCGCGCGGCGCACGGCGGCCTTGCCCGCGTGCGGGTCGACCGAGCCGAACGGGATGAGCACGTCCGCGTGCTCGGCGGCCGCGTCGGCGATCTCCTCGCTCGAGAGCGCGGGGTGCCCGGTCGCGGCCGGCGCCTCGACGGTGAAGACGACGGCGGCCATGTTCCGCGCCCGGTAGTGCTCGGCGATCGCGGTCACCGTCGGCGTGCGGTCCTGATCGGCGCGGAAGTACTTCGCCGACGCGTCCAGAAGCTCCTGGTCGAGGGCGAAGCAGCCGTGCCCGTCCTGCTCGACGTGGGTGTGGACGTCGATGGCGGTCAGTGCGGAAAGATCCACGGGAGCTCCCGGTTCAGGGCAGGTCGGGCTGCGCGGCCTTGGCGGCCAGCAGGCGGTGCAGGACGGCGTCGCGGGCGGCGACGAGGGCACGGTCGTCGGTGCCGGCCCGTTCGGCGTCGACCCCGGCGACGAGCTTTTCGGCCAGCTCGGGGGTCAGGTGGACGCGGCCGAGGTCGCGCCACCACTCTTCGGTGGGCGGGCCGAGGTGCGCCAGGACGTGCGCGAGCCCGCCCGCGCCGCCGGAGAGGTGCTGGTTCAGGAACGGGCCGAGCACGGCCCAGCGCAGCCCCGGCCCGTACGCGATCGCCGTGTCGATGTCGGCGACCGTCGCGACCCCGCGTTCCACCAGCGAATACGCCTCCTGCCACAGCGCGGCCTGGAGCCGGTTCGCGATGTGGCCGGGCACTTCGCGCGACAACCGGATCGGCCGCTTCCCGACCGAGGTGTAGAACGCCACGGCCCGGTCGACGACCTCGGGCGCGGTGTCGCGGCCGGGCACGACCTCGACGAGCGGGATCAGGTGCGGCGGGTTGAACGGGTGCCCGATGACGACCCGCTCGGGATGGCGCGGGCAGCCGCGGGCGATGACGCTGGGCAGCAGCCCGGACGAGCTGCTCGCCAGGATCACGTCCGGCCGCGCGGCCTCGTCGAGGACGGCGAACAGCGCGTGCTTGACGTCCTCGCGCTCAGGACCGTTCTCCTGGACGAAATCCGCCGCCGCGGCCGCTTCTCCGGCGTCGGCGACGAACCGCAGCCGATCCGTCGACGTGCCTTCGAGAGCACTGCGCAACCGTTCTTCGGCGCCGGGTGCCGGATCGGTGGCGACGACGTCGAGGCCGTGGGCGAGGAACAGCCCCGCCCAGCTCGCGCCGATCACGCCCGTGCCGACGACCGCGACGGTGCTCATGCGCGTGCCCGGAAGTGGTCGAGCGCGGTGGGGTCGGCCAGGACGTCCTTGCCGACGACGTCGTCGGCCCGGGCACCGAGCAGGAGTTTCTTCACGGGCAGCTCCAGTTTCTTCCCGGTGCGGTTGCGGGGGATCACCGGGACGGCAGTGATCGTGTCCGGCACGTGCCGCGGCGACAGCGCGCTCTTCAACGCCGTCGCGATCTTCTCGCGCAGCGGCGCGTCCAAGGCGCCGTCCCGGAGAACGACGTAGAGGCGGAGGTCGCCATTGCCGCCGGCGGGGTCTTCGAGGTGCACGACGAGCGAGTCGTCGATCTCGGGCAACTCCTCGACGACGGCGTAGAACTCGGCGGTGCCGAGCCGGACGCCGCCGCGGTTGAGGGTCGCGTCCGAGCGCCCGGCGATGACGCAGCTCCCCTCGGGGCCGAACCGGATCCAGTCGCCGTGCCGCCAGATGCCGGGGTAGGCCGAGAAGTACGTGTCCCGGTAGCGCGAACCGGTGTCGTCGCCCCAGAACCCGACCGGCATGGACGGCATCGGCGCGGTGATGACGAGCTCGCCCAGCTCGCCGACCACGGTGGTGCCGTCGACGTCGAACGCCTTGGCGTCGACCCCGAGGCACGGTCCGGAGATCTCGCCGGCGAGCACGGGCTGCAGCGGGCCGCCCTGGACGATCCCGCTGCAGACGTCGGTGCCGCCGCTGCCGACGTTGAGCAGCACTCCCGCGCCGAAGACGTCGCGCACCCAGTGGTAGCCCTCGGCCGGCAGCGGGCTGCCCGCCGCGCCGATCTGCCGGAGCGCGGTCAGGTCGAACGACGCGGCCGGGTCGAGGCCCGCCTTCCGGCACGCCATCAGGAATCCGGGGCTGGCGCCCATCAGCGTCGCGCGGGTTTCGGCGGCGAGCCGCCACTGCCACGCCAGGTCGGGGTGCAGCGGGTTGCCGTCGACGAGCACGATCGACGCGCCGGTGAGCAGTCCCGACACGAGCGCGTTCCACATCATCCAGGCGGTCGTGGAGAACCACAGGATCCGGTCGCCCGGGCGCAGGTCCCAGCTGAGGCCGTGGTTCTTCAGGTGTTCGAGGAGGATCCCGCCGTGGCCGTGCACGATCGCCTTCGGCTTGCCGGTGGTGCCGGAGGAGAACAGCACGCACAGCGGGTGCGCGAAGCCGACCGGCTCGAACCCGGGCACGCACGCCTTCGGGGGTTCCGGGTGGCGGAGCCCCCGGCTCGGGCCGAAGGCCCGGATGTCACTGCTCTCGGTGAGCAGGTCGCTCCAGGCGAGCGTGTCGGGGAGGTCGTGGTCGCCGTAGGGGACGTGGACGACGTGCTCGACGGTCGGCAGGCCGGCGCGGATCTCGGCGACCTCGGCGCGGCGGTCGACGTCCTTGGCGCCGTAGCGGTACCCGGCCACGGTCAGCAGCACCCGCGGCTCGATCTGGCCGAACCGGTCGACCACCGAACGGGCGCCGAACTCGGGCGCGCAGGACGCCCAGATCGCGCCGAGGCTCGCGGTGGCCAGGTAGGCGACCACGGTTTCCGGGATGTTCGGCAGGTAGGCGACGACGCGGTCGCCGCGCCCGACGCCGAGCCGGGCGAGCCCCGCGCGGGCCCTCGCGACCTGGTCGCGCAGCGCGGCCCACGTCAGCTCGGTGCGTTCGCGGGTCTGGGAGTACGCGATGACGGCGACGTCGTCCGCGGGGCCGCCGAGGGCGTGCTCGGCGTAGTTGAGGGTCGCGCCGGGGAACCACTCGGTGCCGGGCATCCGCCGGTCCGGCACGACAGCCGAAGCGGGGGAGTGGAAGTGGACGCCGAAGAAGTCCTTGACCGACGACCAGAAGCCGTCGAGGTCGGTCACCGACCAGCGGTGCAGCGCGGCGTAGTCGTCGAAGGCGTGGCCACGGTCGGCCAGCCACGCCAGGAACCGGCCGATCTCGGTGGTTTCGCGGGCGTCGGGCGCGACCGGGCGCAGGATCATCGGCCGACCTTCCCGGCGCGCTTGTCGAGGAACGCCTGCATCCGTTCCTTGGCTTCGGCGCTGCCGCTCGCCACCGCGGACATCAGCGACTCCATCAGGTAGCCCTCGGCCGGGTTGGCCTCGGCGATGCGGGGAAGGGCCTGCAGGACGGCGAAGTTCGTGATCGGGGAGTTTTCGGCGATCTTGCGGGCCAGGCCGAGCGCGTGCTCGAAGCCGTTGTCGGCGCGGTAGTGCGACAGCCCGGCGGCGTGGCCTTCGTCGGCGTCGAGGACGCGGCCGGTGAGCATCATGTCGGCCATCCGGTGCACGCCGATCAGCCGCGGCACCCGCACCGACGCGCCGCCGCCGACGAACAGCCCGCGCTGGCCCTCCGGCAGCGCGTAGAACGCCGAGGGCTCGGCGACGCGGATGTGCGCGGCCGCCGCGAGCTCCAGGCCGCCGCCGACGACCGCGCCCCGGAGCACGGCGACGACCGGGACGCGCCCGCGTTCGAGCCGCTCGAAGGCGCGGTGCCACATCATCGAGTGCTCCAGGCCTTCGAACGCGTCGCGCTCGGTGAGCTCGGAAAGGTCGAGCCCGGCGGAGAAGTGCTCGCCCACGGCGTCGAGCACGACGGCCTTGACCCCGCGCGGCGGGGCGCCGAAGAACGTTTCGAGGCCGAGCACGGTGGCGTCGTCGAGGGCGTTGCGCTTCTCGGGGCGGGCCAGCCGCAGTACGGCGACTTCGTCGAGCAGCTCCAGGTGCAGCGACGGGGGCAGGAGGGGGGTCGTCATGCGGGTCCGTTCGGGAAGGACGCGGCGGCTCGCGCGCGGAGCTCGACGCGGCGGATCTTGCCGGTGGCGTTGACCGGCAGGGCTTCGGTGAACTGCACGTACTTGGGCACCTTGTAGCGGGCGAGGTGCCGTTCGAGGTGGGCGCGGAAGGCGGCTTCGCCGAGGTCGGCCCCGGCGCGGCGGACGACGAAGGCGGCGCCGACCTCGCCCCAGCGCTCGTCGGCCACGCCCACGACGGCGCACGCGTCGACCTCGTCGAGCCGGGCCGCGACCGCCTCGATTTCGGCGGGGTAGACGTTCTCGCCGCCGGAAATGATCATGTCCTTGACGCGGTCGACGACGTGGGCCCAGCCGTCGTCCTCGACGCGGACGACGTCGCCGGTGCGGAACCAGTCGTCCTCGACGAAGCTCGCCTTCGACTCTTCGGGCCGGTTCCAGTAGCCGCCGAACACGTGCGGGCCGCGCACCAGCAGCTCGGCGGGCGTCTCACCGAGCGGCTCGGGAGTGAGGTCCGGGCCGAGGCCGGCCACGTCGGTGAAGAAGTGCGGCACGCCCGCGGCGACGGGGTGGTCAAGGGTGCCTTCGTGGGTGGCCATCGAGACGCCTGGCGAAGCTTCGGTCATGCCGTAGCCCTGAAGGAGTCTCACACCGCGGTCGAGCCACGCGCGGGCAACGCGCTCGGCGACCGGCGAGCCGCCGTAGAGCACGCACGTCAGCGAACTCAGGTCCGTGCGGTCCCAGGACTCGTGGCGGCACAGCATCTCCAGCATGGTGGGGACCGCGGAGAAGCTCGTGATCCCGGCTTCGCCGATCCGGCCGAGGATCGCGCCCGGGTCGACCTTCGCCACCGGTTCCACGCTGCCGCCCTTGAACAGCGTCGGCAGCGTGATCTGGCCCAGCCCGACGCAGTGGAACAGCGGCGCGATGCACAGCGCCTTGTCGGTGCCCAGGACGTCGAGGTGGGCGAGCTGGTTGACGGTGTTCCAGGTGAGGTTCCCGTGGGTCAGCACCGCCGCCTTCGGCCGGCCGGTGGTGCCGGAGGTGTAGAGCAGCACGCAGGGATCGTCGAGCCGGACTTCGGTGGACGGCGGGTCGCCGGCGGCGGCCAGTTCCGCTTCGTAGCCGAGCCCGCCCGCCGGGCACGACGCCGGGTCCGTCGCGACGACGTGCCGGAGGGTCTCCGGCAGCGGCGGCCCGGTCAGGAGGTCGTCGGTGTCCGGGCTGTGCACCAGCACCGAAGCGCCGCTGTCGGCCAGCATGTAGCGGATCTCGGTGGGGGAGAGCCGGTAGTTGAGCGGCACGAAGAGCGCGCCGAGGCGGGTGGTGGCGAAGAGCGTCTCGAAGACGGTGACGTCGTTGACACCGAGGTAGGCAACGCGGTCGCCTGGGCGCACGCCGAGCCGGGCGAGCGCGCCGGCCAGCCGTTCGACGCGTTCGGCGAGCTCGGCGTAGGTGCGCGTGCGTCCGGGCTGGACGAGCGCGGTGCGCCCGGGGGAGATCCGGGCCCGGCGCGCGGGCCAGCTGCCGAGGCCGAAGTCGGCCGGTCCGTGCGGCGATCGGGGCACGCCGGGTACCTCCCGTGGTCTATATCAGGAACCCTGAGACGTCATCGAGCATGACTGTCACCCGCCCGGGCTGTCAAGAGCGAGGGCCGCGAGTGCCGGATTTTGGTACGGACGCCGGGAAGACGCGCTTTTGGCGGACAGTGGGGGAGTGGCATTTCGGCCGTTGGCGGGGTTGCGCCGTTTGGATCAAGCACTACGCTGGCAGGGTGCGGTTCAGAGCCAGCCGCCCTCCCCCGACTTGCCGGCGTTCGAGCGGGCAGTGGACACCGCTCGACACGCCATCCGCGACTTGAAGGCGTAGCAGAATGTTAGTCGTGCAGCACCCCGCGACGGCGATCCCCATGGCGTCGCCGTCCCCCCTCGCCGAACGAAGCCCGTTCGACATCAAGGTGATCCGGCCGTACTTCGGCGCGGTCATGGTCCGGATCCGCGGCGCGCTCGACGAGGACAGCGCCGCCGAGCTCGCCTCGGTCCTGAGCACCTGGGCGCACCGGAAGTTCCCGGTGCTGGTGCTCGACCTGTCCGAGGTCGACTTCCTGGATTCGGCCGGGCTTTCGGTGCTCGCCGGCATCCACGTCCGGACGGTCCGCGAGAGCACCACGCTCCGGATCGTCACGGGCGACAACCGCGTCGTGCGCCGGGCGCTGGCCGGGAGCGGCCTCGACCACGCGCTGAACCTGAGCCCGCTGCCGGCGGGCTGGGAGCGGGCGACGGAGATCCCGAACTAGCGCTTCCGGGCGTCGGGGCTCAGCTTTCGCGCAGGCTCGCGATCGTCTCCCGCAGGGCGTCGTCGGTGGGGGTCGGCTTGATGCCGAACGCCTCCGTCGCCGCCGACGAGTCCAGGACGAACGGCCCGCGCAGCTGGTACTGCATCTCCATCATCTCCCGCGCCGCCGGGTCGAAGAGGCCGGCCAGGCGCAGGGCGATGCTCGGCATGGTCGTCACGCGGGCCGCCGGTGCTCCCGCCAGTTCCGCCGCGCGGGTCGCCAGCCGGCGCAGCGACATCGGCGGGGCTGTCGGCACGTGCCAGGCCCGGCCCGACGCTCCTTCGTCGGCCGCGACCGCGACCAGGGTGCGGGCGACGTCGCCGACGTAGGTCCAGCTGTGCGGGGCGTCGAGGGCGGCCGGGGCCGAAGCGCGCTTGCCGGCCAGGACCTTCGGCAGCACCAAGGCCGTGAACGCCGACAGGGTTCCCGCGCCGAGGTAGTCCGACCCGCGGACCTCGGCCGTGCGGATCCGCCCGGCTTCGTGCGCCGCCAGCTGGTCGGCCCAGAGCTTGGCCCGCACCTCGCCCTTGACCGAGTTGGGCCGCGCCGGGAGCTGCTCGGTCATCGGGCCGTCGACGGCGCCGTACGCGTAGAGGTTGCCGGTCGTGACGAGCACTGCCCCGCTGCTCCCGGCCGCGTGCAGGAGGGCGGCGCCGAGCGGCGGCCAGTCGGTGGGCCAGCGGTGGTACGCGGGTCCCGCGCAGCTGTACAACGCGGCCGCGCCGGACGCGTGCCGCGCCAGCGTGGCGGCGTCGGTGGCGTCCGCGGCGACCAGCTGCACGCCCTCCACCGACGGCCCGCCGCCGCGGCGCGTGATCAGGCGGACCTCTTCGCCTCGGCCGGCGAGCAGGCGCGCGGTGGCCGAGCCGACCGGACCGGCGCCGACGATGACGTGCAGAGCCATGGAAACCCCCAGGAGAGAACACTGTTCTCGGACAAGAACACCGTACTGCGCCGGACGTCGCCGGGTCAAGAACAGTGTTCTCGTCGAGTTCGGGTGTTCTCGCCATGTGCGACACTGGGGGCGTGTCCGCCTCGTCGCTGCGTGCCCGGGTCCGCTCGGAGATGCACCAGGAGATCAAGGAAGCCGCCCGCCGCCGCCTCGCCACGGAGGGCGCGAACCTCTCGCTGCGGGCGGTCGCCCGGGACATGGGCATCGTCGCTTCGGCGCTGTACCGGTACTTCCCGAGCCGCGACGCCCTGCTGACGGCGCTGATCATCGACGCGTACGACGGCCTGGGCGAGGCGGCGGCCGAGGCGGAAGCGGCGGTCCCACGCGACGACCTGCGCGGCCGCTGGCTCGCCGCGTGCCACGCCGTGCGGTCCTGGGCGCTGGCGCACCCGGCCGAGTACGGCCTGCTCTACGGCAATCCCGTCCCCGGCTACGCGGCGCCGCCGGAAACCGTGGTGCCGGCGTCGAAGGTGATCCTGCTGCTGGCGGCGATCGCCGGCGAGGCCCCGGACGTCCCGGCCGGGCCGCCGCTGCCCGGAGGAGTCCGCACCGACCTGCGCCGCCTGATCGACGACCAGGGCGGCGGCCTGTCCGAGGAGCGGCTGGACCGCGCTCTGCTGGCGTGGACGCACCTGTTCGGCCAGGTCAACTTCGAGGTCTTCCACCGCCTCGACGACATGGTCCAGGCGCGCGCCGAGTACTTCGGGCACCACATGGCCCTGCTGGCCGACCTCGCCGGCCTGCCCTGAGCTTGCTCCCCGACGTCTTGAATGAGTCATTCAGGACCTCCGAAGACCTGAATGACTCATTCAAGACACGCTGGCGCCGCCTGAGCTGGCCGGCTTGCTTGAGCTCAGGCGCGGAAGTACGCGCGGAACGTCGTGCCGTCGTCGCCGGTGTGCAGGCGGACCAGGTCGGCCAGGTAGTTGACCAGCAGCAGCCCGCGGCCCCGGCGCTGCTCCGGCGTCGCGGGCCGGCGGCCGGCCAGGGGGTCGATCAGCTTGCCGCCGTCGTGGACCTCGCAGACGAACTCGCCGGCTTCGCTCCACAGCCGGACCGTGCCGGTGCCGCCGCCGTGTTCCACGGAGTTGGAGAGCAGTTCCGTGACGACCACCAGGACGTCGGAGACCTGCTCGGCGCTCAGCCCGCCGGCGGCCGCGTGGATGTTCGCCATCGCCCGGGCCGCCGCGAGGTTCGTCGTGGCCGGCAGCTCTGCCACGTGATCCGGTGCCGGCGGTAGCGGCCGGTTGTACCGGGCGAGGACGTCGTCGGGGGCGTACGCGGTGCTTGGGCGGTGGCCGGTGCCATCGATCACGACGGGGTGGGTGGCCTCGGCGTCGGCGAGCGCGGCCGGGTCCAGGCGCGTGACGTCGTACGGGCACAGGATCGTCATCTCCCGGCCGGCGAAAGCCTGGTTGATCAACGCTTCGTGCTGCACGCACGCCGGGTACTCGACGGCCGATCGCTCCGCCCAGATCGGTTCGCCGATGATCCGCACCGGGCCGCCGGGGTGGGCGTCGGCGAAGGCCCGCAGCACGCGGGGGATGATCCGGCCGGGGTTGCGCCCGGCGTCGGTCATGTCCAGCAGGCGGACCTGCCCGGCGTCCGCGCCGAGCTCGCGGCGCAGCAGCTCGAGGTTGCGCCCCGGCACGGCGACGGCGACCGGCTCACCGGCGGCGAGCCCGCTCCACACGAACGGCACGGTGCCGGTCAGGTACTCGGCGTCGTCGCGGTAGAACAACGCCGGGTGCGCGAAAGGGGACGCGCTCACATCGCCTCCCTGAGCCGAGGATCTTTCCAGTATGCGCGTGCGGCGTCACCTGTTCGGAGGAACCTGGCCGGGCGGACCGTCGGCGGCTCCGCGCAGCCGCTGTTCCTGGATGTCGCGCAGGAACGCCACCGGGTCGTCGCCCATGCGGTCGAGCGCGCGGTGGCGGATCCCCGCCGACACGACCGTGCTGCCCACTGCCCACGCGGCGATCACCACGATCACCACGGGCGCCGGCAGCACCCGGCCCAGGAAGGCGAGGGACACCGTGGCCGCCAGTGCGGCGCCCCTGGCCAGGCTGCCGTACCAGTGCGGGCGCCCGGGCACCGAGAAGACGCGGGTGCCGGCCAGGTACATCGTCAAGCCGATGGTCGTGAACCAGACCGCCGCCTGCGGCGGGGACTCGTGCAGCGACAGGTTCACCCCGGCCGCGATGAGCAGCAGCGCGAAGGCCGGGAAGAGGTGACCGACGGCGTACAGCGAGTACGCGAGCGCGGGGTTGCCGCCGGAGAGGTCGAGCATGCGCTCGTAGATCCGCGCGGCGGAGGAGAAGTACAGCCACCACAGCGCGCCCGCCATCACCAAGCCGGCGACCAGGGACGCCCAGTACGCGACGTCGTCGGCCGGGCGCTCCAGCGCCGCGGTGCCGACCGTGATGACCAGCTCGCCGAGGAGCAGGATCATGAACAGCCCGAAGCGCTCGGCGAGGTGCGCGGAGTCGACCGCCAGGTTCGGGTCGCTCGGCGGCTTCAGCAGTATCCGCCACTGGTCCGCCGGTGACGGCCGCTGCCGGGACTCGCCGCGGCGCCGGCCGCGGCGGTCGCCGAGCAGCAGGAACCCCGCCTCCTGCAGCAGCGCGACCGCCCACAGCGCCCACGTGTACGGGAAGACCGCCGAAACGCCGAACAGGACCGCCGAAACCACGTAGCCCCAGCTGATCCGGCTCTGGTCGAGACCCGGGCGCGCCGGCCAGCGGTGCGCCGCCGCCAGGATCAGGCGGACCCCGGCCATGGCCACCGCGAACACCGCCGGGTGCCCCTCGAAGACGTGGTGCGCCTGGGTGGCGGCGATCCCGCAGGGGATGGTGCCGGCCAGCACGAACAGCCGGTCGGCGGCGCGGCTGTCGTCGCCGCGGCGGTTGTAGAGCACGGCGAAGCCGATCCACGTCCACCACAGCGTCGCGAACAGGCCGAGTGCGGCGGCGGCGCGCATCCAGTGCGGGTCCGCGACCATGCCGTGCGCCACCTGGGCCACCGCGAACACGAAGACCAGGTCGAGGTACAGCTCGACCCAGCCGACCCGCTTGCCGTGGGCCGCCGTGCCCTTGCCGCTTTCGTCCACATCGGTCACGGTGACGATTCTGCCGGGTCGCCGCGCCGCGGTGTCTACCCGGGCGGCGGGGGAATTAATAACAAACCATTCGAACAATGGCCGACTTCGCCACAAAATGGTGTCGGCGACTTCTGTGGGTAATTCTGCCGCCAGTGCGACAGGATCGTTATTTACGTCAGCTCGACCCCCGGAGCTGGGCGAACTTGCTTGTACGATGTACAAGCAGCGACCGTCGGGACACAAAGCGTGAACTGTCGGAGCGGGCTCGAAGGAATTCATTCCCCGCGTTCCGAAACGCCGGTCCTTAGGGTTGACAAGGATGCCGAGCGTGATGTCTTCTGCTGGTCGGCTCGATCAACGCCAAGTCTTCCCCAGACCCCGGGAGCCCGGCGATCGGCCCTGGGGCCCTCGTCCTGTCCGAGTTCGACGTCAGCCGTCCGCGCGGCTGGGAATCGAGCGATTCCGCCATGCACGAAAGCAGAACCACGCTCCGCCGGTCGGCGGACGCCGCGTGGTCGCCGGCGCACTGGAGCGTCCGCACCAAGATCAGCGTCGTCCTGCTGCTGCCCGTCCTGGTCGCGGTGGCGCTCGCGGAGATCCGGATCCAGGGCGAGCTCGACCGGGCGACCGCGCTCAGCGCGGCGCGCGACCGGCTGCCGGTGCTGCGGGACACGATCGACCTGACCGCGTCGCTGGGCCAGGAGATGGTCGCGGCGGTGGCGGTTCCCGCGGGGGCGCCGGTCACGTTGACCGACGCGGTCGACGCGAAGGTGGCCGCCGTCCAGCGCGACATCGGCTTCGCGCCGCTGGCCGCGGACGGCGGCCGGGCGCTGAACACCGCGCTGGGCAAGCTCGCCGGCATCCGCGCGGCCGGCGCCGGCGGCGGCGACGTCCGCACGAAGGCGGCGGGCTACAACGACATCATCTCCACCCTCGGTGACCTCGTGCCCACCCTCGCCCCGGCCGACGCCGGCAGCGAAACGGCCGCCGGCGCGGAAACCGCCCGGCTGCTGGTGCACCTGCGCGGCGAGCTGGCCACCGAGGAGACCTACGCGCGGGCGGCCGAGAACAGCCCGGACGATGCTTCGCTGCGCCCGGCCGTGGTGCAGGCCGCCGCCGAGCAGGAGGTGCTCAGCGAGCAGGCCGAACACCAGCTCTCGGGCGACGCGCTTAACCGGTTCAAGGCGGCGACGAGCTCCGCCGAGGGCCGCCTCGACACCTTGCAGAATCCCGGCAGCGGCGACGCCGCGGCGCTCGTGTCGTTCCTCCCCTCGATCACCGCCGAGACCATCGGGGTGACGGCCGTGCTGACCGACGTCGCGGCGAAGCTGTCCGCCGACGTCTCGAACGCGGCCGACCGCGCCCGGTCGGACTCGCTGCGGGACACGGCCCTGGTCCTCGGCTCGCTGCTCGGTGCGCTCGCGATCGCCCTGCTGGTGGTGCGCTCGCTCGTCACGCCGGTGCGCCGGCTGCGCGCGGCGGCCCTGCGCGCGGCGAACGAACAGCTCCCGGAGACCGTCCGGCAGGTCCGCGAGGGCCACGACGTCGACTGGCGCGCGGTGCCCGGCTCCGGGGTCGAGACTGAGGAGGAGATCGGGCAGCTGGCCCGCGCCTTCGACGACATGCACCGCCAGGCGGTCCGGCTCGCCGTCGAGCAGGCCGAGCTGCGCAAGCAGGTCAGCGAGATGTTCATGACGCTCTCGCGGCGGAGCCAGTCCCTCGTCGAGCAGCAGCTGTCGATCATCGAAGACCTCGAGTCGGGAGAGCAGAACCCCCGCCGGCTCGACGAGCTGTTCCGGATCGACCACATCGCGACCCGGCTGCGCCGCAACGGCGAGAACCTGCACGTCCTCGCGGGTGGCCGGCCGGTCCGGCACGGCCGGGAGCCGGTGCCGACGCGCGACCTGCTGCGCGCCGCGACGTCGGAGGTCAAGGACTACCGGCGGGTGGCGATGGGCAACGCGCCGCGCAGTTCGGTGCAGCCCGAGGCGGCCGCGGACGTGGTGCACATCCTCGCCGAGCTGCTGGAGAACGCGACGCGGTTCTCCCCGCCGGAGCACAAGGTCGCGCTGACGGCCGACCGCGGCGCGGACGGCGGGCTGCTCATCGAGGTCGTCGACCAGGGCCTCGGGATGACCCCGGCGGAGCTCGCGTCGGTGAACGAGCGGCTCGCGGCGGCGGGGACCGTCGGCCCGGAGACGACCCGCCGGATGGGGTTGTTCGTGGTCGGCAGGCTCGCCGCGCTGCACGGGGTGACGGTGCGGCTGCGCGCGACCGGAACGGGCGCGCGGCACGCGGGGGTGACGGCGAGCGTGCACGTCCCGGGCGCGCTGGTGATCGCGGACCTGGCCCGCCCGATCGGGGCCGGCCGGCTGGCGACGACCGGAGCGGCGGTGAACGGCCGCAACGGCCGCAACGGTCACACCCGGCCGCCGGTGGTGCCGACGCAGGCGCCGACGCCGATCTTCGAGCAGGTCGTGACGAGCTGGTTCAGCGAGCCGGTCGCGAAGCCGCTGCCCAGGCGGGACGCGCCGGTGGAGTGGCCGCCGCCGGCGGATGGTGCCCCGGTGGAGTGGCCGCCGGCCGCGCCGAACGGCCGAGCCCCCAAGTCCGGTGCGGCGGAATCCGCCGAGCCGGCGGATTCGGGTGACCGGGCCGGTTGGCCGGGGTTGGCTGCGGAGCGGGCTGCTTCGGCTGATTCGGCTGGTCGTACCGAGGGCTCGCCGGTCGACCGGGCTGGTTGGCCGGGGTCGGCGGCAGAGCGGGCTGCTTCGGGTGACCGGGCCGGTTGGCCGGGGTCGGCTGCGGAGCGGATTGCTTCGGCTGATTCGGCTGGTCGTACCGAGGGCTCGCCGGCTGACCGGGCGGGTTGGCCGGGGTCGGCTGCGGAGCGGGCCGACTCAGCTGATTCGGCCGGTCGCACCGAGGGCTCGCCGGCTGACCGGGCCACTTGGCCCGGATCGGCTGCGGACCGGACCGCTTCGGCCGAGGCGGCCGACCCGGACCGGGCTGCGTCGCCCGATCTCTTGGGCTGGGCGGCCCGGAACGGCAGCTCCGCGGCACACCGCGCTTCCCCCGCCGAACCGGCGGATCCGGCCGGCCGCGCCGGCCTCACGGCGGACCACGCCCCCGCGGCCGGAACCCCCGCGGCGCACCACGCCTCGGCCGAACCCGCCGCGGCCTCGGCGTCGCACGCGGCCGACCCGGGCGCGATCCCGGGGTCGGACTGGCCGGCTTCGGTCGAAAAGCCCGGGTCCCGCGCCGAACCGGCCGCCGCGCCGGTGGGGGAGTGGGAGACCCCGGCCGACCGCACGCGCCAGGCCGCCGAAAGCGCTCTCAAGCCCGCGATCGCGCAGCGGCTCACCGACGCCGGCTTGCCGACGCGGCGGCCCGGCGCCCAGCTCGCCCCCGGCGCGGTCGTCCCGCGCGTGCGCGAGCAGACCGGCGGGGCGTCGTTCCGCGACGCCGCCGCCGTCCGCACCAGCCTCTCCCGGCACTACCAGGGGATGCGCGCGGCCCGGCAAGAGTCCGCGGCCCGCGCCGAAGAATCCGGAAAGGACGAAGTGGATCCGCGATGACGGAACTTCCCGACGTGCAGCCGCGACGCACCGGCGCCGAACCGTCGGCCCGGCCCCGCGGCGGGACCCTGGGCTTCCCCGGTCCCGCCGCGCCGCCCGAACGGACGGCGACGCTGAACTGGCTGGTCAGCGGGTTCGTCCAAGACGTCTCGGGGGTCGCGCACGCCGTGCTGGTCTCCGCCGACGGCCTGCTCGTGGCCGCCGACGAGGCCCTGCCCCGCGAGCGCGCCGACCAGCTGGCGGCCATCGCGGCCGGGCTGTCCAGCCTGTCGCTGGGGACCGCGGAGCTGTTCACCGCCGGGCGGGTGGTGCAGTCGGTGATCGAGATGGAGCAGGGGTTCCTGCTGCTGATGAGCGTGGGCGACGGCTCCAACCTCGTCGTGCTCGCCTCGACCGGCTGCGACATCGGGCTGGTCGGCTACGAGATGACGATGCTGGTCGAGCGGGTCGGGCAGAAGGTCGACGTGCCCGCGCGCGAGATGCCGGTGGCCCAGGACCACCGGTGATCGACGACCCGCCGCCCGGGCTCTACGGGGAGGAGCCGCGGCGCAGCCCGTCGCTGGCCCGCCCGTACTCCTGGACGGAAGGCCGGACGGCGCCGACGGTCGAGATCGCCGTCGAAGCACTGGTCGAGACCACGGCGGCGGGCCGGGCCGAGGCGGCGTACCTCATGTCGAGCGCGCTGGCGGAGGTCACCGAGCTGTGCGCCCGGCCGCGGTCGCTGATGGAGATCGCCGCGCTGCTGTCGCTGCCGCTCGGCGTGGTCCGCGTGCTCGTGGCGGACCTGATGCAGGACAACCTGGTGATCGTCCGCGACACGCTGTCGGACACGTCCACCTGGGACGAGCGCCACGACCTGATGGAACGCGTGCTGCACGGGCTGCGCGACCTCTAGAGAGGACCTTGCGATGGAGCACTTCGCGCTCGGGCACTGGCTGCTCGTGCTCGCGTACCTGACGTCGGTGGTGGGCTGCGCGCTCGGGCTGGCGTGCGCGGTGCAGGCCCGCCACACGGCGAACCCGCGCCACCGCATGCGGTGGCTGGCGCTGGCGGCGATCTCGATCGGCGGCGTCGGCATCTGGCTGATGCACTTCGTGGCGATGCTCGGGTTCAGCACCCCGGGAATGCCGGTCCGCTACGACGTCTTCCGCACGGTGCTGTCGGCGATCCTGTCGGTGTCGGCGGTGTTCGCCGGTCTCGTGGTGGTGGGCGGCCGCGCGAAGTTCGGCTGGTGGCGCCTCGCCCTCGGCGGCGTCATCACGGGCCTGGCGGTGAACGTCATGCACTACACGGGAATGTCGGCCCTGCGCGTCAAAGGCGACTTCGGCTACGAAGGCGGCCTGGTGGCGCTGTCGGTGGTGATCGCGGTGGTGGCGGCGACGGCGGCACTGTGGTTCGCGGTGTTCCTGGACCGGCTGTCGCTGCGGCTGCTGGCGGGTTTCGTGATGGCCGCGGCGGTGACGGGCATGCACTACACGGGCATGGCGGCGGTCCGGATGAACATGGACATGAACGCGGCGGACCCGGCGGGGGTCGAGGTGTTTTCGTTCCTGTTCCCGGTGTTCGTGCTGGCGGCGATCGCGATGGCGGTGCCGCTGTGCGCGGTACTGATGGCGCCGGCGATCAAGCCGGAGGCTGCTCCGGTGGTTCCGGAAGAAGCCCCCGTCACGGTGTGAGCTGGTCGCGGATGGCGTCGGTGTCGATGAGCGACCAGATCTCGGCGATCTTGCCGTCTTCGTAGCGGTAGAAGACGTGCTCGGCGAAGGAGATGGTCTTGCCTTCGGTCGGCAGGCCGCGGAAGTCCGCGGCGGGAGTGCAGTCGAACCGGATGCGGCACGCGACCTGGTCGCCGTGCACGACGAGGCCTTCGACGACGTAGGTGAGATCGGGGATTTCGGCGGCGTCGCGCTTCAGGAGGGCTTGGAAGTCGGCGATGCTCAGGGTGCGGCCGTTGTGGACGACCGGGTCGTGGGCGAAGTCCGGCAGGTCGGCGAAACGCCGCTCGTTCAGGCAGGTGAGGTAGGCGCGGTAACGCTTTTCGAGATCGGTCATGGGGCTGCTCCTACCGTTCCGCACTGAACCCGGACTCGACGCCGAACTTCTCGATCATGAACCGCCAGAAGAGCGGCACCGCCTCCGCGCCGCGCGGCCAGGTGAGCATCGCCACCACACGCCCGGACGCTCGCGACGATCTCGGCCACGGGACCGAACTCCGGGTGCTCCGCGGCCAGCGCGTCGAACCTGGTGGCGATCTCGCGCCACGGGACCTCGTCGAAGCGATCGGGCCACGCCCGCGAGTTCAGCCGCATCCGGCCAGTGTGGCAAACGGCCCGCGGGGAACTTCCCCGCGGGCCGTCACCTCAACCGCCTACAGGATGCACAACAGCGAACACGCCTTCGCCGACGACCAGCCCGTGTGCGACGGCGGTGTCCCCGGGGGAACGTTCGCCGGCACGTAACTCGCCTTCGCCTGGTTCGTGATCGGGAACAGGCTCAGCAACGCGTAAGTCGAGCAGTACACCTGCTTCGACTGCCCCGCCGCCAGCGAGAACGGACTCGTCTGGCACGACGGCTCCACGCTGTCCACCACGTGCGCCGACGTGATTCCGACCGGACCCTCGTTCGTCACCGTGATCCGCCAGTACGCCGTCGCGTTCAGCAGGCCCAGGAGACCCACCCCCGCCTGCTTCGCCCACGGCCCGACCCCACCCGGGCCGCACTTCGAAGCCGACGACGACGTGCAGATCTCCTTGTCCACCTTCACCTTCGGCGTGCACGAAACGCCCGGTGCCACCGGGAGCGTCACCGTGTTCGACGTGAACGAACCCGTCGAGTCCGTTCCGGTCGCCGTGTTCGCCACCGATGCCACCGCGCAGTCCGCCGCGATCGTCGTGCGGAAGCACAGCTGCGGTGCGTCGCCCGCGTAGTCGACAACCAGACGGCCGCTGAAGCCCGTTCCGTTGTGCAGCACCAGGGTCGTCGTCACCGTGATCGACGGGTGCGCTGCCACGGACACGCCGGTCAGGTCGACCGAGCCGTCCGGGGCGAAGCCCGGGGTCGGCACCACCGCGTCGTCCTGGCCCACCACCGTCACCCGGGACGCCGCGAAGTCGACGTTCGCCGGGTCGACGCCCGTCAGCCGCGCCGCCGTGTAGCCCTGGACGTGCGCACCGCCGTCACAGTAGAAGTCGCCCGGCCGCAGCGTCACCTGGCCGCCCGAACGGACGCACGGGGTGGCCCCCGTCGCCGGGTCCATCGAGAACAGCACGCCCGCGTCGCCCAAGCCGATCAGGCAGCCCGACGGCGGGTCGTACGTGTACCCGTAGTCCCGCGTCGCCCCGCCGTTCGCCGACGGGTGCGTGATCACGGCCGGCAGGCCCGCGCACGCCGCCCCCGTCGCCCAGTCGTGGCAGAGCGTCGCGCCCGCGTAGCCGCCGTTCCAGATCGGGAGGTAGCTGCGTACGTGACCGTTCGGGTCGGTGATGACCTCCCCAGGGAACATGTAGACCCCGCCGGTCAGCGAAGCCGGGCCCGGTGGCGCCGTCAGTGTCGACCCGTCGAGCGCGTAGCACGTCGTGACGTTCGTGCCGCCGGTCGTCGACGCGCACGCGCCCACCGGGGCGCCGGTCGCGCTGAACGCCGTGTAGACGTTGTAGTTGTAGTTCCCGGCCGGTCCCGTCGGCCGTGCCGAGGCCCAGGCGGTGCACGCCGTGGCCGTCGCCGGGTCGAAGCAGCCCAGGGTCGGCTGCTGCGCGGTATTCGGGCTCGACATCGACGCGAAGACCTTGCCCGCCACCGGGGTCAGCGCGCCGTAGACGTACGGCTGGTTGGCGGCCGGCACGATCGGCGCGTACGGCTGGCCGCCGCAGGCGCTCTGGCTGGCGATGGTCCAGCAGACCACCGCGCCACTGCTGACGAGGCCGTACAGGTTGCCGCCGCTCTGCACGAGTCCGCCGATGCTGCTCACCGGCGGCGAACCACCGGTGGCGGACAACGACCAGTACCCGCAGTTGGCCGAGGCCGCCATGTCGAGGCAGCCGACGCCGACCGACGTCGCCGTGACGGCGGGGTAGTAGACCTTCGCGGGCGCTGCGGGGTCGTGCACGTACTGCTCGACCATGGTGGTGGCGATGTCTCCGGCGCCCAGGGTGCCGAGCGGGCCGGACGCGGTGTTGAGCACCTTCGGCCACGGGCCGCCCGGGCAGCGCTGCCCGGTGGCGAGGTCGGTGCAGACGACCTTCGGCGACGTCGCGCCGAGGTGGTGGTAGATGTTCCAGGCCTGCAGGATGCCGCCCGGGGTGCGGTAGAGGATCGGCGAGAAGCCGTCGCCGCCGGTCGCGGTCGTCACCGCCTGCACGGGCGGGGTGAGCGCGGCGGACAACGACGTCGCGTCGGGCCCGGCGTCCGGGTTCGTCGCGCGCACGGCGGTGACGCCGGAGGCGGGTTCGGTCCCGGCGAAGGTGCTGCCGTCGGTGGACCACGACGGCGTCCACCCGGGCGGCGCGTGCAGCGAACCGGACTGGAAGGCCTGGCCCGCGCCGACGGCGTCGGTGATGGTGGCGGCGCCGGACCCGGTGGCCTGGTCGTCGTAGCCGATGACCCAGTTCGCGGTGGCCCCGTGGTCGGCGGGGGAACCGGTGCCCTGCACGGACTTCGTGAGCCCCGAGACGGCCGCGGGATCGGCGGCCGCGGGGAGCGCGGCCGCGCCGGCCGCGACGAGCACCAGGGGCAGCACTGCTCCCAGCATGCGTCTTCGCATGAATGGTCCTCGATTCTTTCGCAACGGTTGGTTCCAGAAACGTTTTCCTGGCCGAAGGAAAATCCTATGCCGCACCGGGAGTGCCTTGAAGCGCTCTCACCCGGGCGCCAGAAAGGCGAAACCAACAGCGCAGTTCGTTACCGATGCGAAACAACGCCCACCTTGTGCGGCGAGGGCGGTTTCGGCTGGTGGTCACCCGAATGTCCTCATGACGTCACTCTTTCGGGTAACGAGTGGAGGCTAAGAAATACGATTTCCGGTGTTCGCGAAGAATTATTTTCCGGTTGCGTATTCAGTGAGGATGTCGTCGAGGACGTGACGCGCGTTCGCGGCCTCATCGCCGGCCCGGGCGCACGTGACGAGCACTTTCCACAATGCCCAGCCACGCCCGCGCGCCCAGGTGGGCTCGTCCACGGACAGTCGTTCGCGGAACGCGTGCCGGCCCTCGGTGGTCAGCAGCGTCCACGCGATCGCCAGGTCACACGACGGGTCGCCGACCCCGCAGGTCCCGAAGTCGATGACGGCCGCCAGTTCTCCGCCGTCGAGCAGGAGGTTGCCCGCTGCGAGGTCGCCGTGGAACCAGACGTCGACGCCGTCCCAGCGCGCGTCCAGTGCGGTCTGCCAGATTTCGCGGGCCAAACCGACGTCGATGGTGCCGTCCAATGTGGTGAGCGCGCGCTGGGCCTGCCCGTCGTAGGTGCGCAGGGTGGCGCCCCGGAACCAGTTGTGTTTCCCCGGCTGGGGACCGCCGGCGGCGTCGACGCCGCGCAAGGCGGCCAGGAATTCGGTCAGGTCGAGGGCGAACCGCGCCGGGTCGGTGATCCGGTCCGCGCGAGCCGGTGAACCGCCGAGCCATGCGTAAATCGACCACGGGAACGGATAGTCCGCGCCGGGACGCCCCTGCGCCAGCGGCACGGGAATAGGCAGCGGCAGCCGGGAAGCGAGCACCGGCAGCCACCGCTGTTCCTTCTCCACGGCCAGGGCGTACTCGGCCGCGCTGGGCAGCCGCGCCACCATGCCATCGCCGAGGTGGAAGGTGAAGTTGTCCCAGCCGCCGGCGGCGACGGGCCGCACCGGGAGATCGGCCCACTCCGGGAACTGCTCGACGATCAGCCGGCGCGCCTGGTCCGCGTCGACGGTGACGCGCCGGGGCAGGGGACCGAGATCGGGTGTGTCGCTCACCATCAGCCCGATTCGGCGTCGAAGCGGAGTTTCGACGTGATGCGGTACCGGTCGCCCCGGTACACCGAACGCGTCAGTTCGACCACCTGCCCCGCGGTGTCGCGCGTGAGCCGCTCGATGTGCAGGATCGGTGCGTACACCGCGATCTCGAGCAGTTCGGCCTGCTCCGGGTTCGTCACCGCGGGCTCGATCGTCTGCACCGCGTCCTGCACCACGATCCCGAACCGCTCGCGCAGCAGCCGGTAGAAGTTGCCCGACTCCAGGTTCGCCGGGGAAAGACCCGGGACGAGGGACGCGGGCAGCGCGAGCTGCTCGATCGCGATCGGCTCGTCGTCGACGTGCCGGACCCGGGTGACGCGCAGGACCGGCGTCCCCGGCTCGCGTTCCAGGTCGGCCGCCAGCGATCGGGTGGCGGGGGTGATCCCGAACGCGACCACCCGGCTCGTCCAGTGCCCCTCCGCGGGCGGGACGGCGAGGCCGGTCGCCAGTTCCTGGGTCACCTTCTGCGGGCTCGTGAACGTCCCCCGCCCGCGCTGGCGCACCAGCAGACCGGTGCGGGTCAGCTCGTCGATGGCCGCCCGGACGGTCGGACGGGACACGCCCAGCTCGGCGGCCAGGTCGCGCTCCGACGCCAGCCCGGTGCCGGGGCCGGCGTTCTCGATCACCTTCAGCAGGTGCCGCCGGACGCGGTCGCGCTTCACCGTGGGCGGGCGGTCCGCCGGCTCGTCACCTTCTTTTCGGGGGCTCCGGGTGGCGGAGCCCCCGGCCTGGGGCGAAGCCCCGGATGGCTCACCTTCTTTTCGGGGGCTCCGGGTGGCGGAGCCCCCGGCCTGGGGCGAAGCCCCGGATGGCTCACCTTCTTTTCGGGGGCTCCGGGTGGCGGAGCCCCCGGCCTGGGGCGAAGCCCCGGATGGCACAGCGGTCAAGGCACCGTCTTCCCGGATACTCCGAGCGCGCCGGCGAACCGGACGCGCTCCTTCGGCAGGGCGTCCAGAGTGCGCAGCCGCTCGAGGTGGCCGGCCAGGCGCTCCTGGAATTCAGCATAACGGCGGTCCGGGGGCGACCACGCGCGCTCGGCCAGCGCGCACAGGCGCGGGAACGCCAGGTGGCGCACGTGGTCGGGCGTCGGCGCGTGCTCGGTCCACAGCTGGGCCTGCGTGCCCAGCACCCCGGGCCGGGTGCCGTCGCTGACCGGGAGCCCGCCGGCGAGCGGGTCGAACCGGTAGACGTCCCGGAGTGTCGTGACGTCGGTCCGGGGCGGCTCGCCGGGCTCTTCGCTCTGCCGGTAGTCGAAGTACGTCGACGTGTGCGGCGCCATGATCACCTGGTGGCCGCGGTTCACGGCCAGCGCACCGTGGGCGGCGTCGCGCCACGCCGTCACGACCAGCTCCGGCGGCAGCCGGCCCGCGGCGTGGCCGGTCTCGTCCCAGCACACCGCCTGCCTGCCGAGGTCAGCCAGAATGCCGTGCAGCTCGCTCAGGAACCACGGGTGCAGTTCCCCGGTGTCCCGCAGTCCGAGCCGGGCCGCCTTTTCCCGCGCGAAGGGGCTCGACGCCCACTGCGTGGTCGGGCACTCGTCGCCGCCGATGTGCAGGTGCCGCGCCGGGAAGACGTCGGCGACCTGCGTGAGCACCTCCCGGCAGAACGCGAACGTGCCGTCGTGGACGCCGAGGATGTCCGGGCTGATGCCCCATGCCGTCCACACCGGCAGCGTCACCTCCGGCCGGTTGCCCAGCTCGGGGTAGGCGGCCAGGGCCGAGCGCACGTGCCCGGGCAGGTCGATCTCCGGCACGATCCGCACGCCGCGGTCGGCCGCGAAGCCGACCAGCTCGCGCAGCTCGCGCTGGGTGTAGAACCCGCCGTGGGGGACACCGTCGTAGACGCCGCTGCCGGCCGCCCCGACCATCGACTCGGTGCGCCACGCGCCGACCTCGGTGAGCCGCGGCCGTCCGTCGATCTCGATCCGCCAGCCCTGGTCGTCGGTGAGGTGCAGGTGCAGGACGTTGTACTTGTGCAGCGCCAGCAGGTCGACGAACTCGCGGAGGAACTCCAGCGGCAGGAAGTGCCGGGCGACGTCGAGCAGCACACCGCGCCAGGGCAGCCGGGGCGCGTCGCGGACGTGCAGGCACGGCAGCCGCGGCGGGCCGTGCAGCGGGACCAGCTGCCGGAGGGTCTGCACGCCGTTGCGCAGCCCCGCCTCGGTCGACGCCGTGAGGAGCGCGTCCGCCGGCGTGACGTCGAGCTCGTAGCCCTCCAGGCCGTGCTTCGCCGACGGCACGAGATCGAGCCGGATGGCCGGGCCGTGGTGGATCGTCGGCCGGGGCAGGTACCCGGCCAGCAGCCGGGCCGCGTTCTCGGCGCCGCGGCTCGCGAGCACGCGCAGCCCGCCGGCGGGCGCGAAGGAACCGGCGCGGCGCGTCAGCCGCGCGGGGTGGGGGATGATCATCAGCCCTTCACCGCGCCCGCGGTCATGCCCTCGACCAGGTGGCGCTGCACCAGCGCGAAGAAGACGACTACGGGCAGCGCGAACAGCGTCGACGCGGCGATCAGGCCGCCGTAGTCGGTGCCGGTGCTGGTGCTGAACGACACCAGCCACACCGGCAGCGTGTAGCCGGAGCTGTCCTTCATGATCACGTAGGCGAACAGGAAGTCGTTCCACGCCGTGATGAACGCGAACACGCTGGTCGCGATCAGGCCGGGCAGCACCAGCGGCAGCAGGACCGAGCGCATGACCCGCGCGCGCGTCGCGCCGTCGACCATCGCCGCCTCCTCGAGTTCGACCGGGATGCCGTGCAGGAAGCCGCGCAACGTCCAGATCGTGAACGGCAGGACGAGTGCGACGTACGTCAGGATCAGCCCGAACAGCGTGTCGAGCAGGTGCGCGCTCTTCAGGCCGAGGAACAGCGGGATGACGAGGGCGGGCACCGGCACCATCTGCAGCACCAGCACGCCGATGAGGAAGCTGCGGCGGCCGAAGAACCGGAAGCGCGTCAACGCCGTCGCGGCCAGGAACGCGACCACGATGGACAGCGCGACGACCGCGACGACCACCACGACGCTGTTGGCGAGGTCCTGCACGAACCCGGGCTTGGCGAGCGCGCCGGCGAAGTTGTCCAGGGTGATGTCGACCGGCAGGAACTGCGGTGTGGGCTGCAGGATCTTGCCCGCGGGCTTGAACGCCGTGAGCACCATCCAGTACACCGGGAAGATCCACACCAGGCAGAAGACGGTGGCGACCGTGTTGCGGCCGATCCGGCGGATCACAGGTCCTCCCCGGAGCGGACGAGCCGGCGCACGTACACGGCCGTCATGCCGACGAGCAGTGCCACCGAGACGGCGGCGATCGCGGCGCCCTGGCCGAAGTTGTTGCCGCTGAACGCCCTCGTGAACGTCCAGATGCCCAGTGTCGTCGTGCCGTCGTTCGGGCCGCCCTGGGTGAGGATCCAGATCTGGTTGAACACGGTGAAGTCCCAGATCACCGACAGGATGGTGACCAGGCCGAGGATCGGCTGCAGGAACGGGACGGTGATGGTGCGGTGCACCCGCCACGGCCCGGCGCCGTCGAGCGCGGCGGCTTCGTAGTAGGACCGCGGGATCTGCGACAAGCCAGCGTAAAGCGTCAGCGCGACGAACGGCACCGACTGCCACACGACCAGCAGCCAGACGAGCGTGAACGCCGAGGCCGGTGACGTCGTCCAGTCGTGCTGGGTGAGGTCGCCGAAGCCGGCCTGGGTGAGCAGCCAGTCGACCACGCCGTAGCCGGGCTGGAAGAGCCACTGCCAGACCAGAGTGGACGCGACGTTCGGCAGGGCCCAGGCCGCGATCAGGCTCATCGTGACGGCGGTGCGCATGCCGCGGCCCAGCCGTTGCAGCAGCAGCGCGACGCCGAAGCCGATCACCAGGGTGCCGAGGACCAGCGCCGCGCAGAACCCGATGCTGCGCGCGAGGACCGGCAGGAGCTGGTCGTCGCCGAGGACGGCGGCGTAGTTGTCCCAGCCCGCGAAGGTCGTGGTGCCGGTGAACAGGGACCGGAGGCCGTACCGCTGCGTCGAGATGACGACCAGCCGCACGAGCGGGTAGCCCAGGACGAGCCCGAGCAGGACCGTCGCGGGCAGGAGCAGGCCGTACGGCAGGAACGAGCGACGCCGGCGCGGTGTGGCCGGTCTCTGCGGGGCTTCGGGCGGCGCTTTCACCAGCAACACGAGGACTCCTTCGCGGAAAGGGGGGCGGGGCGGCCCGGTTGGGGACGGCAGTCGGCCGGGCCACCCCGCCGGTCAGCGGGCGTTGAGTGCCTCGGTCAGGTGAGCGTCGAAGTCCTTGGCCGCGTCGGCGATCGGCCTGCGCCCGGTGGCGATGTCGGCGAAGAAGGTGTTGATGGACTTGTCGCTCTCGATGGTCGCCCAGCCCGGCGCGGCCGGGGTCGCGACGCTGGTCTTGGCCGCGGTGGCGAAGGCGGCGTTGACCGGCGGCAGGGTGGGCGTGATCTCGTCGATGAGCTCGGTGGAGACGGGCGTCCAGCCGTCGATGCCGACGATCGCCTGGCGCTGCACCTCGGGGCTCGTGGCGGCCTTGAGGTAGGCGAGGGCGAGGTCCTGGTTGCGGCTCTTGGCCGCGACGACGAGGTCGGACCCGCCGAGGAACACCGGCTGCGTCTTCCCGGCCGTGCTGCTGGGGAAGGGGAAGGTGCCGAGGTGGTCCTTCAGTTCCGGCTTGTTCTTGACGACGGTGTTGACGCTCGTGTCGAGGATCGCCCCGGCGCCGCCGGCGGAGAAGATCGCGGCCTGGTCGGGGGCCTTGGTGTCGACGTTGCGGGACGCGGGGGAGGAGTAGGCGTTCTGGAAGTCCTTCCAGGCCTGCAAACCCTTCTGCGCTTCCGGGCTTTCGAGGGCACCGGCCCACTTCCCGTCCTTCTGCGTGGCGAGCTGCCCGCCGGCGTCCCAGACGAACTGCAGCGCGCCGTACCAGTACTTGCCGGGGAAGTGGAAGGCCGAGTAGTCCGCGGCGGGGTGCTTCGCCTTGATCTTGTCGAGGTCCTGGGTGAGCTCCTGGACCGTCTTCGGGGGCGCGGTGATCCCGGCGTCGGCCCAGACCTGCTTGTCGTAGATCACCGCGCGGTTGCCCGCGAACAGCGGCGCGCCGTAGAGGTTTCCGTCCACAGTGGCCGGTCCGGCGAGGCCGGGGAGCCAGTGCTGCCCGCCGGAAAGCTCGTCGCGATGCGGGGTGAGGTCGGTGAGCGCGCCGTTGGCGGCGAAGAGCGGGACGTCGGTGTTGCCGATCTCGATGACGTCGGGGGTGTTGTCCTGGGCCAGGGCCGTGCTGATCTTGGTGTTGATGTTGTCCCACTCCTGGATCTGCACGGTGACCTTCGCGCCGGTGGCCTTCTCGAACGCGGCGGTGATCGCCGCGGTGGCCTTGTCGCTGAGGTCGCCGTTCATCAGCCAGACGGTCAGCTGCCCGCCGCCCTGGGCGGCGGGGGCGGGGGTGTCGGTACCGCAGGCGGCACTGGCGGTCACGGCGGCGACGGCCAGTGCGGCGGCGAAGGTGCGTCTGCGCACGGGAAACTCCTGGAATGGCGGCGGGGGTCGTGAGTGAGGAACAGTGTTCTAACCCTGTTTCCCACTCACGACGTGTCCTGGACGGAAGGTGACCGCGGCCCGGGCTGGTCCCTGGAACCCGGGCCGCGGCCAGGTCGGTCGGCGGCGGTGTCGGCGTCGGTGTCAGCAGTGGCCGAGGTCGGCCCACTGCGCGGTGAGCCCGGGCTCGGAGCCCTGGGTCCACCAGTTCGCCTGCCAGAGGTGGGCGTTGTGCTTCACCCGCTGGCCGCCGAGGTACACCGTGCCCCAGTCCCATTCCGCCGCAGTCGAGCAGTTCGCGGGCTGCGACGGCGTGGTGGGAGTGGTGGGCGTGGTCGGAGTGGTGGGCGTCGTCGTGGCCGGCGGCGGGCTGGTCGGCGTGGTGCACCCGTTCACCGTGTCCACATGGGACGTCCCGGCCGTCCGGTACGTGCCCGCGCGGGCGACGGCGTCCGAAGGCGACACCACCTGGTTGCCCGCGTAGTACGTCCAGTCGACCTGCTCGGTGTAGACGCTGTTGCCGCTCGTGTGCCCGGCCGTGTCGATGAACCACATGTTGTAGTTGATCGACATCGGCGTCCGCGGGGTCACCGGGTCGCCCTGCGCGTCGGTCGTGTGGTCCGCGGTGAGCTGGCCGTCGATGTAGTACTTCACGTGCCCGCCCGACACCTGCGTGACGATGTCGTGCCAGCCGGCGAAGCTGCGGTTCTGCGCGGTGGACGTGCGCAGGCCGTCCCACGTCGGGTTGTTCCAGTAGGTGTACCAGCTGGTCTGGTAGTTGGCGGTCGAGTCGCCCCAGCCGCCGTTGGGCAGGTACTCCGAGAAGTCCAGCTCGCTGTAGAGCGGGTCGCGGTCGTACCGCAGCGGCGAGATCGTGAAGTACGTTTCGTTGACGTGGTCGCCGTCCGTGCCGCTGTCCGGCGCGTCGGTGAAGCGGACCCGGCTCGCGTACGTGCCTTCGAAGAACTTCAACTGGTTCTGGTACATCTCGGAGTGCGTCGTGCCGCCCGAGCTTCCATCGGTGCTGGCGGCGAGCTGGGCGACGCGCTCGCCGTTCACCGTCGGGAAGCTGACGTTGCTGGTGAGCCAGCGCGCGCCGGCCACGCCGGGGCTGCCGACGTCGTTGCGGGTGGTCCAGCCGGCCCCGCCGAACGCGGAGTCGGTGGGGGAGGCGTAGTGGAAGTCGTCGAACAGCACGCCGCAGTCGGCTGCCGCGGCCGATGGGCTGGCGGCGGCCCCACCGGAAAGGATCAGGGCCGTCGCCGCCACGGTCGCGACGCTCGTCAGTGCTGCTGTGGTGGTCCGGATTCTGCGGGACATGGGTCTCCGTCCTGAGGATGGCCGTCCGCCGGGAGAGCTCCCTGATTGGTCTAGACGAATCAGGTGGCGAGGACTTTCCTCCTGACCATTGGTCATGTCAAGACCGCCGCAGAACTTACCTTTGGTAATTTCCGGAGCCCGATCTCGACGAGTCGGCGCCGGTCTGTCGAGTTACGGTCGTCCCGTTCGTCATCCTCTTCGACCGACGCCGGACGAAGGAGCGCACGTGCTCTACATGCTGTTGATCTACAACTGCGAGCGGCCCGAGCCGGGCGACCCCGGGTTCGAGGAGGCGCTGGCCGCCGTCAACGCCTTCGCCGACGAGTGCCGCCGACGCGGTGTGTTCGTCTCCGGGCACCCGCTGCAGGGCGAGCACACCGCCACCACGGTGACCGTGCAGGAGGGCCGGACGCTCATCACCGACGGGCCCTTCGCCGAGACCCACGAGCACCTCGGCGGGGTGTACGTCTTCGACTGCCGCGACCTCGACGAGGCCCTGGAGCTGGCCGCGCTGTGCCCGATGGCCGCCCAGGGCTCGATCGAGGTCCGCCCGGTCGCCGGGGTGCCCGGGCTGGACCACCGGGCCGCGCGTGGGTGATCGCGCGGTCGGCGTCGTCGAGCGCGTCTACCGCGAGGACCGCGCCCGGCTGCTCGCCGCGCTCGTCCGGGCGCTCGGCGACTTCGAGCTCGCCGAGGACGCCCTGCAGGACGCGGTCGCCCAGGCGCTGCGGACGTGGGACTCGGGCGTCCCGGACGACCCCGCGGCCTGGTTGCTGACCGCGGCGCGCAACAGCGCCGTCGACCGGATCCGCCGCGTCCGCGTCGGGCAGGCCAAGCTCGCCCGGCTCGCGGCGGGCGAAAGCGGGGTGAGGACGTTGAGCCTGCCGGACGACCGGCTCACCGAAGTCGGCGACGACCGGCTGAGCCTGCTCTTCACCTGCTGCCACCCGGCGCTGGCCGAAGACGCTCGGGTGGCGCTGACGCTGCAGGCGGTCGCCGGCCTGACCGCCGCCCAGATCGCCCGGCTGTTCCTGGTCGCCGAGCCCGCACTGGCGCAGCGGCTGGTGCGCGCGAAGCGGAAGATCCGCGACGCGGGCATCTCGCTGAGCGTCCCGCCGGATCACCTGCTGCCTGACCGGCTTTCCGGCGTCCTCGCGGTGCTCTACCTCGTCTTCACCCGCGGCTACACGTCGCCCTCGGGCCGGGACGAGCCGGCCGAGCTGCGGCGCGAGGCGATCCGGCTGGCGAAGCTGCTGGCCGCGCTGATGCCGGACGAGCCGGAGGCGCTCGGCCTGGTCGCGCTGCTCCTGCTGCAGGATTCACGCTCGGCCGCCCGCTACACGCCCGCCGGCGACGTCATTCTGCTCGAGGGCCAGGACCGCACCCGCTGGGACCAAACGGAAATCGGGGAGGCGCTCGGCGTGCTCGGGCGGGCGCTGCGTCACGGCGTCGTCGGGCAGTACCAGCTGCAGGCGGCGATCGCGGCGCAGCACGCGCAGGCCCGCGTCGCCGCCGACACCGACTGGGCGCGGATCGCCGCGCTCTACGCGCAGCTGCGGGCCCTCGCGCCGTCGCCCGTCGTCGCACTCAACCACGCCGTGGCCGTCGCGATGGCCGACGGTCCCCAGGCCGGGCTCGCGCTGGTGGAGGCGATCGACGGCCTCGGCCGCTACCACCTCTGGCACGCCGCCCGCGCGGACTTGCTGCGCCGCCTCGGCCGCGTCGGCGAGGCCGTCGCCGCGTACGAGCGGGCCCGCGCCCTCGCCGAGGCCCCGGCCGACCACCGCTTCCTCACCGCCCGCCTGCACGAACTGGAGTCCTGATGCGACTGTCCGTTCTGGACCACGGCCACCGGCGCCGGGCCCGGCTGTTCATGGCCGTCACCGGCAAGCTCTCCGGCGTCACCAGCCCGGACATCGTCAAGCTGCTGCTGTACCGGCCGGGCTTCCTGACCCGGCCGCTGCTGGAGCTGGCGGCGCCCGCGATGCGCGGCGAGTCCTACTGGACGGCAGGCGAGCGCGAGTACCTCGCGATGAGCACGGCTCAGGTGCACGAGTGCCCGTTCTGCGTCGTCACGCACGCCGAGCTGATCCGGATCGCGGGCAACGGCGAGATCGACCCCGACCGACCGCTGGACGCGCGCCCGGAACTGCTTGCCGTGCAACGGTTCCTCGAGGACGTCTCCCGCGACCTCGAGCCGGTGCCGCCGAGCGGCCTGCCCGCGCAGGCGGTGCTGGAGGCGCTGAACGTCAACCTGGTGTGGAACATCGTCAACCGGCTCGCGAACGCGTTCGGGTTCGAGCTGCTCGAGGGCCAGCTGAAGGTGGGCACGAAGGCTCTGCACCGCGCGGGTTACCGGTTCCCGGGCTTCCTGCTCGCCGACAGCCCCGACGACCTCCGCGAGAGCGTCTTCGAGCAGCCGGCGCGGACGAGCCCGGAGCTGCGGCGGGCGGCCGGGACAGGCGAGGGGCTGGAGGCGCCGTGGCGGGACTACGCGGCGTCGGTCCGCGACGCGTCCCAGCGCATCACCGACGACGACGTTCGGCGGCTGCTCGCGGCGGGGTGCACCGAGGACGAGATCTTCGAGGTCACGGTGGCCGCGGCGGTCGGTGCCGCGCTGCGCAGCTTCGACGCCGGCCGCGACGCGCTGAAGGCGCGCGGTGATTAGGCCGAACCGGTCAATGCGGTAGCCGGAAAGCGCGCCCGCGGATTCACCCGGACGCCCGCGGTGAATAGCGGCAACCTGCGGAAATGCCGGAAAGGGAAAGTGCCGGGGACCGGTCCCCGGCGCATTCGTGGCCGTCCGGAGAATGCTGCACCCCGGCTGATCGCGTGCGATAGTGGCGGCTCCGGCCGGAATCGGGTCGTTTCGGGGGATGGGGGGACGATGCCAGCCGACGTACCCTCTTTGTCGGGCCTCGACGCCGTCACCGGCGGGCTCGTCGAACGGTTGCTGGCCCGCGTGGACGGCGAAAGCCGTTCGCTGCCCGTGGTTGTCGCGCTCGGGGCGCGGGGCACCGGGAAGACCGCGCTGCTCGACGCCGTCGCGAATCGCTGCCAGGACATTCCGCACGCGCACCTCGACTTCGAACGGCACGACCGCGCGGACAGCCGGCCGCGGGAACTGCTGGGACACCTCGCCTTCGATCTCAGCCGGCAGTGGAAGCAGTTCGGCAGGCTGGCGTTTCCCCGCCTTTGGCTGTGCATGCTCGTGCTCGGGGCGCCGCTCGAACTGCAGGACCGCCGCGCGGCATTGCGCAAACTCCACGCGTTGCTCGCGAAGAACCAGCCGCTCGAACAGAGCCGCGAGGCCATCGTCGACGTCGTCCGCCTCGCGGGTGGCATCGCGCCCGCCGGCGGCCTCCGCGGCTGGCCCGAGGCGACCGACCTCCTGCTGCGCGGGCTGAGCTGGTACGACCGCCGCCGGCTCATCGGCAAGATGCGGGCCCTGCCGGCCGGGACCGGCAACCACGAGGACTTCCTCATCGAGATCGCCTGGCACGCCCAGGGCGACGACGAAGACCGGGACGCGGTCGACGCCACCTTCTGCGACGCGTTCCTCGCCGACCTGCGCCGGAACTACACGGGGCTCAACCGCTCGCGGCGGACGTTGAACAGCCTGGTCCTGCTCGACAACGCGCACACGCCGGGCGGACGGCTCTTCCTGCGCTCGCTCACCGAAGCGCGCCGGCGGGCCGGTGAGGCCGACCCGCTGGTCGTGCTCGCCACCAGCCGCACGTGGAACCCGGACTGGAACGAGAGCTGGTCCCCGCCGGCCGCGCACCGCGGCACCCCGGTGCGCCGCCCGCCGACCACGCACCGGACGAAGGGCCTGCACCGGCCCGCGCCGCGGCAACCGTCCGATGTGGACGCCGACTGGCGGCCCGGCGCCGGGGAACCGGAACCCCGGTGGCACCCGTGGTACCTGCTCGAGCTCGGCGCGTTGTCCAAGGACGACGTCGTGCACCTCGCCGCGGGCAGCGAGATCCACCCCGCGTCCCGGCTGCCGCGGTTCCTGCACCGGGTCACCGACGGCCACCCCGGCGCGGTCACCGACGTCATCGCCGCCGTGGCCCACCGCTTCGACCCGCGGCGGCCCGGGACGCTGCGCGCCGCGTTGCGCACCCCGGTCGCCGGGCCGGACGGCGCCGGGCCGCCGCTGGTCACCGCGATGCGCGACTACCTGCTGCAGGACTTCGCCACGGCGAGCCGGCAGGACCTGGTCACCGCGAGCGCCGCGCTGGACGTCGAACTGCTGTTCCACAAGGAGATCCTCGACCTGCGCAACCCGGCGGGGGAGGGCGTGCTGTTCAAGGAGCTCGGCGACCACCTGTGGCTGCGCGCGGAGCCGGGCGAGGCGCCGCAGTACGTGCTGCACCCGTGGCTGCGCCGGATCCTGCTGCAGGAACTGGCTTCCCGCGCCGACGACCACCCGCTCAGCTGGACGCGAGTGCACACCCGGTGCCGCGACTTCTACGAGAAGAACGGCCGGACGGTGGCCGCCCGCTACCACGACCTGGCGCTGGAGAACGTCGCCGCGGCGGTCGCGCACCTGCGCGAGCCGTTCGCCGACGCGCGGCACGCGGAGTTCGACGTGACGACCGCGGAGGCGTGGCTCGCCGAGCTCGACCTCGTCACCGCGGCCCCCAACCGGCTTGACAAGCACGCCGAGCCGTACGACCAGGTCCAGCAGCACGCCGGGCAGGGTGCCGACGACCTCGGGACGACGCTGGCCTGGCTGGTCGTCGCGCTGTGGATCGCCCGCGATCCGCTCGGCGACCCGGGCGGGACGCTGGACTCCACGATCGAAGGGGCCTTCCACCAGCTGGCGCAGGGCCGGGGGCGGGGCTCGATCCTGCTGCACGAACGGGCGGAGAGGTACCGATGAGCGTGCGCACCGACCGGATCCGGCCCCCGCGGCCGACGTGGTCGAAGTGGCTGGTGGCGGCGGGCGGCGTGCTGCTGCTCGCCGTGGTCCTCGTCGCCGTGCTGGTCGTGGTGCCGGCGATCAGCGCGGCCGGGCGCACGTGCGGCGCCGGGGTCGAGAAGCGCGGCGACACCGGGGAATGCACCGGCGTCACCGACGGCGCTTACGTGTTCTCGCCGGGACTCGCCGACGTCGAGCAGCGCATCCGCCGGGAGAACGAGTCCGTCACGACGTCGGGGGAGCCGTACGTCACGATCGCGGCCTTCCTGCCGATGACCCTCGAAGAGCACGACATCCTCTCCGACGAGTGGGTCCGCCACCAGCTGGAAGGCGCCTACATCGCGCAGCACCGGGCGAACACGACGCAGTCGTGGGGCAGCCTGCCGAAGGTCCGGCTGCTGCTGGCCAACCCCGGCAGCCGGCTGGCGCACTGGGAGCCGGTGGTCGACGACCTGATCGGGCGGGTGACGTCGGAGCGGCTGGTCGCGGTCACCGGCATCGGGCTGAGCCTCGACACGTCCCGCGACGCGATCCGCCGGCTCTCGGAGCACCGGATCCCGGTCGTCGCCTCGCACCTGGCCGCCGACGAGTTCTCCGAGATCCCCGGCTTCATGCGGGTGTCGCCGACGAGCTCCACGTACGGCCTGGCGGCGGCGAGCTACGTCCGCCCGACCGCGCACACGGCCACGATCGTGCAGGACGTCAACCCCGGCGACCTGTACCCGAAGACCCTGGCGACGGCGTTCACCCGGAAGTTCGCCGACGCGACCCACCGGATCGTCGGCCGGACCGAGGAGTACGACTCGAGCCTGCCGGGGATCGAGAACACGTTCCTGCAGATGATGCCGAACATCTGCGGCAACCAGCCCGAGGTCGTGTACTTCGCCGGCCGCGAGAACCACCTCACGTCGTTCATCGCCGAGCTCGCCCAGCGCCCGTGCCTCGACCGCCACATCACGGTGCTGACGGGTGACCTGGCGCTGGTCGGGCCCCCGGAGGCGGAGATGCGCCGGGGCCTGCAGGCCAACGTCACGGTGCTCGCCCCGGGGCTGGCCCACCCGCAGGCGTGGACGAGCTCACCGCAGGCGTTCAACCCGGCGGCGGTCGCGAGCTTCCAGGAGCCGGGGTGCACGGACTGCTTCAAGGCGGTGTTCCCCAAGGAGCGCCTGGACGACGGCATCGCGATCCTCGCGCACGACGCGGTGCTCACGGTGGTGTGGGCGATCCGCGGGATCCCGCGGGTGTCCCCGGCCCAGGTGACGGCGCAGGACGTGCTGCAGGCGAAGAACCGGCTGCACGGAACACTGGCGGTCCCGGGCGCGAGCGGCATGATCTCGTTCGACGACCGGGGAGATCCGGTGAACAAGGCGGTGCCGATCCTGCGGGTGCGGGAGGACGATACGCCGGAGTTCGTGCAGCTCTCGGCGCCGGATTCCTGACCCGCCGGAAGCTCGCTCCTGGCTGCCTCGGCGCCGGTCGGCGGGCGTGGTCGCTTCGGCAAACGTCTTGAATGAGTCATTCAGGACCTCGCACGACCTGAATGACTCATTCAAGACACCGGCGACCTGCGCCCGCCGAGGCATCCGCCGGGAACCCCGGCTTTGTCGGGACCCTGGCGTCGGAGGCAGCCTGGAGCGGTTCGGCCACCGATGACCAGGGCGGCGAACACCGCGCCGCCCAGCCGTGCCGCCCGCGAGCCATGCCGCCGAGCCGAGCCGCACAGCCGCGCCGAGCCGAGCGGCTCAGCCGCGCCGCGCCGTGCCGCCGAGCCGTGCCGCGGCAGCCAGGCTCCTGAGCCCCGCGGCACCGCCCCGCGTGTGTCCGTGCTCCCCGGCGCGCAGGATCGTCACGTGCCGTTCTCGCTGCTCACCTCTCCGTCACAACCTCGTCGCAGATATTGTCAACAATTTCATCGACGATTAGTGTGCGAGTATCAAGCATGCGGAGCGACGAGGAACTATCTTGATCATCGACTGCCACGGCCACTACACGACCGCGCCACCCGCCCTCGCGGCGTGGCGGGACCAGCAGATCGCGTCGCTGGACGATCCCGGTGTCGCACCCTCCCGCGCCGACCTGCGGATCAGTGACGACGAACTGCGCGAAACCATCGAGCCCAACCAGCTGCGCCTGATGGACGAACGCGGCATCGACCTCACGATCTTCTCGCCGCGCGCCTCGTTCATGGCCCACCACGTCGGCGGGTTCGCAACCTCCGCCGAGTGGGCCGCGATCTGCAACGAGCTCTGCCACCGCGTCAGCACCCTCTACCCCGAGCGGTTCGCGCCGGCCGCGATGCTGCCGCAGTCGCCGGGCGTCGACCCCGCCACCTGCATCCCGGAGCTGACCCGCTGCGTCGAGGAGTACGGCGCCGTCGCGCTCAACCTCAACCCCGACCCCAGCGGCGGCCACTGGACGGCGCCGCCGCTCACCGACCGGTCCTGGTACCCGATCTACGAAAAGATGGTCGAGTACGACATCCCGGCGATGGTGCACGTCAGCACGAGCGTCAACCCGGCGTTCCACACCACCGGCGCGCACTACCTCAACGCCGACACGACCGCGTTCATGCAGCTCGTGCAGGGCGACCTCTTCGCCGACTTCCCGACGCTGCGGCTGGTCATCCCGCACGGCGGCGGCGCCGTCCCTTACCACTGGGGCCGGTTCCGCGGCCTCGCCATGGCGCTGGGCAAGCCGGACCTGGAAGAACACGTGCTGGACAACGTCTTCTTCGACACCTGCGTCTACCACCAGCCGGGTTCGGACCTGCTCTTCGACGTCATCCCCGCGCGCAACATCCTGTTCGCTTCCGAAATGATCGGCGCCGTCCGCAGCGTCGACCCGCGCACCGGCCACCACTTCGACGACACGCGCCGGTACGCCGAAGCCGCGAAACTGTCCGAAGAGGACTGGGCCGCGATCCGGGAGCACAACGCCCGCGCCGTCTACCCGCGCCTGGACGCCCTCCTGAAGGGACAAGGCCGATGACCAAGACGCCCGGCTGGCTGGACTGGTACGCGCATCCGTCCACGCCGGACTTCAAGCTGCCCCACGGCACCGTCGACGCCCACTGTCACGTCTTCGGACCGCACGAAGAGTTCCCGTTCGCGCCGGAGCGCAAGTACACACCCTGCGACGCGAGCAAGGACCAGCTCTTCGCCCTGCGCGACCACCTCGGCGTCGCGCGCAACGTCATCGTGCAGGCCACCTGCCACGGCGCCGACAACTCCGCCATGCTCGACGCCGTCCGGGCGGCGGACGGCCGGGCGCGCGGCATCGCGACCGTCCGCCCCGAGACAACCGAAGAAGAGCTGCGCCAACTCGACGCGCAAGGCGTGCGCGGCGTGCGGTTCAACTTCGTGAAGCGGCTCGTCGACGCCTCGCCCAAAGAGGACCTGAGCACGATCGCGAAGAAGATCGCCCCGCTCGGCTGGCACGTCGTCCTCTACTTCGAGGCCGCCGACCTGCCGGAACTCGAGGACTTCTTCGGTGAGCTGCCCACGCCGCTCGTGATCGACCACATGGGACGCCCCGACGTCACGAAACCGCTTAACGGCACGGAGTTCGCGAGGTTCCTGGCGTTCGTGGACCGCAACGACGTGTGGGTCAAGGTGAGCTGCCCCGAGCGCCTCACCGTGACCGGCCCGCCGGCCCTCGACGGCGAACGGCACGCCTACACCGACGTCGTCCCGTTCGCCCGCCGCGTCGTGACGGAGTTCCCGGACCGGGTGCTGTGGGGCACCGACTGGCCGCACCCGAACCTGAAGAACCACATGCCCGACGACGGCCTGCTCGTGGACTACGTCCCGCAGATCGCCGAAACCACCGAGCAGCAAAGAAAACTGCTCGTCGACAACCCGATGCGCCTGTACTGGCCCGGCGAAACCGCCTGAAACCCCCTGAAACCCCCTGAAGGGCATGCAATGCAGCACGCCAACGCGCTCAACCGGCTGAACCGCCTGCCGATCTCGCGCTTCCACAAGGTCACCCTGCTCGCCGTCTCGTTCGCCTACTTCTTCGAGTTCGCGGACATCAACAGCTTCGCCACCACCGCGCCCAAGCTGATCAAGCTCTGGGGCGTGACGGTGAACCAAGTCGCCTACGTGACCTCGCTGTCGTTCGTCGGGATGTTCTTCGGGTCGATCATCGCGAGCAAGCTCGCCGACCGCTGGGGCCGCAAGAACGCGCTGATGTGGACCACCGTCTGGTTCGGCGTGTTCTCGTTCGCGGCGGTGTTCTCGTGGGACATCGTGTCGCTGGGCGTGTTCCGCATCCTGACGTCGGCGGGCCTGTCGGCGATGACCGTCGTCGCGGTGATCTACGTCAGCGAGCTGTACCCGGCGGCGAGCCGCGGCAAGTACCAGGCCTACGCGATCGTGATCGGCATCTGCGGCACGCCGGTGACCAACCTGATCGCGAGCGCGGTGGTGCCGATCAACTCCTGGTCGTGGCGGCTGGTGTACCTGTGGGGCGCGCTCGGGGTCCTGCTCGTGCTGTTCACGCGGCACCTGAAGGAGTCGCCGCGCTGGTACGAGAGCCGCGGCGAGCACGCCAAGGCGGACGCGGTGCTGCGGGAGATCGAGGAGCAGGTCGCGGCGGAGAAGGGCCCACTGCCCGAGCCCGCGCCGCCGATCGAGGAAGCCCCGGTGGGCAAGGCGCCGCTGCGCCTGCTGCTGCAGAAGAAGTACCTGTATCCCACGCTGCTGCTGACCGTCCTGTGGGTGACGCAGACCATCGGCTTCTTCGGGTATTCGAGCTGGGCGCCGACGCTGCTGGCCAAGGAAGGCTTCAGCGTCGAGAAGTCGGTCTTCTACGTGGCACTGACGACGGTCGGCGCGCCGCTCGGCTCGTACCTGGCGGCCCTGGTCACCGACCGGTTCGAACGCAAGTGGTGCCTGGTCGCGTTCGGCACGGTCATCGCGCTGTGCGGCCTGTTCTACGGGCTGACGTTCAACCCGATCCTGATCGTGGTGTTCGGCTTCCTGGTGAACCTGTTCGAACGCGGCTACACCGCACTCGGGTACGCGTACTCGCCCGAACTGTTCGACACGCGCGGCCGGTCGCTCGGCACCGGGGTGTCGTACGGCCTCGGGCGGCTGTCGAACGCGGTGGGCCCGCTGATCGTCGCCGCGCTGTACAACGGGAGCGGCTACCAGAGCGTGTTCCTGTTCATCGCCGGGACCTGGCTGGTCGGCGCGGTGGTGCTGGCGATCTTCGGGCCGCGGACGCGGCAGGCGAGGCTGAACGCCACGGCGCCGGAGGCGATCACGACACCGTGAACGTGTGCCGTCCCGGACCCGCGTCGGTGCTTTCCCCACCGGGAAGCGTGATCGCGGCGCGGGTTCCGGGCGGGACGTCGACCGTGAGCCGCAGCCGGCCGGCGGTCCGCTCCCAGGCGCTGCGGATCGGGCCGTAGGGGCTGAGGTGCTCCGCCTCGGCCCGGTCGAGGCCGCCGCCGGGGCAGGGCCGGACGAGGAACCGCCGGTAGCCCGCTTCGGCGGGTCCGGGGTCGTCCGGCAGCCGGATCCCGGCGATGTGGGTGTGCAGGAAGGACATCGCCGCGCCCTTGCTGTAGTGGTTCAGCGAGCCGCGCACCCGATCGCCGTCGACGGCGTCCCAGTGCTCCCAGAACGTCGTCGCGCCGCGGTCGAGCATCCCCAGCCAGGACGGGATCCCGGTCGACTGCAGCGTGCGGTAGGCGAGGTCGAGGTGTCCCGTGCCGGCCAGCGTGGGCAGCAGCAGGCCGGTGGTGAGGAAGCCGGTGCCGACGCCGGCCGCCGCGACCAGCTCGGCGAGCCGTCCGGCGACGATCTCCCGCAGGTGCCCGGGCACCAGCCCGAAGGCCAGCGCCCGGACGTGGTTGCCCTGCGTGGGTTCGGTGAGCGTGCCGCCCGGCCCGAGGTATTCGCGCTGCCACGCGTCCCGGGCGCGGTTCGCGAGCCACCGGAAGCGGGCCGCGTCCGACGTGTGGCCGAGCAGCTCGGCGACGCGGCCGAGCACCCGGGCCGAGCGGGCCAGGTAGGCCGTGGCGACAATGCCGTGGTCGGCACCGGGATCCGGGTGGGGCGGGACACCCGGCTCGAGCCATTCGCCGAAGTGCCCGCCGGTGTCCCACAGGAACTTCTCGTGCGGAGCCGCGGCGGCCACGCGCGATGGGTGACGCCGCTCGCGGGCGGCCGCGGCCGCGTACTCGACCCAGGCGGCCATCGACTCGTACTGTCCACTGAGGACTTCGAGGTCGCCGTAGGCCCGCCAGAGCTCCCAGGGCACGAGCACCGCCGCGTCACCCCAGCCCGCGGACCCGGTCATCGCGTCCTGGAACTTGCTACCGGACGGGCCGTCGCCGGCCGGGTCGGGCGTGATCGTCGGGACGCGGCCGTCGGGCCACTGGTCGGCGGCCAGGTCGCGCAGCCACTTCCGGGAGAAGCCGGCGACGTCGTGGGTGCGCGCGGCGGTGGCGACGTACACCTGCCAGTCGCCGGTGAAGCCGGAGCGTTCCCGCTGCGGGCAGTCGGTCGGGATGTCGCAGGCGTTGCCGCGCAGGCTCTGCACCGCGGTCCGGTGCAGGGCTTCGAGCCGCGCGTCACTGCAGCCGAACCGGCCGGTTTCGGGCAGGTCCGTGTGCACGACGACCGCGGTGACCTGAGGTTCGCCGCCGTCGATCTGGACGTACCGGAAGCCGTGGGTCGTGTGCCGCGGCTCGAAGACGTCCCCGGCCCGGCCCGCGGAGACGACCGTGTCGACCTGCCCGGCGGGCAGCGGTTTCCCGGTGGCGAAGTCGAACGCCCGCAGGTGGTCGGTGGTGACGCGGCCGTCGGGCGCCAGGTGTTCGCCGTGGGTGAGCGTCAGCCGGGTGCCGGCCGGGCCGAGGTCGCGCAGCCGGACCCAGCCGGTGATGTTCTGCCCGAAGTCCGCGACGATCCCGCCGTCGGCCGGCCGCGTGACCGACACGGGCGGGAGGTCCTCGATCCGCCGGACGGGCGGGGCTTCGGTGAGGACGAGCCGGGGCCGGTCGCCGGTGCGCACGGGCGCCGGGTGCCAGCCGCGCGCGTACAGGCCGAGGGAACCCGGTGCGGGGAGCCGGAAGTCGGTCTCCTGACCGTCCATGAGGTCGGCCGCGGTGATCCGGCTCGGCCGCGACCACCAGCCCGGCCCGGTGGTGACCGCGGTGGTGCCGTCGACCTCCAGGACCAGCAGGGCGGCCGTGCGGTTCCCGAAGCCGTCCGCGGTGCGTTCGAAGCCGTGGCGGCCGCGGAACCAGCCGTCGGAGAGCAGGAATTCGACCGAGTTCTTCCCCGGCCGCAGCAGGGTACCGACGTCGTGCGGTTCCACCTGGAGCCGCTTGCGGTAGGCGGTGAACCCGGGCGTCAGCTCGAGGTCGCCGACGCGGGTGCCGTTGACGAAGAGTTCGTAGATCCCGTGCGCGGTCGCCCAGGCCGTCGCGGTCTCGACCGGGCCGCCGAGGGTGAACTCGTGGCGCAGCTGGTACGCCGGTCGCCGGCCGGGTGGCGCGACGACGGGCTCGTGCGGCTCGACCCAGGCCGCCGTGTCCAGCGCGGCGGGCAGCGTGACGACGGTCCAGGGCGCGGGGTCCGACCAGTCGCTCTCGCCGGCGTCGGTCCAGACGCGGACCTGCCACGCCGTCCCGGCGCGCCGGGGCAGGTCGACGAGCACGGACTGGTCGCTCTCGCACCGGCCCGACGTCCAGTCCGGGCCGGTCAGCCGGATCTCGTACGCGTGCTGGACGGCCGACCCGGCGGGCAGCCACCAGGAGCCGCGCGGCGAAACCGAAGGACGGCCTGGCGTGAGGTGGTCGAGGCGTAACCGCGTGGGCTTCACGTCAGCCGGTACAGGTCGTAGCGGACGGTGTCCGGCGCGCGTTCGGCCAAGCCGACCAGGAGACCGGTGGTGAGCGGCCGGTCGACCGCGCCGGAAACCCTGACGGTGAGCCGGAATTCGTAGCTCGACCGGTCGACGTGCTCACCCCGGGCCAGCGCGGCCAGTACCGCCGGCGGCCCGGTGCGGACCCCCGTGGAGGTGATCGACACCAGGCCGTCGCCGGTCTCGGCGAGGTAGCGCGCTTCGACGAGCGTGGTCCCGTCGGGCAGGATGCGCTGCCAGTCCGCGCCGAACGGCTGGATCCGGCCCGCCAGGCCGGGGCCGGTGAAGCTGCCGCCCGTGATCGGGACGATCCGGCTCCGCCCGGCCGGCGTCTCGCCGACGTCGAGGGGCTCGCCGAGTTCGACGACCGCCGAGCTGACGAACTCGAGTGCCGGGGGTGGGAACAGCGGCACTAGCGCACCTTCCGGATCGGCAGGATCAGCACGGCGCCGAGCAGTCCCGCGATCGCGCCCGCGATGAACAGCGCCGGGAAGTTCTGCGGCACCGCGGCCGTCGCGCCGATCGCGAGGATCGCCGGGGCCAGTGCCGGCACGACGGACGTCGGCAGGTTGCCGGCCAGGTTCATCAGCCCGAGGTCCTTCGCCGTGTCGGCCGGGTCGGGGAGCACCTGGGTGATCAGCGCGATGTCGACGGCGAAGTACACGCCCTGGCCGAGGCCGATGATGCCCATCGCGGCCAGGAACAGGGGATAGGTGCTGGTGAACGTCGCGAGCAGCAGCCCGCAGCCGAAGATCACGGCCGCGGTGACGACGAACGGCTTGCGGCGCCCGACGCGGTCGGAGATCTTGCCGGCCAGGGGAGCGAACAGCAGGGCCGCGCCGGTGAGCACGAGCGTGGACAGGAAGACCGCGTTCGCGATGCCGGCCGGCGGGATGTGGAAGACGTTCATCAGGTAGAAGGCCTGGTACGCCTGGATCGCGGCGACGCCGAAGAAGATCAGCAGGCGGCTGAGCCAGGTGTAGCCGAAGTTGGGGTGCCGCACCGGGTTCACCCAGAACGTGCGGGGCAGATCGCGCCACGCGAACGCGGGCCGTTCCTCCGGCGCCAGCCGCCGGTCCCGCATGGTGACGGCGAGCAGGACCGTGCCGAGGACGGCGAGCCCGGCCGGCAGCAGGATCATCGCCGGCAGGTTCGGGGCGACCAGCTGCGCGATGAACAGGCCGAGGACCGCACCGACCGGGAGGCTCAGCCCGACGATGGCCGACGCCGGGCCGCGGCGGTCCGGCGGCAGCTGGTCCGGGATCACCGACGTGAACGCGACGGTCGCCGCGCTCGCGCCGACCGTGGTGCAGCTCGCCGCCACGGTCAGCGCGAACGTCGTCGCGCCCAGCTGCAGCCCGATCGCCCCCAGCGTGAACAGCACGGCGCCGAGCACGAGGAACGGTCTGCGCCGGCCGAACCGGCCCGTCGTCCGGTCGCTGAGCCTGCCGAAGACCGGGAAGGCGACCAGCGAGCACAGGGCGCTGATGCTGGTCACGATGGACACCATCGTCGTCGCGCCCGCCGGGTCGAGCAGCGTCGCCTTCACCGACAGCGTCAGCACGGCCGGGACGAGCACCGCCATCCCCGCGCCGACCGCGGCGAAGGCGAAGAAGAAGAGAAACCCGCGCCGGGGTCCGGCGGACGTCGTCCCGGCGGATGCGGAGGCCTGGCGGAAAGAAGTACTCATCGTCGGGCACCTTTCACGTCTCGGTCGCGGCCGACCTGCGGGGAAGGATGAGGGCCCGGCGCGGTGTACCGTGAGAGCGATGCCAATCAATGGAACGCCGACGTCGTCGTGACCGAGTCCGTGCGCGTGCGGGGACGCCGTCCGCCGCACGGGGAACCGGTCATCGACCGGGCGTTGTCGCTGCTCTCGGCGTTCGACGCGGAGCACCGGACGCTCACGCTCGCCGAGCTGAGCCGCCGCGCCGAAATCCCGCCGAGCTCGGCACTGCGGCTCGCGAACCGCCTCGTGGACTGGGGAGCGCTGGAGCGCGACGACAGCGGGCGGTTCTGCGTCGGGCTCCGGCTCCTGGAGGTCGCGACGCTCGCGCCGCGCGGCCACGGGCTGCGGCAGGTGGCGCTGCCGTTCATGAACGACCTCGCCGAGGTGACCCACCAGCACGTCCAGCTCGCCGTCCGCGACGGCATGCAGGCGATGCTCGTCGAGCGGCTTTCGGCGCACCAGGCGACGCCGGTCGACTACCGCATCGGCGGGCGGCTTCCGTTGCACTCCACCGGGGTCGGGCTCGCGCTGCTGGCCTTCGCCCCCAAGGAAGTCCAAGAGGAACTGCTCTCGAAACCGGTCTACAGCGAGCCGGACAACCGCCTCATCCCCGCCGACGTCCTGCGCCGCACGCTCGCCGAGGTGCGCCGCGAACGGCTGGCGATCTTCCGGCGCGAGGACGAGCACCATTCGATCGTGTCCGTAGCCGCACCGGTGTTCGGCCGCGGCGACACGGTGACGGGCGTGCTCGGGGTCCTCGTCCCGAAGCGGGTCGCCCAGCCCCGGCGGCTCGGCTTGGCCGTGCAGACGGCGGCGCGCGGCATCTCCCGGGAGCTGGCCGGCCGCTGACGGGTCAGCGCAGGAGCGTCCCGAACGCGATCGTGAAGAACGCGGCGAAGGAGGAGCCGTCCTTGGCGGCGCGTTCGCCGACGATGGCGCCTTCCCAGGCGTTGACGAGGAACCGGGCGAGCACTTCCGGGTCCTGCGGCGACGTGACGGACCCGTCCGCCTGGGCTTCGCGGATGGTGTCCGCCACGGCGGCCGCCCAGCTCGCGAAGGCCGTCACCAGGCCGTCACGGATGGCGGAGCTGTGGTCGGCGGCTTCGTTGCTGAAGTTCCCGAACACGCACCCGCGCTCGTAGCCGTACTTTTCGATGTCCCCGGCGAGGAACTCGAAGTGGGCGCGCAACCGGGCCAGCGGCGCGACGGACCGGTCGGCGAGCTCCGGCACCCGCCGGGTGGCGCCGTAGCGCTCCATCACCACCAGCGCCAGCGCTTCCTTGCTGGCGAAGTGGTTGTAGAACGACCCCTTCGGCACGCCCGCGCTGTCGGTGATCAGCTTGACGCCGCAGGCGTTGTAGCCGTGCCGGTGGAACTGCTCGTACGCGGCGTCCACGATCTGTTCGCGCACGCTGGCCCTGGCCATCCGGTGCTCCTCCTCCGCGGGTGCGTCAAGCCGACGGGACCGGCGCGTTCGCCTGCCACCAGGCCGTGATCGCGCGAGCGTAACCGGCCGCGTCCTCTTCCCAGGCGAAGTGGCCCGTGTCGAGGACGTCGAGCCGGCTGTGGGGCAGCCGCTCGTGCAGGTACTCGGCGTTGGCCGGCGGCACGACCGGGTCGTTCCGCCCGGCGATGATCTGCACCGGTGTTTCGATGCCGGGCAGCAGGCCGCCCAGGACGGGGAGCTCGGCCGGGTACGCCCGGACGTAGGGCATCTGGTCGGCGAACCGCTGTCCCCGGTAGGCGGCGAGGTAGTCCTCGCGCACGACGTCGGGCAGTTCGTAGCCCTCGATCGTGCTCATCGCGAGCTTCACGACGTCCTTGGCGCCCAGCGCCCGGTACGGCGCCAGGTCCTCGGCACGCACCCAGTCGTCCAGCACGCCGCCGAGGTTCAGCGGGACCGACGCCCCGCCGGAGCCCACGGTGATACTGCGGAACCGGCCCGGATGGCCGGCCGCGGCGAACAGCGCGGCGCTGGTGCCGATGTCCGGGCCCACGACGTGCGGCCGCGCCAGCCCGAGCTCGTCGGCGATCCGCACGACGAACTCGCCCATCGCCCGCGGGGACAGCAGGTCCTCGCGCAGGTCGGAGTGCCCGAACCCGGGCAGGTCCACGGCGACCAGGTGGGCGTGCCCGGCCAGCCTCGACCAGGTGGCGTCGAAGGCGAACAGGCTTTCCGGCCACGGGCTCAGCAGCAGGGCGTCCGCTTCGCGCGGCCCGTCGCTTTCGGCGTAGCGGACGGACAAGCCGTCGATGGTCCGGAAGCGGGGCTTGATCTCGCTCATGTCCTCGTCCTCTCGACGATCCGATGACTCCAATATGACCGGTCGTCTTAAAGTCGTCAAGCGAGGTGACGCAGCGCACAAGGGGGCGCCTCAGAGGTGGCTCGGGCCGTCGACATGACGGCGGAGGGTGGACATGGCGCGGTGCTGGCTCACCCGGACCGCGCCCGCGCTGGACATGCCGAGCGTGGTGGCCGTTTCCCCGGCGGACAGGCCCAGGAGCACCCGCAGGACGACGATGTTCCGCTGGCGCGTCGCCAAGTGGCCGAGCAGGCGGTCCACCCGTTGCCGCCCTTCGGGATCCTCGACGGGGAAAGGGAGCTCGGGCCCCACGGCGGCGAGGTGCGCCACCGGCGAACTCGCGTCGCGGGTGCGGCGGCGCCGGACATCGACCACCTTGTGCGCCGCGATTCCGTAGACGAAGCCCAGGAACCTCTCGGTGTCGTACCGGTACCGGGGCAGTGCGCGCAGTACGCCGAGCAGGACCTCCTGGGCGCAGTCCTCCGCGTCGCCGTCGCGCTCGTTGCGGCCGCCCAGCCGCGCGCGGCAGTAGGTGAGCACCGCGGGACGGATCAGACCCAGTACCGCGTCCGTCGCTGCGGCGTCGCCCGCGATCGCCGACTGCAGCAGGGTGTGCTCCATCACCGGCATCGGTGCCGACCCCCGCCGCCCTCGTCGTCATCGGCCACCGGCGGTGCCGTGACGGCGATGACGTCTTGGTCGTCGACCCAGCACACCGCGGGTGAAGGGGTGTCGTCGGCGATGATGGGGACGCGGGTCCCGCGTGGGCCGAACTCGGGCCGCCCGGCGAGGAAGCCCGTTCGCGGCGAACGGGGATCCGATCCGCTGAACGTGACCCGCCAGCTCCCGAAGCTGAACGCGATCTGCCGTCGTTTCCCGGCCGCCATCGCCTGCACCTCGTCCGTCCGAGAGTTCCACGCGGATCGGGGAACCGCTGACGTGCCGAGGTCCGGGGCAGCGCGAACAGCCTAGGCGCTTTGCGCCACTCACCAGAAACAATCCCCCGGATGAGGGACCCCGAATGCGAACGGCGCGTTTCCCTTGGCGCGCTTCGGATTCGGGGCCGGGCGATTCCTCACACCGTGGTCGTCCGTTCCGGCTCGGGAGCCGGGACGGTCGGCGTGCCGGGGCCGCGGGTGGTGCCACGGGCGGCGAACCAGATCAGCGCGACTCCGCCGGCGAGCAAGAGCAGGCCCGTGCCGAGGACGAACGCCGCCACCCAGCCCAGCGCCGGGACCGTCGCGCCGGCTTCGACCTGCGCCACCACGCCGCGGGAACCGTCGGCGTTCAGCACCACGAGCGTCCAGTCGCCGTCGCGCACCGGCCACACGAGCGTCTGGGTGCCCAAACCGGTCGTGCCGGCCGCCCAGATCCCGGCGTCCGCCGGTCGCGTACCGAGCACGCCGCCGGGGTGGATCGTCGTCACGGCACCGGTTTCCGTCAGGTCCGTGACGGTGGTGTACTCCGCCGCGGCGAGGTAGCGCTCGACGTCCGCGGTCCGGGCGATGCCGACGAAGACCGGTTTCCCGGTGCCGGTCGCGCGGATCCGTGTCTCGCCGACCGTCGCGGCCCAGCCGGCGGCACCGGCTTCGACGCCGTGGAGCTGGATCGGGTCGCTCGTGAGGGCGTACCCGCCGGCGGAGAAGGTGTTCGAGGCGGTGAAGTAGCCGTCGGCGTCGCGCTGGGTGCGGTCCGCCCACAGCACGGCCGCGCCCCCGGTGAGCAGGCCGGCCGAAACCAGGACGAGTGCCGCGCCCGCGATCGCCGCCGCGGTCCGGCCGCCGGTCCAGGCGGCGCGTGCGGGGGACGGCGTGTCCGGTGCGGGTACCGGTGCCGCGCCGTCCGGTTCGGATCCGCCCTGGTCGAGGCGGAACGGCGGGTAGGCATCCGTCAGCAGGGACACGTACGCGGCCACCCGCAGCACCCAGCGGTCCAGGCCGAGCACGAAGTCGAAGAGCGGCCGCGGGTACCGGCCGGTCACCAGCAGGACGACCCCGGCCACGAGCACGAGGACGCCGACCAGCCCGCCGGCCGCCCACGTGAAGCCGTCCGAGCCGGTACGGCCGGTCAGCCAGCTGCCGCCACCGGCGAACAGGCCGACCAGGACGAGGTGCGGGAGGGCCAGCAGCCACGACTTCACCAGGACGAGCCCGCGGGAAAGGCGTTGCGGGTACTCGACTTCCAGCCGGGCCGGGTAGTCCGGCACGTCGGCGAGCGTGAACGGCGGATACCGGTCCGTGCCGAGCGCGCTGGTCGCGTAGAACTGGACGCGCCAGCTCCAGCGCAGGACCCCGACGGTGAAGGCGAAGAGCGGCCGCGGGTAGCGCCCGGTCACCAGGATCGCGAAGAACGCGACGACGCCGACGAACGGGTAGGCGACCCACAGGACCGCCAGGATCAGGTAGTGGGGGACCGCGAGCACCCATTTCACCAGCCAGAGCCAGCGCGACAGGGGTTCGTCGAGCCGGCCTTCGACCCGGACGGGGCAGGTGCGTGGGGCGGTCATCGGTGGTCCTTCCTCGACGCGTGCTCATGCCACGCCGATGCGGGCCCCTGGTCCCGATCGGCGTTCGCCGTGGCCGCCGCCGATCGCCGTCGTGGTCGCGACGCGCCGGAGGTGGCCGGGGTCTGCGGCCGAACCGCCGGTTCAGGCCGCGTTCCCCTCTCCAGCCTGGTGCCACGCGGCCCGCGGGCCAGGGTCCGGCGACCCCGGATCCCCGGCGAACGTCACCGGATCGGGAGCGCCGGTCTAGGCCGGCGATCGCTCGCCGGGCCGGGTGCCCCCGTTCCGGCCAGGGTCGCCGTGGCCAGGCCCGCCACGAACGCGCCGGGGGAGCCCGCCTCCGCGAAGAGCGCGCGCTGGCGCTGTGCGCCGGTCTTCCCGGCCCGCACCACGGCGAGCTGCCGCTCGACCGCCGCCAGGTCCCCGGCGGCCAGCAGGGCCGGCCCGGCGTACTCCAGCAGCCCGTCGACGATCTGCCGCTGCGGGACGAGTTCGCCGGTGAAGGGGTCGATGCCGTGGCCGGGGGCGCCTTCGCGGGCCGCGGCAGTGAGGGACGCGAGCACCAGCCGGTCCGGAACCGGCCGGGGCGCGACCCCGGCCCGGGCCTCCGCGAGGATCGTGCCGACGAGCGCGCGGGTCAGGCCCGCGAGCAGCACCGCGTCCTCGACGGTCAGGCCGACGTCCGCGATCCGGACCTCCACCGTCGGGTACTTCGGCGAGAGCCGGGCGTAGAAGTAGACGCCGTGGGCGTCCATCGCCTCACCACGGCGTACCGCGTCGTCGACGCTCGCGGCGTAGGCGGCCGCGTCCGGCCAGTCGAGCGGGGGAAGCGCGGTCGGCCATCGCGACCACAGGGGGTACCGGCCGTCGGCCCACCCGGTGTCCGCGCCGTGCGCGAACGGCGAATTCGCGCCGAGCGCCAGCAGCGGGGCGAGCCAGGGCCGCAGTCCGGCCAGCACCCGGACGCCGAGCGCCGGGGACGGGATGCCGACGTGCACGTGGCAGGCGCACGTGCCCGCCTGCGGGATGAGCGAAGGGAACCGCGCGGCCAGCGCCTGGTACCGGGGTTCGGCGGTGACGCCGGGCAGTCCCGGCAGGTCGCCGCACGGCGGCGTCCCGGACGCCAGCACCAGGCAGCCGGCGTGGCCGGCGGCGTCCGCCACGAGCCCGCGCAACCCGAGCAGCTCCGCCCGGATCCCGTCGAGGCCGGTGTGGATCCCGGTGGCGGTTTCGATCTGGAAGCGCAGGAACTCCGGCGTCACCGCGGGCTCGCCGTCGAGCAGTTCCAGCACCCGCGGCGCCGCGAGCGCCACCCCGCCGGTGACCGGGTCCGCGAGGACGAATTCCTCCTCCACGCCGAAGGTGAGCGGATCTCGTTCGAGCGGCGGAAGGCGCACGGGCAAGGTCCGCTCCGTTCCTCGGTGGGATCACCAGTCTCATTCGCCGGGACGTGCCGGAGAAAGGGCCGCCGGTCACCCGTCGGAGGCCATTCGGCCCTTCCGCGGACCGCCAGGGCGGACGGCCTCGGGTACTCTGCGGAGGCGCTTCCCGCCGTGGGGAATCGCCGATCGCAGAACCGGGAAGCGCTGAGCAGGGTGTCCACTATCCGTGACGAGTGGGGTGAGAACTCCTCACTGGGTCGCCTGTGGGCGACGCTGACCACCCTGGCCGGGGAACGGGGCCGGGCGGTGTCCGTCGAATTCGTGTGCGCGGTCGCCGCGGAACGGTTCGGCGCCGAAGGGGCCAGCCTGATCGTGACCGGGACGACGGGGGTGGCGGAGCTGCACAGCTCGATCGGGGAGCTCGGCCGCCGGATCCCCGAACTCGAGGTGACGGTGGGGGAAGGCCCCATCCGGGACGCCCTGGAGCTGGCGTCCCCGGTGGTGATCACCGATCTCGACGCCGAACCGGTCCTGCGCCGGTGGCCGCTGTTCGCGCCGCTGGCGGCCGAGGCGGGCGCGAGGGCGTGCTTCGCCTTCCCGCTGGCCGTCGGGGTGGTCCGGGCCGGCGTGCTCGTCCTGCTGCACGGCACGCCGATCGCGCCGGGGGCCGCGACGCTGCGGGAGGCGCTGGTGTTCGCCGACCTGCTGCTGGCGATGCTGATGGGGGAGCAGGTCACCCGGATCGGAAAGGTGCCCGGGCCGGCGGAGGACGGGTTCCCGATCGTCGGACCCGAAGTGCACCAGGCGACCGGGATGATCGCCGCGCAGCTCGACACCGATCCGGACACCGCGTTCGCCCGGCTGCGGGCGCGGGCCTTCGCCGACGAGCGCCCCCTGTCCGAGGTCGCGGCCGACGTCGTCGCCCGCCGGCTGCGCTTCGACCCCGATCCGGACCTGCGATGACCGAGACCGGCGGCGGTAAGCTGCCCGGGTGGGAAGGACGCCGATGCGCGAGGCCGGGCTGATCGACACCCTCGTCGAGCTGGCCGACACGTTGACCGGCGATTTCGACCTGATCGACTTCCTGCACCTGCTCGCGGGCCGGTGCGTCGAGCTGCTGGACGTCGACGCCGCCGGCGTCCTGCTCGCGCACCCGCACGGCCGGCTCCAGGTGGTCGCCAGCGCCGACGAAGCGCCGGAGGTCATGGAGCTGTTCCAGATCCAGGTCGAGGAAGGGCCGAGCCTCGAGGCCTGGCAGGGCGGCGAACCGGTGGGCCACCCGGATCTCGCCGACGGCGAAACCCCGTGGCCCCGGCTGCGGCGGATGGCCGCGACGGCGGGGTACGCGGCGGTCTACGCCGTCCCGATGCGGCTGCGTGACGAAAACGTCGGGGCCCTCTGCCTGTTCAAGGGCACCGCCGGCGAACCCGGCGGGGATTCGGTGCGGGCGGCGAAGGCGATGGTCGACGTCGCCACGATCGGCCTCATCCAGGCGCGGACGGCCCGCCAGCACGAAGTCCTCGTCGAGCAGCTGCAGACGGCGTTGAACAGCCGGATCGTCATCGAGCAGGCGAAGGGCTTCGTGGCCGAGCGGCTCGGCGTGGACGTCGCCGCGGCGTTCGGCCTGCTGCGTGACTACGCGCGGTCGCGGGGCCGCCGGCTGACCGCGGTCGCCGGCGAGGTCGTCACCCGCTCGGCGAACGTGCGTGATCTGTTCGACAACGGTCCGCCGCGGTGATTCGGGCAATTCCGGTCCTGTTTCTCGCCGGTGCACGTGAATATTCCCGTTCCTTCGGGAGAAACTGTCGGGGATTACCCGTCCGGCGGGTTTCCCGGTACCGGGTATCGCCTAAAGTCTGATTTCGGACCGCCCCGGACCCTGGTGGTGATATCCAGTCCCCACCTGGAATCGGAGGCGTTCCGATGGTCCCTTTCCCCGCATCGCGTGCGTCCGGGCCGTGAAGGCGCAACCGCGGCCGTTCCGGGTCGAGGTGGGCGATCTCGAAGCGCTTGAAGCCGCGACCCGCGCGTTCCGCGCCCTGGACTACCAGTACGGCGGCGGGTTCTGCCGCGCCCCGCTCGCCGCGTTCGGCTCGTGGACGGCGGTGCTGCGCAAGGGAAGCGTCCCGCCGCGGCTCCGCCGCCGGCTGTGCCGGGCACTGGCCGACCTGCACAACCTGCTGGCGTGGACGGAGTTCGACGCCGGCCGCGACGAGGCCGCCCTGCGGTCGTTCGACATCGCGGCGGAGCTGGCGGCGGAAGCCGGGGACCACGACCTGCTCGCCAACATCCGCTACCGGCGCGGCCGGTTGCACCTGCACCGCCGCGCGGTCGACGAGGCGCTGGCCGAGTTCGAGCAGGGCCGGGCCGCGGTCCGCCGGGGGCCGTACGCCCGGACGCAGGCGATCCTGTCGGCCAACCAGGCCTGGGCGTGGGCGATGCGGGCGGACGAGACCGCCGCGTTGCGGCACCTCGGCCAGGCGGCCGACGCGTTCGCCGCCGGCTCCGCGGCCGCGCCGTGGTCCCGGTTCTTCGGCGAGAACGACCTTTCCGCGATGACCGGGACGGTCCGGGCCGAGCTCGCGTGCACGGTGGACCCCCACCACGCGGTCCGTGCGATCCCGTTCCTCGCCGACGCGGTGGCCGCCTACGGGCCGGAGATGAGCCGGAGCCGTTCGCTGACGCAGATCATGCTCGCCCTCGGGCACGCCCTGCGCGGTGACGTCGAGGAAGCCGCGCGCGTGGGCGCCGAGGCCATCGGTGCCGCGCGCGAGATCCGGTCGGTGCGCGCCCAAGGCCGCCTGCGGCCGCTGGAGGCCGCGCTCCGCGACGGGCCGTCCAGCCGCGAGGGCCGGGAGCTGCTGACCCGGATCGCCGAGTTCCGGGCGGAATCCCGGGCCGGGCCGGAGGGCTGATCCGCTCGGGCCTTTCTCGCACCGCGGGGCGAGAAAGGTTCGTTCGGCCCCCGGGTCGAGGACGGTTGACCCTGGGCCGGCCGCGGCCGGAGTGGACACGATGGCCGGAGGCCGCCCATCCGCGTCACGCGGACCGGGCCGGCCGGTCGTCGAGAGGATTGCGCATGCTGATCCGGATCAGCACGGACCGGACCCTGCACGGCGGCGAGGAGCTGATCCGGCACTTCGAGACGGAGCTCGCCGCCCGGCTGTCGCGGTTCGGCGACCACCTCACGCGGCTGGAAGTCCATTTCGGCGAAGAAACCACGGCCGACGGGCCGGTCCGGCGCTGCGTGCTCGAGGCCTGGCCGGCCGGACGGCGAGCGGTGGCCGTCAGCCACCACGCCGGTTCGGTGGGCGAGGCGTGCCGGGGTGCCACGCACAAGCTCGAGAGCGCGCTCGACAGCCAGTCCGGCCGGACGGACCACCACAAGGGTGGGGACTCCATCCGGCACCACGACGGGCGCGCCGGCGCATGACCGATGCCAGGAAAGGGATCCGATCGTGAAGCCCATCGCCGTCGACGTCCCGCGTCCTCGCCGCCCGCTGCTGGAGATCCTGCCGCCGCCCGGTACCCCGCAGCCGCCGGCCCACCGCTACCAGGACCTGACGATCACCGAGGAGTGGTGCGGCCCGGCGCTGGTCATCGCCGTGGACGGCGAGGTCGACCTCGGCACGGCGCCCCTGCTCCGCCACGTCCTCGACGCGGCGCTGACCCGGGCACCGCGGCGGGTGGTGGTGGACCTGTCGTGCGTCCGGTTCTTGAACACGGCGGGGCTGGTGGTGCTGATCGACGCGCACCGGCGGGCCGGCCCGGGAACCGACGTGCGGCTGGTGGCCACGACCCGCTCGACTTGGCGGCCGTTGCAGCTGACTCGGGCGTATGAACGGTTGGCTATCCACTCTTCGCGGACGGCGGCTCTTGCTGCGCCGCGAAGTCCTCGCTGTTGACGGTGCGGGTTCCGGCTGTTGCGGATCACCCGGGCGTACGAAGCTCTCGCTGCGCCGCGAAGTTTTTCGCCGTTGACCTGCCGGGTTACCGCCGCCGTGCCTCGCCATTGGCGGTGGGGTTCGGCGGTTCCGCGGGGCGTTTCGCTTGACTTGGCGGCTGTTGCGGCAGTGGCCCTCGCCGCGTCGTGCAGCCCTCGCTGCTGACCGGTCGGGTTACCGCCGCCGTGCTTGCGGGGTGCTTCGCCAATGGCGGTGCGGGCTCGACGGTTCCACCGGCCGTCCCGCGCGCGCGGAGCCGGCCGGGGCGTCGGCCGCCGGCGGGCGGCCCTCGGCTGCCGCGAGGCCGAGGACGGCGAGCAGCAGCGCGCAGTCGTCGGCGTCGTGCGAGCCGGAGGCGACCACGCGCACAGCCTGGTGGCGCTGCTCCCTCGTCAGGGCGAAGGGATCCGTCGTGTCCTCGGGCGGCCACGACCGCGCGCCGCTCATCGGACCGGGGCCGGGCGCGCGCTCGGACGGGGCTTGGTGTGGGCTGTCATTCCGGCTCTCCGGTCGGCTTCGACCACAGCTGTGGTGCCGCCGGGGACCGGGGCGGAGTCGCCGGGGGCCTGCTGGCTCCCGGACCCCCGAATGTAGTCCTCCCGGCCGAGGGCCGGGGACGGCAAACGGGTTGGAGTGTTCAGCACGGCACCGGGGGAGGGGCGGCCCCGCTGAGCCGTACTGCACTCGCGGCGCTGCCGCCCACCCCGCCGCAGTGCCCGCGCACGCGGCAGCCGTTGCCGGACATGGCTTTCGACCCGGGTGGCGGTGAGCCGTGCGCCCGCGCCGACCGGACGTCAGGCGTTCTGCGGACCCGGGACCGGCGTCCGGCCGACGGAGCCGGAAGCCACGGCGCTGTTCGTCTTCTGCCGCACCAGGAAGACCATCACCGCGCCCAGGACGCCCGCGATCGCGAACACCACGAAACCCAGCGACGACAGCCCGCCCGCGACGAGGATGCCGCCCAGCCACGGCCCGAACACCGCGCCCGTCCGGCCGACGCCGGACACCCAGCCGAGCGCCGTGGCCCGGCTGTCGGCGGGGTAGTACGCGCCGACCGCCGCGTAGATGAGCGTCTGCGCGCTGAACAGCCAGGCGCCCGTGAGGAACACGACCACGTACGTCACCAGCAGTGGCATGTGCACCGCCAGCAGCCCGACGCCGCACGCGGTCAGCGCGAACCAGATGATCGCGACCGGCCGGGCCCCGAACCGGTCCGCGAGCCGCCCGGCGACGAGCATGCCCGCGATCCCGCCCAGGTTGATCACCAGCAGGAAGCTGATCGCGGAGCCGAGGTTGTAGCCGCTGCCGCGCATCATCGTCGGCAGCCAGGTGTTCACGCCGTACACCAGCAGCAGCCCGGCGAACGACGCGATCCAGAACAGCACCGTCGTCATCCGCACCGACGGCGTGAACAGCCCGCGCAGGCCACCGCGGCGGTCTTCGGCCGGCTCCGGCGCGAACGTGTCGAGCGAAACCGCGAACTTGTCCGCGATCGCCCGTGCGCGGTCGGTCTTTCCCTTGGCCAGCAAGAACGTCATCGACTCCGGCAGCAGGAGGACGACCGCCGGCAGCACCACCACGAGCAGCAGCGCGCCGATCCAGTACACCGAGCGCCACCCCATCGACTGGACGAGCGTCATCCCCAGCGCGCCGGCCAGCGCCCCGCCGGCCTGGTGGGCCGTCATCACGGTGGTGACGGCGAGGTTCTTCCGCCACGCCGGCGCGTACTCCATGACCATCGCGATCGCCGACGGCAGCAGCCCGCCGAGCCCGATCCCGGCGACGAACCGCGCCGCGCCGAAGAACTCGACCGTCGGCGCGGCGGCGCAGGCGGCCGCGGCCAGGGAGAAGACCGTCACCCCGGTGATGATGATCTTCCGGCGGCCGGTGCGGTCGGTGAGGATGCCGGCGCCGAGCGCGCCCAGCATCATCCCGAACGTCGTCAGGCTGCCGATGGTCCCGCCGCTGACCGGGGTCAGGCCGAAGCTCTTGTCGGCCAGCACTCCCGGCAGCGTCGCCCCGTAGACGAACAGGTCCAGCCCGTCCAGCAGGACGAGGACCCAGCACAACGCGGTCACCCGGATGGAGAGCCGGACCGTGGCGGCGGCCGTGCCGCCGAGTTCTCGTGTGGACATGCTCGTCCCTTTCGTCCCGGGGTGGCGAAGGAGTCCGAAGCTACATCCGATGAGATATTGAACACAAGACTTGCGTCAAGATTGTTGACAATCCTGTGTATCAGCTATGTGTGCAAGTTGGTCACGGGCGGCGGACGCGACGTCGGCGCGCACGTCCAGCTCGCGGAGCATTTCCGTGGCCGCCGCCATCTCGGACGTCCGGCGGACGGCGTGCTTGACCGAGCCGTCGACGAGCCGGTCGACCGTGGCGGCGTTCGCCGAGGTGAGCTCGTCGACGATGATCTTCCGCAGCCAGTCCTCGCAGCCCGCGGCGCGTGCGGCCGTCAGGGCTTCGACAACGGCGGCCGACATGCCCTTGAAGAACACGCTGCGCAGGAGCTTGCGCTCGGCGGCGAGCCCGGCGTCGCCGGCCATGACCTCGACCGCGGCGCCGAACGAGTTCAGTGTGGTGGCGACGGTCTCGGCGGCGACGCCGGTGGCGAGCATCGGGACGCGCAGGCCGCGGCCCGGCACCGGCGCCATGATCGCGATGTCGGTGAACGGCACGCCGTGCCCGGCGGCGATGTCCGCCAGCTTGCGCTTGGTGCCGGGGGAGGCGGTGTTCAGGTCGGCCCAGGCGGCGCCGGTCTTCAGGCCGGCCAGGCCGGCTTCGAGCGCGCCGACGGCCGCGGCGGAGCTGTTCACGCTGAGCACCAGATCGGCGCCTTCGGCGGCTTCGGCCTCGGAGCCGGTCGCGACGACACCCTTAGCGGCGGCGACGGCCGGGTCGTAGCCGCGCACGACGGCCCCGGCGGCGACCAGGTCGCGAGCGAGCGCGCTGCCCGCTTCGCCGAGTCCGAGTACCGCGATGGTTCCGGTCATAGCAGAATCCTCTCTACAAGCTACGATCGAGTACACGATGTTCTCGACAAAATTGTCAACAAACGGAGCCGGGGTATGACGGAGAGTGCTGCGGACGGGCAGCCGGGGGAGCGTTCCGTGGTGGCGGCCATCCGCGACGCGATCGTCCGTGGCGAGTTCGTCCCCAATCAGAGGCTGGTGGAGGCGGACCTCTCCAGCCAGTTCGCCGCGAGCCGCGCGACGGTGCGCGCGGCGCTGATCGAGCTGACCAACGAGGGGCTCGTCGAGCGCGTGCAGAACCGCGGCGCCCGGGTGCGCGCGGTGTCGCTGGACGAGGCCGTCGAGATTTCCGAAGTCCGGATGATGCTGGAGTCGCTGTGCGCGGCGAAGGCGGCGGAGCGCATTTCCGACGCGGAGATCGGCGAGCTGAAGGAGCTCGGCGAGCTGATGCACCAGGCGGTGGCCGGCGGGGACGTGGTCGGGTATTCGGGCCTCAACCAGCGGCTGCACCGCAGGGTCCGCGAGATCAGCGGCCAGCGCACGGCGGCGCAGGTGCTGGAGAGGCTGCGCGGCCAGAGCGTGCGCCACCAGTTCCGGTTGGCGATGCGCCCGGGCCGGCCGCAGGTCTCGCTGCCGGAGCACTTGGCGATCATCGACGCGATTTGCGCACACCACCCGGAGCGGGCGGCGGAGGCGGCGCGGGCGCACTTGGGGAGCGTGATCGAGGCCCTCAAGGCGGCTGATGCCGCGGAGGTTTCGCCGCTCCACCGCTGATCCGCGGCTGGGCCCGGAAGGCCAAGGTGGGGGTGGGTGGCCGCGCCCGAAGGCCGCAGAGGATGGGGGGCCGCGCCGGACGCCACGTTGGGTTCGTGGGGGTGCGCCGAGCGGCGCCTCGGGTAGGTGGGCCGCGCCGGACGCCACGTTGGGAGCGTGGGGGTGCGCCGAGCGGTGCGTTGGGTAGGTGAGCCGCGCCCGATGCCACGTTGGGTTTGCGGGATGCACCGAGCGGCGCGTTGGGTGAGCGGGGTGCACTAAGCGCCGCTTTGGGTTGCGGGGTGTGCCGAACTCGCTTTGGTGCGCGGACCTCACTGAACGCCCGCTTCGGGTGCGCGGGCGCGCCCAAAGCCCGCATCGGCGGCGTGAGCACTCCGCGCCACAGAGATGCGCTCAAGTTCGCTGCCACTCTCCCCACCCAGACCAGCGCCGACTTGCTCACCAAAATTGTTGACAATTTCGTCAACCGAACCGTACCGTAGCCCGTATGAAGCCCGTCATCGTCACCGATCCGCCGCGTGCCGACCTCGGTCAGGTCGCTCGCCTGGCCGACTACGGCGTCGCCACCGTTCATGAGGCTCTCGGGCGCTCCGGGCTGCTCGGTCCGGACCTGCGCCCGATCCAGGACGGCGCGCGCATGGGCGGCACCGCCGTCACCGCTCTCTGCTGGCCCGGCGACAACCTCATGATCCACGCGGCCGTCGAGCAGTGCCGCGAAGGCGACGTCCTCGTCGTCACCACCACCTCGCCGTGCCGCGACGGGCTCTTCGGCGAACTGTTCGCCACCGCGCTGCGGTACCGCAAGGTCAACGGCCTCGTCATCAACGCCGGCGTCCGCGACGTCACCGACCTGCGCGCCCTCGGCTTCCCCGTGTGGTCGGCCGCCGTCAGCGCGCAAGGGACCGTCAAGGCGACCGCCGGTGCCGTCAACGTGCCCGTCGTCATCGGCGGGCAGCTGATCCGCCCCGGCGACGCCATCCTCGCCGACGACGACGGCGTCATGCGGGTCCGTCGCGAGGAGGTCCAAACAGGACTCGAAGCCTCCCAGACCCGCCTCGAAAAGGAAGCCGCCGCAAGGGAAGCGTTCGCCCAGGGGCAGCTCGGCCTGGACCGCTACGGCCTGCGCGAAAAACTCGAAGCCCTCGGCGTCCGCTACCTCACCGCCGAGGAGTACGAGAAGGAGCAGGCATGACCGGCGTGCGCTGCATGCTCCTGCGCGGGGGCACCTCCAAGGGCGCCTACTTCCTCGCCGAAGACCTCCCGACCGACCCCGAGACCCGCGACGACCTGCTGATGCGGATCATGGGCACCCCCGACCCGCGCCAGATCGACGGCGTCGGCGGCGCCCAGCCCGTCACCAGCAAGGTCGCCATCGTCGCGAAGGCGACCGACCCCGGGCACGACGTCGACTACCTGTTCCTGCAGCTCGGCGTCGAAGAGCCCACCGTCTCCGACCGCCAGACCTGCGGCAACCTCCTGGCCGGCGTCGGGCAGTTCGCCGTCGAGCGGGGCCTCGTGCCCGCCGGCGAAGACCGCACCACCGTGCGCGTGCGGCTGGTCAACACCGGCACCGTCGCCGTCTCGACGTTCGCCACTCCCGGCGGCGAAGTCGACTACAGCGGCGACACGGCCATCTCCGGCGTGCCCGGCACCGCCGCCCCGGTCGAGCTCGACTTCACCGAGACCGAAGGGTCTGTCTGCGGCAGCCTGCTGCCCACCGGCAACGTCCGCGACGACGTCGGCGGCATCGAAGTGTCCTGTGTGGACAACGGGATGCCGGTCGTCGTCGCGCGCGCCGGAGACCTCGGCATCACCGGGTACGAAGACGCGGCCGAGCTCGGCGCGAACACCGCGCTGGCCGAGCGGATCGACGCCCTGCGCGTCGAAGCCGGGAAGCTGATGGGCCTCGGCGACGTCCGCGGCAGCTCGGTCCCCAAGACCACGCTCGTCGCCGCGCCCCGCGACGGCGGCGCGATCTGCACCCGGACGTTCATCCCGGTCAAGCCGCACCCGTCGATCGGCGTGCTCGGCGGCGTCAGCGTCGTCACGGCGTTGCTGCTCGACGGCGCCGTCGGGCGCGAACTGCTCGAAGCCCCCGCCGAAGGCGAGCCCGTCGAAATCGAGCACCCGAGCGGCAAGCTCGCGGTGGCGATCGAGTTCGACGGGTCCCGCGTCCGCCGGTCGACGGTGATCCGCACCGCGCGGAAGCTGTTCGACGGCACCGTCTTCCCCCGCCCCTGAGGAGCCCTCGATGCCCCAGCCCTCGCCCCGTCACGAGATCGCGCACCTCGGTCACGTCGAGCTGTTCACCCCGGAGCCGGAGCAGAGCCTGGACTTCTTCGTCCGCGTGCTCGGCCTGACCGAGAACGGCACCGAAGGCGACTCCGTCTACCTGCGCACCTGGGACGACTACGAGCACCACAGCCTGAAGCTCACCGCGGCGAAGACGTCCGGGGTCGGCCGGACCGCGGTGCGCGCGTCCAGCGAAGAGGCCCTCAAGCGCCGCGTGGTCGCCCTCGAGGAACGCGGGCTCGGCATCGGCTGGGTCGACGGCGACACCGGGATCGGCCCCACGTACCTGTTCCGCGACCCGGACGGCCACGAGCTCGAGGTCTACTGGGAGACCGAGCGCTACCGGCCGCCCGAGCACCTGCGGCCGGCGCTGAAGAACCAGGCGCAGGCCTACCCGGGGCGCGGGGTCGGCGTCCGGCGCCTCGACCACGTCAACTACCTGGCCCGCGAGGCCGAGGTGAATGGCCGGTTCATCTGCGACGCGCTGGGCGGCCGGGTCACCGAGCAGATCCGGCTGGACAGCGGCGTGATTTCGGGGCAGTGGACGCACTTCGCGCAGAAGTCCTACGACATCGTGTACACGAACGACTGGACGAAGTCGAACGGGCGCCTGCACCACATCGCGTTCGCGACCGACACGCGCGAGGACATCCTGCGGGCGGCCGACATCGCGCTCGACAACGACGTCCACATCGAGACCGGGCCGCACAAGCACGCGATCCAGCAGACGTTCTTCCTCTACGTCTACGAGCCCGGCGGCAACCGCATCGAGCTGTGCAACCCGACCGGGCGGCTGATCTTCGCGCCGGACTGGGAGCCGGTCACCTGGACCGAGGCCGAGCGGGCCAAGGGGCAGGCGTGGGGGCTGAAGACGATCGAGTCGTTCCACACGCACGGCACCCCGCCGGTGGCCTGATCAGGAGACGGCCGCGGTGGGCCGCCGGCTGATCTCCCGGAAGGCGTCGGCGACGCGGCAGAGGTACTCGGTGTCACTGCCGAGGTCCTGTCCACCTTGGACGGTGGTCTCGGGGGAAAGCGGTGGTCGACCATCTTCGCGAGCGCGCAGGGCGGCCAAGATCTCGGCGGCCTCCCGCTGTTCGCCGGCGCCGGACCCGCCGCGGTACGGGCGGATCACGAGCAGGCCGTCGCGGATCTCGATGACCCGCCGGTAGAGCTGCAGGCGCGTCGGGAACAGGGTGGTGCGCGGGGGTTCCAGCGCGATCGCGGGTTCGGCGCGGTAGAGGGCCAGCCAGAGCGGGCCGAGCCGGCGGTACTGCCGGTGGCGGCGCAGCCAGCCAGCCGCCGCGGGCACGCCGACGCCGACGAGCACGAGCAGGTGCGCGGTCGTCGGGAGGGCTTTGCTCAGCAGGAAGCCCTTGCCGTAGTCGAAGTCGAACGGGGCGCGGGCCGAGATCGCGATGACGGTCCGGATCACCATGTACGCGGCCGCGGCGACGATCCCGGCGACGACCAGGCCGAGCCCGGTGCGCAGGATGCGGTCCGGGGCTTTGCGCGCGTCCTGCAGGCACAGCCGCCCGATGACCGCGAACTCGGGCAGGAGCGCCACGGCGTAGGCGATGCAGTACTCCATGACGAACGGCGACTGCGGCATGACGTTGGGGGCCAGTTCGAAGGTGACGATCATCGCGGCGCCGCCGGCGAGGGCCCAGGCGGTGTGGCGGCGGGCGGCGGCCGGAAGTCCGTGCAGGCGCAGGAGGACCTGGGCGCCGGCCCAGACCGCGCCGACCATGGCGAGGTGGGCGACGAGCAGTTCGATGCTGGGCACCCCGAGAGCGCGGGTGACGTCGCGGACGGCGGGGATCAGCGCGGTTTGCGAGACGGCGAGGCCCAGCACACAGAACCGCACGAGCCGGCGGCCGGGGGCGGGGCCGGGGCGGAGGAACACGAGGAGGATCCAGGCGAGCGCCGCGGGGCCGTAACGGCGGATCACGTCACCCACGGTCGCCGCCGTTCGCCGGGGGCGTGGGGGAGGAAGTCGCCTGCGCCCGATGACGGGGCCGAGTCGACGTGTCGGCCGGGCATCCGCACGTGCGCCTCGCGGTCGGAGTCAGGCGGCTGCTCACGTCATCCACGGTCGCCGCCGTCCTCCAGGGCTGAGCGCAGCTTGTCCGCTACCGAGTCGCCGCGGTGGGCCAATCCCGTGTGCTGGCCCAGCATCGTCGCGAAGAACTCCGCCTCCCGCTCCTCCACGCTCGAATACCCCGCGCGCCCCAGTACCCGCCGGACCATCGCCGGGTCGAGGCTGGGCAGCAGCAGCCGCATCTGCTCGGCCGGGCTCAGGGTCGCCGGGTAGTGGTCGCACAGCATGTGGCCGATCTCGTGCAGCACGATGTGGTCCTGGTGCGGCGCGCTCGTGTTGCTCTCGTACGCGATCAGGTCGGTCGTGTCCGTCGCGATCCACAGCCCGCACACCTCGGACAGCCCCGGCAGCGGCAGCAGCCGGATCGGCCGGCCGCGCCGCTCGCCCAGCGCCGCGCACAACGCCGGCACGTCGAAGGAGGCCGGCAGATCCAGGTCCCGCAGCACCGCGGAGAAGCGGTGACGCAGCTGCCGCCGTCCGCGGGAGCTCATCGTTCGGCGTCGCTCGCCGGTTCGGGCAAGCCCTCGAGCTCGCGGACGCGGTCGACCATGTCGCTGATCGCTTCGAGGCTCTTTGCCGACAACCCGCGCGCGCGGAGCGCGATCTGCCGGACCGGCGCGTCGCGGAACGCGCTGAGCAGCGTCAGCTCGGCGTCGATGCGCTCGGCTTCCGCGTCGTCGAAGAAGTACGCCGGGGGCACGCCGAAGAACCCCGCGAGCGCTTCGAGGTGCCGCTTGGTCGGGTTGTCGCGCAGGCCTTTGCGCAGCTGCCACAGGTAGGTCGCGGAAACGGTCGGCCCGCCCTGAGTGCGGATCGACTCGGCGACCTCGTCGAAGGTGTACTCGTCGCCGTCGGCGGGACGCACGACGCCGAACAGGTGGTTCAGCTTCGCCGCCAGTGTCCCCGCGGCGATCTCCTCCGGCATGTCCGGAGTCTACCGCGCCGCCAACTGCCGTGAGGCGGGTTCGCGGTCGCCGGTCCACCTCAGTTGACCGCGCCGGTCACGTCAGTTTACGATCGCGGCCGGGTTCACCAACTGATGTGAATGGGCGAGGGGGCGGTTCACATTCCGAGGAAGACGGTCCGAACCAGGACGATTCCGGGACGGCTGGCCGTGGTGGGCGCTGCCGGACTGCTCTACGCCCACTGCATCGGAGGCGCCGGCTGCCCTGCGGGGCAGCGAACCTGAAGGGAAGACACCGCTTCCGCTGTCGTGCTCGTCGCGGCCACGACCTGTGAGACGACGCCGATCGTCCACCTGACCCGGGTCACGGTCTACACGACCGTGCTCACCGGATCCGGTCCGCCGGTACCGGTGCCGGTGACGCGCATCGTCCCCGTCCTGCACCCGGGGCCGGCGGATGCGCACTGTGACGGTTCGAGTCGCTGAGCCGGGCGGTCAAGGCCAAGAGCGCGCCGGCCAAGGCGAGCCCGGTGCGCAGCCAGTTCATCTCGTTCCACGTCGTCAACGCGGACGCGACCTCCCCGGGTGGGAACGCGGGGTCGAGCATCGCGGAGTTGGCCGGGACGAAGCAGGCCAAGAGCGCGAAGGTTCCCGCGAGGCACCCGGTCGCCGACGCCCATAGCCGGACCGGGCGGTGGTGTCTCGCGGCCGTGTAGGTGGCGATGCTCAGCAGGGCCAGGGAAGCCAGCTCGAACGGGAACACCGTCAGGCCGGTGACGGGCCCTTCGGTGGCGAACCGGGCGAGGAACGTCGATGGTGACGCGGCCCGCCAGGACGGCACGATCACGGTCTGGCTCAGCAGCGCACCACCGGCGAATGCCGCGGTGGTGGCCGTCGCGAGAGTTCTCATGCCTCTTCGACGGGCCACGTCCCTCGGCTGTGACCGGAGTCGACAAATCGGCTAACTGAAGGCCGTGAGGAGTTTGCCGAGCGCGCTGCACGCCGTGGCGGAGGTGTAGGGGCCGAGGGCCACGAGGGACGCGACGAGCGCGGCGACCTCGCCCGGGCTGAAAGTCACCGGCGGCACGACGGACGGCATCGTGAGCCGGTAGCCGCCGCCGGCGCCGCGCTTGACCTCGACCGGGACGCCCGCCGCGCGCAGGCGCGTGATGTCGCGTTCGACCGTCCGCACTGTCGTCCCGGTGCGCTCGGCCAGGACGCGGCCCGTGACGAACCGGGGCGCCCGCGCGCGCATCTCTTCGATCAGGGCGTGCTGCCGCTCGACCAGCGGCACGGCCTGGTGCAGCTGGGTCATCCCCGGGTAGCGGCCGGAGCCGACGAGCCGATCCACGCGCGTCCCCCTGACCGACATGGCTTTGTCGGGTATCGGATTCTACGGTGATCCCATGTTCGTGATCCGTCCTGCCTCGCGGTTCGAAGACGTCGCCGCGATCCTCAACCCCAGCGGGAACGAGCGCGCCTGCTGGTGCCTCGCGTATCGCGTCACGTCGGCCGAGTACAGCGCGCTGCGCGGCGAGGACCGGGCCGAGCGGGTCCGGGGTCTCTGCGCGGACGAACCCGCGCCGGGCGTGCTCGCCTACGACGGGGACACACCGGCCGGGTGGTGCGGCGTCTCGCCGCGGTCGAGCATGGAGCGGCTCGTGCGGTCGCGGACGATGCCCCCGCTCGACGACCTGCCGGTGTGGAGCGTGGTGTGTTTCGTGGTGCGCGCGCAGTACCGCCGTCAAGGGGTGCTCGCGGAGTTGCTGGCCGGCGCGGTCGACTACGCGCGTTCGTGCGGCGCCCCGGTGGTGGAGGGCTACCCGGTCGACACGGAGGGCGCGCGCATCAGTTCGAGCGCGGCCCACGTGGGCACGACGACGCTGTTCGAAGCGGCGGGCTTCGAGCGGATCCGGCCGACGGAGGCGCGCGCCGACCGCCGCGTTCGCTGGCTCATGAGGCTGGATCTCCGCTGATCAGAGGTCCAGGACGACGTCCTCCCGCGGCCGGGCGCAGCAGACCAGCGCCTCGCCGTCGGCCGGCGGCTCGAGCGGCTCGGGGTCGTACTGCACCCGGCCCGCGAGCACCGGGGTCACGCACGTGTGGCACACCCCGGTGCGGCACGACCAGCGCGTCGGCACGTCGCACGCCTCCGCGAACTCCAGGAGGCTCGGGTACTCCTCGCTCCACGGCACCGTGAGCCCGCTGCGCGCGAACGTCACCGCCGGGCCGGTTCCCGCCTCGCCGGCTGGGGCGTGCGGGGTCTTCCGGACGACGCCGGTCAGGCCCGGGTTGATCGCGGACACCCCGCCGAACAGTTCACTGTGGACGCGAGAAGCGTCGAAACCCAGTGACACCAGGGCTTCCCGCATCGCCGTCATGAACGCGTCCGGGCCGCAGAGGTACGCGGTGGCATCGGGCGGCAGGTCCAAAGTGGACAAAGTTTCGCGCGTCAGCCGGCCGCTCTCGGCCGTGTAGTGGACGTGTTCGCGGCCGTGGGGCAGGCTCGCCAGCAGCCGGTGTGCCTCGGCCGCGAACGCCTGTTCGGCCGCCGTGCGGGTGGTGTGCAGCCACCAGACCTCCCGCGTGGTCCGGCGCGCGGCGAGCGCGTGCAGCATCGCCAGCACCGGGGTCACGCCGATGCCCGCGGACACCAGCACCACGGGACGGTCGTCGCCGGCCAGGACGAAGTCGCCGCGGGGTGCCGCCACGTCCACCAGCGCACCCGCCGTCAGTTTCGCCTGGAGGTAGCTGCTGACCACGCCGTCGCGCTTGACGCTGATGCGGTACTCCCGATCCGACGGCGCCGCCGACAGTGAGTAGCTGCGGACCGGCGCGGGGTCGCCGGCGCCGGGGACGCGCAGGGTGAGGTACTGGCCGGGCTCGGGCCGGGGGAGCGGCGCGCCGTCGTCGGCGGCCAGGTGGATCGAGGACACCGCTGGGCTCTCGGGCACCACCCGGGCGACGCGCAGCGGCCGGAAGCCGCGCCACCCGCTGGGCGCGGGGGCCGGCTCGGCCGCGAGCAGATCGCGGAAGGACCCCTGCCAGCCCGGGCTGAGCGCGGGGATGTCGACGGCCTTGCGGAGGGCGACGGAGTCGCGGCCCGGCAGGTAGAGGAGCGCGTCGATGTCGGCGACGCTCATCTCGTGGCGGCCGGTCCGGGTGCGGACGATCTCGTCGCCGGCCTCGACGCGGCCTTCGGTGATGACGCGCAGGTAGAAGCCGGGCCGGTGGTGCGCGACCAGCAGCGACGGCATCCGCGGCTCGCCCAGGCGCATCCCGACGCGGAAGCACGTGACGCGCGGCTGGGTGACCTCGAACTCGGCTTCGCCGATCCGGTAGCGGTCGCCGATGTGCACCTCGTCGTCGGGCAGGCCGTCGACGGTGAAGTTCTCGCCGAACTGGCCGTCTTCGAGGTCGTCGCGCCCGAGGAACCGCCGCCAGTGCTCGTAGGACTGGCGCTGGTAGACGAGCACCGCGCGGTTTTCGCCGCCGTGGCCGCCCAGGTCGCCCTGGCCGTCGCCGTCGACGTTGAGCCGGCGGACCATCCGCGCGCCCTCGACCGGGTACTTGAAGATTCCCGTGTGGACGGTCCGCCCCTGCCAGGGCACGTCCTTCGGCATCCCGACGTTCAGTGACACCAAGCGGGCCATCGTGCTCGTCTCCTTCAGTCCGCCGCGGTACGGGAGCGCTGGTAGTGCCGCCGGGCCTTCATGCGGTTGCCGCACACGGCCATCGAACACCAGCGGGCGCTGTTGGGCTTGCTGTGGTCGATCAGGAACAGCCGGCACTCCGGGTTGGCGCACGGGCGCAGCCGGCCGGGGCTCGACTTGGCGAGCGCGTCCCACGCGAGCACGGCGCGCGCGGCGGCCGAGCGGCCGGCCGGGACGTCGAGGACCCACTCGACGCCGTCGTCGCCGAAGGACGCCCGATAGGTCACGTCGTCGACGAACCGCGCGGCCGCGGCGGGTGCTTCCCGGCCCCGCACGATCCCCTGCAGCACGGACCGCGCCTCGAGCACCGCGCGGTGCTCGTCGCCGGTGGCCGGTTGCCCGTGCCCGGCGAGCCACTCGCGGGCCGCGCGGGCGTCGGCGAGGTCGTCCGAGGGGGCGCCGTCGCGCACCGGCGTCGTGTTGAGCAGATCCAGGAGCAGCATCTCGTCGGTCGTCATCCGCCTAACCTCCAAACTCATGCTTGACAGGTTACCCTACCAGTGCTTCCATGTCTAACCATCAAACAAGTTTAAAAAGGTTAGGAGGATGTCATGGGACTGGCCTGGCAGCAGGGACCACTGGCGACGCGCGCGGTGGGGCACTTCCTGGTCGAACAGCCGCTGCCCGAGCGGATGCTGTTCGCCGAGCCGCTGCGGCGGCGGATGCGCGTGCGGTTCGGCGGCGAATGGGTGGCCGACAGCGAGGACGTCGTCCTGCTGCACGAACCCGGCCGCTACCCGGTGGCGTACTTCCCGCTCGCCGACGTCCGCGAAGACGTCCTCGTCGCCGAGAACCGGACGACGACGCACCGCGAGCTCGGCACCACGGACTGGTACGCCGTGCAAGCCGCGGGCAAGCAGGCGCCGCGCGCGGCCTGGCGCTACACCGGCCTCCCGGGCCACGCGGACGTCCTGCGCGACCGCGTCGCCTTCGCTTGGCGGGCGATGGACGCCTTCTACGAAGAGGACGAGCGGATCGTCGGCCACGCGGCCGACCCGTACCACCGCATCGACATCCGGCAGACGTCGCGCCACCTCGTCGTGCGTGACGGTGACCGCGTCGTCGCCGAGACCCGGCGCCCGGTCGTGCTCTACGAATCGGGCTTCGCGCCGCGCTGGTACGTGCCGCGCGAGGACATCGACCTGAACGCGCTGACGCCCGTCGAGGGCGAGACCTTCTGCCCGTACAAGGGATTGGCCGGCTACTTCGACATCGGGGCGGGCAAGCGCGCCGCCTGGTCGTACCCGGAGGCGTGGCCCGAGGTCGAGCGGGTGTCCGGGTTCGTGTCGTTCGAGCCGGACGTCGTCGACGTGACGCTCGACGGCCGCAAGCTCGCCCTCGAACCGGGCCAGACCGTCACCCCGCACGGCATCGACCGGGGCCTGGACCCCGACGAGCTGCTCACTTCGAAGGGGAACTGAGATGACCTTGCTGAAGGATCGCCGCGTTCTCGTCGTCGGCCGCGGCAGCGGCATCGCCCGCGCGGTGACGCTCGCCGCCCGGGCGGCCGGGGCCACGGTCGTGGTCGCCGGGCGCGACGAAGCGGCCTTGGCCGGGGCTTACGACGACCCGGACGTCACGGCGGCCGCCGTCGACCTGACCGACGAAGCTTCCGTCGCCGCGCTGGCCGACCGGCTCGGCCGGGTCGACCACGTCGTCTCGACGGCGTCGGCCCGTGCCCGCGGCACGGTGGGCGAACTCGCCCACGACGTCGTGCTCCGCTCGTTCGACGTCAAGGTGCTCGGCCCGCTGCTGCTGGCGAAGCACTTCGCGCCACGCATGCCCGAGGACGGCTCGTTCGTCTTCTTCTCGGGATCGTCGGCACGCAAGCCCGCCACCGGCATGCTCGCCGTCGGCGCCACGAACGCCGCGGTGGACGCGCTGACCCGGGGCCTCGCGGTGGAACTGGCGCCGATCCGGGTGAACGCGGTCTCGCCCGGCACGATCGACACCGGGGCCTACGACGCCCTCGGCGACGAGAAGAAGGCGGCGTTGTTCGCGGCCCGCGCGGCCACCAGCCCGGCGCGGCGCGTCGGACGCCCCGAGGAAGTCGCCGAAGCCGTCGTTTTCGCGCTGGGCAGCAGCTTCCTGACCGGAGTCTCCCTCGGGGTCGACGGCGGTGAGCCCCTTGTCTGAGTTCCGCCTGGAGGTCCTCACCCTGCCGGTCACCGACGTCGACCGGGCGGTCGGCTTCTACACCGCGCAGGTCGGCTTCACCCTGGACGTCGACTACGCGCCGCACGACGGCTTCCGGGTCGTCCAGCTGACACCGCCCGGGTCGGCGGCGTCGATCCAGCTCGGGGCCGGCCTGACCGGCGCGGCCCCGGGCTCGGCCCGGGACCACTACCTGGTGGTGGCCGACATCGAGGCGGCCCACCGCGAACTGGCCGGGCACGGCGTGCCGGTGAGCGCGCTGCGGCACAAGAAGTCCGTGGACTGGCAAGGGGACTTCGCCCCGGGCGCCGACCCGGACCGGCGTGACTACGCGAGCTTCTTCGGCTTCGCCGACCCGGACGGCAACACGTGGATCGTCCAGGAGCGCGGTCACGCGGCGCGGTAGGCGACGCCGCTCGCGTTGGGTGCCGTGCCGGAGTAGAGGCCGGTCGGGGACGTCGACGTCGAGAGCGAAAACCACGCGTACCGCTCCACGAACGACAGCCCGTCGAGCATCGCGGTGGACCGCTGGACGAAGTCGATCTGCTGGGACGAGGACGGGTAGCGCGGAGCCGAGCCCGAGAAGTCGATCAGCGCGTACTCCGTCAGCCAGATCGGGAGGTGGTAGCGGTCGTGGACCTTCTGCAGGTAGGACTGCAGCTGCCCGGAGGCGGCGCTGGAGAAGTCCCCGCCGTACCAGTGCAGCGGGATGAAGTCGACGCGGTACCCGCGCGCGGCGGCGCCGCTCATGAACCGGTCCAGCCACCCGCCCGCGACGTCACCGCCGTAGGCCACGGCCGGTGCGCCGAGCCGCATCCCGGTGGACTGCAGCCGCGGCCACAGGTCCAGCGCGGTCTCGACGGGCATGCTCGCCTGGCCGGCCAGGTCCGGTTCGTTGAAGGCCAGCAGGGTGCTGCCGTTCGCCTTGGCCCGGTCGAGCTGGTCCTGCGTCACGGAGTCGCGGCCCCAGATCATGGGCACGAACTCGGTGCCGCTCGGCGCGGCGATGCCCTGGGGATCGGAGGCCCACGTGTAGAACCACTTCGCCCCGACGTCCTTCAGCGCGGTCGCGGCCCCGGTGTAGGGGTTGGCGCTGACCCCTTTCTTGGCGCTCGCCCCGGCGGCGGGGGCGGCGAGGCCGCCGAGAGCGAGGAGAACGACGGCCACGACGGCGAGCATTTTCTTCACGAGCTGCTCCTCGGAGGAAGTCGCGCTGGTCCTCCACCGGGGTAGCGCACGCCCGGGAGCCGCGGCAAGATCGCGGCGCCGCCGGGGGTGTGAACAGGAACCGTCCGTGCCCGATCGGCGGTCAGGAGACGGGGAACGTGGTGCCGATGCCCATGCCGGTGATCCATTCGGGGACCGGTTCGTAGCTGGTCCAGGCGAGCGGCGCCCCGGCGGCGACCTGGCCGATGAGCCAGCAGCGCACCTCGTGACCGCCACTGCCCGCCGACGCCTCGAGCGTCTCGTGGCCGAGGTCGGCCACCGCACCGGCGTCGTCCGCGATCAAGCGGTCGAGGAACCACCGGTCCCACTCCGTGTTCACGCGGGCGCCCGGGTCGCCGCCCATGGCGCGGACGCGGGGTTCGCGGGCCGCGGCGAACGCGCGGACGTCCGAGCGCCCGTGGATCAGCGACTCCCGGCGTTCGCCCGCGACCTCGCGCGGGTCGTTCGAGGGCAGCCAGTGCGACAGCCCGCCGCTCGCCGCCACCAGGACCCGGCCGGGGAAGCTCGCCGAACGCAGGGCCGTCCCCAGTGCCTGTCCCAGCGCGACGCACCGCCGCAACGTGGGCAGCGGCGGCGCGGCCGTGTTGACGACGACCGGGACCATCGGCACGGTGCCACCGGTCAGCATCCCGTAGGTCTGCACGATGCCGTGGTCGACGGTGAGGGAATACGACAGCGACACGTCGAAGCCCGCCGCCGTCAGTCCGTTGTGGACCGACCACGCCAGCTCGCCGGCGACCGGCAGCGGACCTTCGGTGCTGCCGAAGTCGCCGAACCCCACCGCGTGCTCGACGCCCAGGACGAACGGCGGCATCACGTCGTAGAAGTTGCCGTGGAAGTGGTCCGGGCCGATCACGACGACCGCGTCCGGGGCGAGGGCCTCGACCGCGCGGCGGGCCCGGTCGGCGTCGGCGAGGAACTTCGCGCCCGGCCCGCCGTCGGACGGCGGCGGCAGCAGGGTCGCGAACGGGCTGTGGGACATGCCGGCGAACCCGGCGATCTCGGCCATCAGGACGGATCCTCTCCGGTCAGCAGCCAGGTGCGGTGGACGTCGAGGTATTCGTCGACCTTCTCCCACTGCGGCCAGTGCCCGGCGTCGTCGATGACGTGCAGCCGCGCGTCGGGCAGCCAGCCGAGCAGCAGCTCGGCCTCGTCGAGTCCGCCGGTGGGGTCGTGGCTGGTCCACAGCAGCAGCGTCGGCGCCTTCACCCGCGACACCCAGGACGGGTCCCACGCGAAGTCCTTGCGCACCTCGGGATCCTGCAGCACGAGCGTGTTGGTGATCGCCCGGACGAACCCGGGCCGGGAGTAGACCCGGCGGCGCAGGTTCACCAGCTCGTCGGTCACCATCTCCTTGTGGTGGAACAGGAACTCGACGCGACGGCGCACGGTCTCGTCGCTCGGGTCGAGCACCGCCGCCATCGTGCTGTCGCGCATCCGGGCCATCACCTCGGGCTTGTTGGCGATGTTGCCCGGGGTGTTGAGCACGAGCTTCTCGACGCGGTCCGGGTGGTGCGCGGCGGTCCAGGCGACCACCCAGCCGCCGAGCGACTCGCCCGAGAGATGGGCCCGCCCGATGCCGAGAACGTCCAACAGGGACACGAGGTGTGCGGAGAGGACGTCGATCGTGTACGGCCGGTCGGGCAGGTCCGACCAGCCGTGGCCGACCATGTCGTAGGCGGTGACGCGGAAGTCGCGGGCGAGGCCGGCCAGGTCGCGGGCGTAGGCCTCGAGGTGCCCGCCGGTCCCGTGCAGCAGGATCAGGTCGGGGCCGGCGCCCGCTTGCAGCACCCGGGTGCGCACGGGACGTCCGTCGAGCGGGACGTCGACGTAGCGCAGGGTGTGTTCGAGCTCGCCCAGCTCGCCCCAGATGCCGACGTGGTCGGGGATCGGCTCGGTCACTGGTCCTCCCGGTGGTCGAAGCGGGCGCGGGCTTCGGCGAGGGTCGCCATTCCCGCGCTCTGGCGGCAGTTCAGCCCGAGGGGGCCGAGCAGCCGCGAGTTCTCGATGGTCAGGAACTCGACCGGGTGCTCGGCCGAGTCGTTGTGGTGGCGGTGCCAGGTCCACGGCGGGGTGTAGACGAACGACCCGGTCGTCCAGCCGACGGTCTCGTCCTCGATCTCGCTGTGGCCGTCGCCGGTCAGGACGAAGTGGACGGTCTCGTGGTGGTGGCGCTGCATGTCCGAGCTCTCGCCGGCCGGGATGACCTGCCGGAAGAGCTCGAACGTCGCGGTCGGCAGCGTGCCGGCGATCCGCAGCGACGTCGGGTTCGGGACGGCGCCCGGCGGGATCTCCTCGAGGTCGCCGTCGTGCACCACGAGCGGCCGCCTGCCGTCGGGGCGGACGGCGTGGCTGATGCTCGCGAGGAAGTCGGTCATGGCGAAACCGGGTCCGGACGTGGTCATGGGCACCTTCCGCTCAGGCGGGACATTCCGTGCGGCCGCCGTCGACGGTCAGCACGGATCCGTTGACATAGCCTGCTTCGGGCGAGGCCAGGAACGCCACCGCAGCCGCGACCTCGCGCGGCGCGGCGGCCCGCCCGGCCGGGATGGCGGCCAGGTCCTCGGCCATCGCGGTCGCGACGTCGACGCCCGCCGCGCCCGCCCGGCTGCGCACGATCTCCAGGCGCCGCGCGGTGAGCGTGGCGCCGACCGCGACGCAGTTGACCGTGACCCCGCGATCGGCGTACTCGAGGGCGGCCAGCTTCGCCGCCGACGTCGTCGCCGAGCGCAGCACCGTCGAGGCGGCGAGCCCCGGCTGCGGCTGGCGCACCGCCGTCGAACTGATCACGACGACGCGGCCGAACCCGCGCTCGGCCATCGCGGGCAGCGCGGCGCGCAGGAGGGACAGCGGGCCGAGGACCAGCAGGTCGAGGTCGTGGTGCCACTGCTCGGCCGGGACGTCGAACACGCGGCCGGGTGCGGGTCCGCCGGCGTTGGCCACGACGACGTCGAGCGAGCCGTGCCGTTCGTGCACCCGGGCGACGGCATCGGCCGCCGCGGCCGGGTCGGCGAGGTCGCACACGACGTAATCGACACTGTCGACGTCCTCGCCGAGCGTCGAAGCCGTCTCGGCCAGGGTCTTCTCCGTACGGCCGGCGAGGACCACGCGGTGCCCGGTCGCCACGAGCGCGGCCGCGCAGGCCGAGCCGATGCCGCCGGCACCGCCGCCGACGAGCGCGACGCGGCGGCGTTTCGGGAAGGACTGGTTGCTCTCCATGATGTGACCTACATTCGGGCCATGACCGCCGGCCGGCCAAGGGCGGGTCCCACTGCCCGGGACTCCAGCGAGGACATCGCGGCGTCGGGCGCGCTCGAACGAGCCGCCGCCCTGCTGGACGCCTTCGACGCGACCCATCGCGAGCTGACGCTGTCCCGGCTCGTCGAGCGGTCGGGCCTGCCGCGCTCGACCGTGCACCGCACCGCGGCCCGGATGATCGAGCTGGGCTGGCTGGACAAGCCCGGCGAGAAGTACCGGATCGGGAACCGCCTCTTCGAGCTGTCCGGCCTGGTGCCGGTGCGCCACGAGCTGCGCGAGGCCGTCCTGCCCTACCTGCAGGACCTCTACGCCGCGGCCAAGACGACCGTGCAGCTCGGGGTCCTGGAAGGCACCCGGGTGCTCGTCGTCGAGAAGATCAGCGGCCACCGCCAGCTGCCGATGCTCGACCAGGTCGGCGGGTTCATCCCGGCGCACTGCTCGGGGCTCGGCCGGGCGATCCTCGCTTGGTCCGGCGCCGACGTCGTCGCGGACGTGGTGGCGGCCGGCCTCACCCGCCGCACCCCGCGCACCATCACCACCGCCGGCGCGCTGGAGCGCGAGCTCGCCGTCGTGCACGAGCAGGGCTGGGCCTACGACCGCGAGGAGGGCAACGCCGGCATCAGCTGCGTCGCGGCCCCGATCTTCGACTTCACCGGCAGCGTGACCGCCGCCCTGTCGGTCACCGGGCCCAGCGCCGCGGTGCAGCCCGACCGGATCGGGCCGGCCGTGCGGATGGCGGCCGCGGCGGCCAGCCGCGCCTACTCCGCCCGGCGGTGGGCGGTACCGCGCCCGGACCTGCCGTCCCAGTGACTAGGACTTTCCGTTGGCCGGATGCCCGCGCCTGATCCACGCTGTGGCGCACGCCGAGCCGGGCCACCGGCACGGGACGCCTCGACGAGGAGGACCAGGCATGCGCGTCGCGATCATCGGGGCCGGGCTGGCCGGGCTGACCACGGCCAAGGTGCTGCTGCAGGCCGGCCACGACGTCGAGGTCTTCGACAAGGCCCCGGACGTCGGCGGGGTGTGGAGCCGGACCCGGCGCTACCCGGGGCTGACCACGCAGAGCCCCAAGGCCCAGTACTCGTTCTCGGACTTCCCGATGCCCCGGGAGTTCCCGGAGTGGCCGACCGGCGCCCAGATCCAGGAGTACCTCGCGGCCTACGCCGACCAGTTCGGCGTCACGCCCCACCTGCGGCTCGGGACCTCCGTCGAGTCCGTGGTCCCCGATGGCGCGCGGTGGGCGGTGACCACCGGGGCGCAGGGGGCCTCGGTGGTCGACCGCGTCGTCGTCGCCAACGGCGTGTTCTGCGAGCCGGCGCTGCCGGAGTACCCGGGTCGGGCGGAGTTCGAGGCGGCGGGCGGGCGGCTGCTGGCCGGCTCGGACTTCCACGACGTCTCCGATGCGCGGGGAAAGCACGTGCTCGTCGTCGGCTACGGCAAGTCCGCGTGCGACGTGACCGTGGCGATCAGCGAAGTCGCCGAGACCACCGACGTCATCGCGCGCCAGCTGCTGTGGAAGGTGCCGCGCAAGATCGCCGGCGTCGTCAACTTCAAGATGCTGCTGCTGACGCGGCTGGGCGAGGCGTTGTTCCGCTACCGGTGGCTGCGCGGGTTCGAGAAGTTCCTGCACGGCCCGGGAAACCGGCTGCGGCGCTCGATGCTCAACTCCATCGGGAGCGTGTCGGTGCGGCAGTTCGGGCTCGCTCGCCACGACCTGGTGCCGCGCGGGCGGATGGAGGACATCGTCAAGAACGCGATCGGCCTGGCCACCGAGGGGTTCTTCGAAGGCGTGGCCGACGGCTCGATCCGCGTCCGCCGCGACCAGGTGATCACGCGGCTGTTCGCCGACGGTGGCCGCCCGATGGCCGAACTCGCCGACGGCACGGTGCTGCCGGCCGACCTCGTCGTCTGCGCGACCGGGTTCACCCAGGGCGTCCCGTTCCTGCCCGACGCCGTCCAGGCGCGGCTCTTCGACGAGCGCGGGAACTTCCTGCTGTACCGGCAGATCCAGCCGCTGGCCGCGCCGGGGCTCTACTTCAACGGGTACAACTCGTCGTTCTTCAGCCCGCTCAACGCCGAGATGGCGGCACTGTGGATCGCGGCCGACCTCGCGGGCGCGCTCACCCTGCCCGACGAGGCGAGCCGGCGCGCGGACGTCGTCGCCCAGCTGGCCTTCCTCGACGTCGCGACCGGCGCGCACCACTGCCGCGGCACCAAGATCATCCCGTTCTCCATCCACAACGTCGACGAGGTGCTCAGCGACCTCGGCGTGCAGATCGGCCGCTTCACCCGCTTCACGCACTGGCTGAACCCGGTCGTGCCCGCGGCGTACCGGTCGCTCACGCCGGCCGTGCTGACCCGGCTGAAGGACACCCCCGAACCCGCGAAAACCTCGCTGTAGCAAAGGAGTTCCGATGAGCACCGCGACCGGCCACCACGTCATCCACCCGGGCGACGGCACCAACCTCGGCGCGATCGGGCTGGGGATCCACGCCCGGTTGACCGGCGCCGACACGAACGGCGCGTACTCCCTGTTCGAATACGTGGTGCCGCCGGGTCTCGGCGGGCCGCCGACCCACGTCCACACCCGGGAGGACGAGCTGTTCACGTGCGTCCAGGGCCGGGTCGAGGTGGAGCTCGACGGCGAGCGGCACGTCCTCGGCCAGGGCGATTCGCTGCTGATGCCGCGCGGGGTGCCGCACGTGTTCCGCAACCCGTTCGACGAGGAGACCCGCGTGATCGCCGTGGTTTCGCCGCCGGGCCTGGAGAACTACTACCGGGAGCTGTCGCAGCTGCCGCCCGGCCGGGACATGAAGCTGGTCGCGGAAGTGATGACCCGCTACGGGCTGGAGCTGCGGAAGTGAGCCGCGAACGGATGGTCCGCGAGATGTGCGCGGCGGTCGACGCGGGCGACGCCGGGTCGTTCGCCTCGTGGTTCGCCGACGACGCGACGTACGTGTTCGCGAACAACGAGCCGCTCACCGGCCGCGCCGCGATCGCCGAGGCGACGGCCGGCGCGGCGGGCGCGCTGCCGTGGGTCCGCCACGTGGTCGAGCAGGTCGCCGAGGTGGGGGAGGACCAGCTGTTCTGCCGGTTCACGATCGAGACGGCGGCCCCGGACGGCACCCCGCTGGCTCTGCCGTGCGTGACGGTCATCCGGCTGGCGGGGGACCGGGTGACCGACTACCGCGTCCACATGGACATCACGCCGGCCCTCGCCCCGGTCGGTGCACCGTCCTGAGGGTGTGCCGGGCCCGCCCGCGCGAGCCCGGCACTCCGGTCAGGCGCCGGGGCCCGAGTAGATCTCCGATGCCTTGGGGGCGGTGACCGTCGTCGGCTTGTCCCAGTCGGAGAACTCCAGCGTGCCGCTCTTGGGGGCCTGCATGCGCAGCAGGTAGTGCGGTTCGGCGGCGGCGACCGTCGCCGTGCCGTCGGGGCTGGTGAAGTTCAGGGCCGGGGTGCCGCCGCTGGTGGTCTGCTCACCGCCGGTGAAGGACTCCGAGGCCAGCTGGCCGACCGTGTTGTCGGTGAAGGTCTTGTAGTCGAGGAACTGCTTGAACGACTCGCCGATCCCCGCGCCGATCTGCGACGTCGAGGACACCCACTTGTCCTTGAGCTGCTTGCCCACCGACGCCGGGATCCCGGCCTTGTCGATCAGCGACTGGCTGAACCGGAAGTAGTACTTGTCGCCGTCGCGCAGGACCGGGATCTCGAGCCCGTCCTGCACCACGGTGCCGCTCGCGCTGTCCGGGTTGAGCTGCAGGTCGAGGTTGACGCCACCTTCGGAGACCGTGCCCCGGATGTGAACGGACTTGGCCTCCTTCGCGGCGGCGGCGACGGCGGAGCCGGCCTTCGAGCCGTCGAGCGAGGCGGCCGCGACACTCGCGGACGTCGGAGTGCCGGTGGACGAGGCAGCCGGCGCCGCCGTCCCGGAAGTGGTCGAGCAGCCGGTGCAGATCAGGGCCGCGGCGGCCCCGGTCGCGATGAGCGCTCCCCAATGGACACGAAGCATGGTCGGAGATCCCCTCGTGAAGGTCCGGGTGATCCGGACACGATCGGGATATCGACCATTCGGGTGATCCGTTACGCCCCGCGCTCGAAGAGTGTCCTTATTGGAGCGGGATCGCCGCGGTTCGGTCGACGTACCCGGTGATCGCGTCGCGGTCAGCGCGCGTGCCCACCTTGCCGCGCAGCACGGCGATCCCGGTGATCACCGCCGCCAACAGCTCCCCGCGCAGCTCGCGATCTGCGCCCGACAGGTGGCTCGGGTGCTCCGCGCCCACGTCCAGGGCCCGCTCGAGCACGAGGACTGCATCGGCTGGAAGGCCGGCCTGGCGACGCGCGAGCCGCTGCGGCTGCCGGTGCTCTGGGGCTGAGACCTCCGCGTAACCGGCACGTACTCCTAACGAGTGAACTTGAAGTTTCAATCTCTAACCCTGGGTAACGACGGTGGGGGAGTTACGCACCGCCATCACCTGCGGAAATGATCGAGATCGAACTTCCCTGAGTCCGCTTCGTGACCAAGGGTGGCACTCGAGCCCCTGTTACGCGCACGGCTCGGGTGGCGACGGATGGCCCAGAAACGTGACCGCATTCGGTCGTGCCGTCGCTGCGCTGAAAGAGGCAACCCATGTCCTACGCCCCCATGCCACCCGTGTCCGCTCCGGTCCAGTACAAGAACGGCCTCGGCACCGCCGGGTTCGTCCTCGGCCTGGTCGGCCTGATCTTCGCGTTCATCCCGATCATCGGGGTCGTCGCGTGGCCGATGGTGATCCTCGGGCTGATCTTCGGCATCGTCGGGACGCTGCGCGCGAACCGCGGCCAGGCGAGCAACAAGGGACTGGCCATCACCGCAGTCGTGCTCTCGGCCATCGGCTTGCTCATCTGCGTCATCTGGACGGCCGCGTTCGGCAAGGCCGTCAGTGACACCGCGAACGGCCTGCCGGCTCCGGCGGCACCGGCCGCTGTCGCGGACGCGGGGTCCGATGCCGCCGCGGCGGCTCCGACCGCGGCGGCGTCGGGCAAGCACACGATCGTCCTCGAGGTCACGACGGCGGCGAAGTCGAACGTGCAGTGGAACAGCGGGTTCACCGCGAACTCGCAGGAGGTCCTGGAGAAGGGCAAGACCTGGCGTCAGACCCTCTCGATGGACGACCTGGCGTTCACCTCGGTCACCGTCACCGCGGTCGACTTCAAGCTGGGCGACAAGGACAACACCTGCAAGATCACCGTCGACGGCAAGACCGTCGTCGAGCAGCACAACAGCGTTGGCGCCCTCTGCACCTACCAGCCCTGAGTGCGGGCTGGGCCGGGCGCGCTTGACAGAAGTGGACATGTGTCCGTTAAGGTAAACGGACACGTGTCCACTTCAATCAAGGGGTCATCATGACCATCCACGGCAAGGTCGTCGCCATCACCGGTGCCAGCAGCGGCATCGGCGCGGCGACCGCGCGTCACCTCGCCTCGCTCGGTGCGGCCGTCGTCCTCGGGGCTCGGCGCACCGATCGGCTGGACCGGCTGGTCGCCGAGATCGAAGCCGGTGGGGGACAGGCGGCCGCCGTGCGCGTGGACGTCACCGATCCTGGTGATCTTCACGCGCTCGTCACTACTGCTGTCGAGCGCTTCGGCCGGCTGGACGTCCTCGTGGGCAACGCCGGGGTCAGCCGGATCAGCACCGTCGCCGACCTCGATGTCGAAGGCTGGTCGGCGATGGTCGACGTGAACGTCAAGGGCGTCCTGCACGGGATCGCCGCGGCGCTGCCCGTGTTCCGGCGTCAAGGCAGCGGGCACCTCGTCACGGTCGTCTCCACGTCCGGGCTGAAGATCGTCCCCACGCAGGCGGTCTACGCCGGGACGAAGAACGCCGTCCGCACCCTCCTCGAAGGCTTGCGGCAGGAGAGCACCGACGGCGTGCCGCGGACGACGTCGATCTCGCCGGGCTACGTCCGCACCGAGCTCATCGACCACGCAGTCGACGATCCGGCCGTGCGTGAGCAGGCTCAGCGGACCATGGCCGAGCTCGGCATCGACCCCGAGGCAGTGGCTCGGGCGATCGCCTTCGCGATCGACCAGCCCGACGACGTCGAGATCGGGGATCTGACCATCCGGCCGTCTCGGCAGGGCTGATCACCGGGGTTGCGTGCGTGTGGCACATCGCACTTCCGCTGCACGCGCCGTGACCGTGACCGTCTTTCTTCATGGGAGCACGTTCGGTGAAAAGATCACCGGACGGGAGGGAGATCTCATGAACCGCACCGGAATCGTCCGCACCGCCACCGTCGCCGGCCTGGCCGCGGCCCTGGGCCTGGCCGTCGCCGCGCCGGCGATGGCCGCGCCGGGCCCGGTCACCACGGTCGCCGACCTCAACGGCGACGGGGAGATCGAGACCGTCAACGCCCAGCTCGTCGGCGATGGCGACCAGCTGATCTCGGCCACGGTGGACGGGACGTACACGTCGATCCACCTGCCGGCCGACAGCCAGTTCGGCATCGAGGCGCCGCGCGTGGCCGACCTCAACGGGGACGGCCGGGCCGAACTGCTCGTCGCCCAGTCGATCGGCGCGAACACCACGTTCTTCGCCGTGCTGCACTTCGACGGGCGCAACCTCAGCCAGGTCGTGGGGGCCGACGACCAGCCGTTCACAGTCGCCGAGGGCGGGGGCGTCGCCGCTCACCTGGGCTACCAATGCACGCCGCTCGAGGGTGGCCGCGCCTTCGCGACCGTCGCCGCGGAGAGTGACGACGTCGGCCGCCCGGCCGACCAGCTCACCTACTCGGGCACCCGCACCGTCTACACCCTTCGTGACGGCGCGTTGAGTGTCCACGACACGGTTCCGTTCAGCGGCCGTGCGGTGACGGATCCCGTGCTCGACGCCGACTCCGCCGGCTGCGCCTGAGTCATTGGCCTACGGAACTCCCCCAGATTGTGCAACAATCTGGGGGAGAACGTAGTCGACAGGGAGCGCGTATGGAGATCGACGGGGTCCGGGTGCACGGCGAATCGGGACAGCCGGTGCTGCTGCTGCCCGGCGGGGCCGAAGCGTGTGACGGCTTCTTCCCGGGCCTCGTCGAAGGCCTCGTCGCCGATCCGGGGTGCCGGGTGATCGTGCACGACCGGCCCGGCACGGGCACCGCCGCCGACGGGACCCTGGCCGGCGCCGCGGACCACCTGAGCACGCTGATCGACCGGCTGGGGTGTGGTCCGGTGGTGGTGGTCGGGCAGAGTCTCGGCGGCGCCGTGGGCGTGCTGCTGGCGCGGGACCACCCCGACCAGGTCGCGGGCCTCGTCCTGCTCGACCCGACGGTGATCAACGAACCCCGTACCTGCGCGGTCCTGGAACGCATGACCCGCGTACTCGGAACCGCCGCGGCGGTGCCCGGACTGCGCTCGGTGCTCGCCCGGCTCTTGCGCGCCTCCGTCGTCCGATCCACGCGACGCCAACGGCTGCGGCCGGACTGCGAGGCCGCTCATCTGCGGATGGCGAACCTCGACATCCCGATGCTGGCCCGGGCAGTCCGGGGCATCACCGAGCTGTCCCGCGGTTTCCGGGAAGCCGACCTGCCCCGCGTGCCGTCGGTGGTGGTCACCGCCGACCGCAAGCCGGACACCGCGATGCGGCGTGGCCACACGAGGCTCGCGGCCGCGCTCGGCGGCGAGGTCGTGTGCTGGCCGGGCGCGACGCACGGCGTGCACCTCGACCACCCCGACGAAACCCTCGCCACCGTGCGCGACCTCGTCACCCGGGTGAGCTCGCCGGCCTGACCGGTCAGCGCGCCAGGTGCTTCCGGACGTCTTCGGCGACGGCGCCGCGTCCGGTCATCCGGTACTTCGCCAGGATGTTGCGGACGTGGGACTTGACGGTGTGCGGGCTGATCCCCAGTTCGCGCGCGATCCGGTCGTTCGGCAGGTCGCTGCCGAGCAGGACCGCGACCCCCTGTTCCGCGGCGGTGAGCGAGCGGAAGCGTTCCTCGGGGCCGTTGTCGATGTCGAGCGTGAGCTCGACGAGGTCCGACTGGAGCTGCTGGCAATCGGTCACGATGCGCTGCAAGGCCTCGCGCAGCGAAGCATCGGGAGCCGCGAGGGCGTCCTGGGCTCGCTGCCGGACGTCCGCGACGCGAGACGAGAGCAGCTCGACGATGTGGTCCGCGGTGACCAGCTGCGGCGCGTCGCCGACGTCGGCCGGCAGCCGGCGCAACGCGTCGAGGTCTTCGGCCTCCTTGGTCAGCACGCGCGCGACGAGATCGGCGAGCCATTCGAAGGCACGGACGGAATTGTCGTCGAAGGTGTCCGGGCGGTAGCTCTGCATGGACATCATGCCGAACACCGCCGGCTCACCGTCGCGGCCGCGACGGAACAGGGGAGTGGTGACGGCGTCGGCGGAAGCGCGGCTGGTGTCCCCGGACGCGACGCCGGAGTTGAGCGCGGCGCCGTTGTCGTACTGCATCCGGTAGGTCTGGCGGTGCTTCAGCAACCAGGCGGCCTGGCCGCGCGGGCCGTAGATGTGCGACGCGGGATCGGTGTACATGCCGCCGTCGTAGCCGTACGGGTAGCGGACGCGGTTCGCGCCGTGGAAGAACCCGATGTAGAAGTGGTCCAGGGGAACGATCTTGCCCATGACGGCGCGGGCGTAGTCGTAGAGGCCGTAGTGGTCGCCGCGGTAGTAGGCGTCGATCTTGTGGAAGGCCTCGCGCAGGATCAGCGTCGTCTCGGCGTCGACCCGGAGCCGGGCCGGTGGTTCCGGGTCGTCGGGCACCGCCCCATGATGAGGCCCCGGCGCGATTCCGTCACTCCGCGAGCGATGGTGGCCCGGCCGCTGTGCTGAGACCGTTGACGGAGCGACGATCCGCTGCGAGAAACGGAGGATTTCCGATGGAGACCCACTCCTGACGCTTCAGGCGAGCGGAGTCCCGGTGTGGCCGGCGAGGGCCTCGAGGAGCCGATCCTGGAAGTCCCGGTCGCCGGCCATGGGATGCCGGTCGAGGCGCCGCCGGTGGTACCAGTAGCCGTCCGTCGTCAGCGCTTCCGGCTCTTCGGCGGTCGCGAGCCAGGTCTGGGTCGGCGTTGCCAGGCGCAGGTCGCCGGGGGCGCCCGCGCCGCCCATGCGGGTGGGGACCCAGCCGGGGTCGACGGCGTGGACGTGCACCTCCGGCCACCGCCGGGCGACGGCGGCCGCGAGCGTCGTGAGCAACAGCTTGCTGTCGGAGTAGGAAGCGGTCGGACGGATGCCGGACCAGTCGAGCCCGGCGAGCTCGGCCCGGCCACCGCGGTGCATGCCGCTGCTCAGGTAGATCAGGCGCGCGGGCCGGGTGACGAGCGCGGTCAGCAGGTAGGGCGCGACCACGTTGACCGGAAGGACCGTGGGGCCGGTCATGACGCCGGCGTTGTGGATCACGGCGTCCAGCCGTCCGAGCCGGTTCACCTGCGCGGCGACACCCCGGGTCTGCTCGAGGTCCGCGAGGTCTCCGGTGACGACGTCGGCGCCGCGCGCGGCCAGGTCGTCGAGCCTCCCGGCGTCGCGCCCGTGGGCGACCACGTGGTGGCCGTCGGCGAGGAGGGCTTCGGCGGTGAGGCGGCCGAGGCCCTGGGTGGAGCCGGTGACGAGTATCCGTGCCACCGCGCCGAGACTACGCCCGCCGCTGGACATCGCGGCGGTGACCTGGTGATACTCAGTGCGTGTCCGCCACTTTGGACAGAGGTGCCTACGCGGAGCTGACGACCTCGATGGTGTCGGCGCAGGAGGCGTTCGCCTACTGGCGGGAGATGATCTGCGCGACCTTCGTCCGGCTGGTGGCCGAGCCGGTCGCCGGCGCCGGGTTCAGCGGCCGGATCGAGCACGTCCCGGTCGGCGACCTCGAACTGTCCACCGTCGTGGCGGGCGGCCAGCACGTGCGGCGCACCCGGTCGCTGGTCGCGCGCGGCGACGAGGAGTACCTGCTCGCGAGCATCCAGGTGCGGGGTCGGGGCCGGGTCGAACAGGACGGGCGGACGGCTCTGCTCGCGCCCGGTGACCTGGCGTTCTACGACAGCACGCGGCCCTACACCCTGCACTTCGACGACCCGTTCCACCAGCTCGTCGTCCAGGTCCCGAAGCGGGAGCTGCTGGTGCGCGACACCCGCCGGCTGACCGCGCGGGCGTGCGGCCGCGGAACGCCGGGTGCGGTGGTGTCGACCTTCTTCACGGCACTGGCCGACACGGCTCGGGCGGCGCCGGACCAGTCCGCGCTGCTGCTGCCCCACGCGCTCGGCCTGCTCTCGGCCACGGCGTCGTTCGCCGGCGACGCCCGGCCCGGTCCGCAGGCCGCGGAAGCGGTGGCGCGGGAGCGCGTGCTGGCGTTCCTGCGCCGCAACCTCGCCGATCCCCGGCTGGACGCGGAAACGGTCGCCCGCGCGTGCCGCGTCTCGCGCCGCACGCTGTACCGGATCGCCGGCGAGGAAGGGATCGCCGCGCGCCTGCGCCGGATGCGGATCGAGCAGGCCCGGGCGCTCTTGGTCGCGGATCCCGGCCGGACGATCGGGTCGGTCGCCGCGGCCTGCGGGTTCGACAGCGAATCCGGGTTCCACCGCGCTTTCCGCGCGGTCACCGGGACATCGCCGGGCGAGTACCGCCGTGGGGCCACCCGCCTCGAACGACTTGAATGAGTCATCCAGGACCTCCGAAGACCTGAATGACTCATTCAAGACGGTTGCCCGGGTGCCCGGCGAGATCGGTCGCCGCGGCGCACCGTCGCGGGTGGCACGCCGGGTCAGCGACCGCGGCACGATCGGTCAGCCGGCCCCGTTCTCTCCGGCGCATCGTGGAAGCCCCAGTACTTCCGCGAAGGAGCCCGGCAATGCAGGAAACCGTGCGCGTGGCGGCCGTTCAGGCCGAGTCGGCCTGGCTGGATCTCGACGCCGGCGTCGAGAAGGTCGTCGGCCTGATCGGGGAAGCCGCCGCGGGTGGCGCCCGCCTGGTCACGTTCCCCGAGACCTTCCTCCCCGGCTACCCGTGGTGGATCTGGCTCGACTCGCCCGCGGCCGGGATGGCGTTCGTCCCGCGGTACGCCGCGAACTCGATGACCCGCGACGGCGCCGAGCTGGACCGCATCCGCCGCGCCGCCGCCGAGCACCGGATCCACGTCGTCTTCGGGTTCAGCGAGCGGGCCGGCGGCAGCCTGTACATGGCGCAGGCGTTCGTCGCCGACACCGGCGAGCTGATCTCGGTGCGCCGCAAGCTCAAGCCCACCCACGTCGAGCGCGCCGTGTTCGGCGAGGGCGACGGGAGCGACCTGCAGGTCCACGACACCCCGCTCGGCCGGCTCGGCGCGCTGAACTGCTGGGAGCACCTGCAGCCGCTGACCAAGTACGCGATGTACAGCCAGGGTGAGGAAATCCACGTCGCGGCGTGGCCCAGCTTCTCCGTCTACCGCGGTGCCGCGCGGGCGCTGGGACCGGAGGTCAACACGGCGGCCAGCCTGATGTACGCGGTCGAGGGCGGGACCTTCGTCGTCGCTCCCTGCGGTGTGATCGGGCCGGCCGCGCTGGAACTGTTCTGCGACACCGACCTGAAGCGGCAGCTGCTCCTGCCCGGTGGCGGGTTCGCCCGCATCTACGGTCCCGAGGGTTCGCCGCTGGCCGAGCCGTTGCCCGAGACGGAGGAAGGCATCCTCTACGCCGATCTCGACCCGGCCCTGATCGCGATCGCCAAGTCGGCGGCGGACCCGGTTGGCCATTACGCCCGCCCGGACGTGCTGCGGCTGCTCGTCAACCGCAACCCCGCGCCCGCGGTCGTCGAGATGCCCGCCGAGGAGCAGCCGGCCGCCCTCGAATTCGCTCCGATCGCCTGAGGGCGGCGGACCATGGAATCGGCGATTCCCCCGCACCTGGTGACGGACCGGACCGCGGCGCCCGGGCCGCGGCCGGACTGGCAGCCGCCCTATCCGTCCTTCGTGGCTCGCTTCGCGCCGTCGGTGACGCGCGTGGCCATGGCCTACTTCGGTGTCCAGTACCGCTCGGAGACCGAACCCGCGGTCGTCCGCGCCGCGGTGGCCGACCTCGACGCGGCCTGCGCGGGCGCGGACGGCCCCGGCCGGGTCGACCGGGCCGCGTACGTCGACGAGGCCGGCTACCGGACGGTCGTCACCATCGCCTACTGGGACGACCTCGCCCGCCACGAACGCTGGTTCGCCGAAGCGCGGCCGATGTGGTTGCGCGCCGACGGGTTCTTCGTCGAGGTCGTGCGTCCCTCGACCGCCCGGTTCGAGACGCTCTTTTCGAACGACCGCATCGAAGGCGTCGCGCACCTCGCGGACACTCTGAGCGGCGAGGTGCGCGAGCACGCGTACTGGGGCGGAGCCCGCGACCGCGTCCCGCTCGGCCAGCGGGACGGGCTCGATCCCGGCGGCCCGCCGGTGGTCGTGGACGACGGCGCGCGCCGGGTGGTCCGCGGACAGCACAACCTGTGCCTCATCCGCTCGGGCCAGGACTGGACCGACACCGACGGCGACGAACGCCGCATGTACCTCGAGGAGGTCGAGCCGGTCCTGCGCGCGGGCATGGACTTCCTGCGCGACCACGGACGCGCGATCGGCTGCTACGCCAACCGGTACCTCCGCGTGGTCGACGCCGACGGGACCGACGCCGACAAGAGCTTCGGGATGAGCTGGTGGCGCAGCCTCGCCGACCTCGACCGCTGGGCGAAGGACCACCCGACCCACAAGGCGATCTTCGGCCAGGCCATGAAGTACCTGTCCACGCTCGGTCCGGCGGCCCGCCTGCGCCTCTACCACGAGGTGACGGTGGCCGCGGCCGGCGAGCAGTACTTCGAGTACCGGGGCTGCCACCCGGGCACCGGCCTCCTGGGTGCGCTGGCGGTCGACGAGCGCTGACCCCGGCCGGGCGTCAATCCGGCAGGAGAACCGCCCGGCCGCGGATGTGCCCGTCCCGCAGCCGCGTGAACGCTTCCTCGGCCGCCGACAGCGGGAACTGTTCGGTCTCCACCCGGATGCTGCCCGCCCTCGCCAGGGCGATCACCTCGCGCAGTTCCCGGCTGCTTCCCCAGAACGGGAGCGAAACCGACGCGCCCTGGGGGAGCGGCCCGGGCTTGGCGATGGTGAGCTTGCCGCCGCCGCTGCCGACGATGACCAGGGTGCCCCCGGGACGCAGCACTTCCGCGCCGAGGGCCAGGGTCGGGTCGCCGCCGACGAAGTCGAGCACCGCGTCGGCGCCACCCGTCTCGCGGCGCAGGACGGCCGCGGTGCCTGCTCCCGTGCACAGGGTCCGGTCGGCGCCGGACCGGTGGGCCAGGTCCAGCGCGTCTTCGCGGACGTCGACGGCGAACACCCGCGCCCGGGTGACGGCACGCAGGATCTGGATCGCCACGTGCCCGAGCCCGCCCACGCCGATGACCACGACGCTCGCGTCCTCGGCCAGCTTCAACCCGGCTACCGCGTGATACGGCGTGAGCCCCGCGTCGGTCAGGGGAGCCGCCTGGGTGACGTCGAGGTCGCCGATCGGCACCAGGTGGCGGGAGTGCGGGACGAGCACGTACCCCGCCATGCCGCCGTCGCGGCCGAGGCCCGCCCCCGACCAGGACAGCTCGGCCCGCAGGTCGCAGTGGTTGTCCTCGCCGACCGCGCACCGGCGGCAGGTGCCGCAGCCCCAGGGACCGTAGACGGCGACGCGTTCGCCGGCGGCGAGGCCGCTCGCTTCGCCGCCCAGCGCGGCGACGTGGCCGGCGATTTCGTGGCCCAGCGTGAACGGTGGCCGGTAGGGGAGCGCACCCGGTGCGGCGTCGAGCACGTGCAGGTCGGAGTGGCAGATCCCGGCCGCCTCGACGCGCACCAGCACCTCGGTACCGGTGGGTTCGGGCACGCCGACGTCGACCAGTGACGGCGGGCTGCCCCACGCCACGAGCCGCAGGGCCGGGGTCTTGCGCGTCGCGGTCACAACGCCGACCATACAGAAATGAACTCAGTTCAGGTAGCAGGACGGTCGGACAAGGTGGTGCTCGTGACGGGCGCCGGCTCGGGGATCGGGGCCGCGGTGGCGCGGAAGCTGGCCGGGGCCCGGGGTCTCGTGCTGGCCGACCGGGACCTGGCGGCCGCGGAGCACGTCGCCGCGCCGCTGGCGAACGCGCGGGCGGCCGAAGTGGACGTTTCGGATCCGGACCGCGTCGACTGGCTCGTGGCCGGGATCGAGCGCGACTACGGCGGCCTCGACGTCGTCGTGCACGCGGCCGGTGTCGACGATCCCCAGGCGAAGCAGTGGATCGCGGACGCGTGGGAAGCCGGACGGCCGCCGGAGGTGACGGCGGCGCTGGACGTCCGGTCCTGGCGGCGGGTGCTGGGCGTGAACCTCGACGGCACGTTCCACGTCCTGCGCGCCGCGGTCCGCGTCATGGTGCCGCGCAGGTCCGGCGCCGTGGTCGTCGTCGGGTCGTCGTCGGCGTTCGACGCCCCCGCGGGCTATCCGCACTACTCCGCGTCGAAGGCCGGCGTGCACGCACTGGCCCAGGCGGTGGCGAAGGAGGTCGTCCCGTTCGGGGTGCGGGTCAACGTGGTGGCGCCCGGGCCGACGGAGACCGGCATGGCCGCGCGAACACCGGATGCCCTGCGCCGGGCGTTCAGCGAGTCGGGCGGCGGGGCGTACGCGACACCGGAGGAAATCGCGGACGTCGCGCTGTTCCTGGCCGGTGAAGGAGCGTCGAACCTGGCCGGCTCGGTGGTGCTGGCCAACGGCGGCCGCTTCACCGTCTGACGGGCTTGCCCGCGACGGCGGCACCGGCTACCGTCACCTGAACTGAGTTCACTTCGTCCTCAAGGGAGAGGGTTGGCGTGGATCAATTCCTGCTCGTGCTCGTCAGCGGGGTCGCCAGTGGCGCGATCTACGGCCTGATGGGCCTCGGCCTGGTGATCGTCTACCGGGCCACGGACGTCGTGAACTTCGCGCTCGCCAGCCTCGCGACGCTCGGCCTGTACGCCGCGATCACCTTCCACGACAACGGCGCGGCCGTGCTCGTCGGCGTCCTCGGCGCGGTCGTGGTGACCGTCGTCGCCGGGCTGCTGGTCCGCGAGGTGGTGATCCGGCCGCTCGGCCAGGGCCGGCTGTTCGCCGCGCTCGTGGTGACGATGGGCGTCGCGCTCATCGCCGAAAGCGTGATCAGCTCGGTCTGGGGCACGCAGCCCAAGTCGTTCCCCAGCATCGTCGACGGCACGGTCCGCGCCGGCGGCCTCGCGATCCCGGCGCAGAGCCTGCTGACCATCGCGGTGGCGGGGGTGGCGATGGGTCTCGTCGCGTTCCTGTTCGGCCGGACCACCACCGGCTCGGCGATGCGCGCGGTCGCCGAGTCCGCCGACACCGCGCAGGTCGTCGGGATCAGCGCGCAGCGGATCGCACGCCTGGCGTGGGCACTGGGCCTCGGGCTCGGCGCAATCGCCGCGTGCCTCTACGCGCCGAAGGTCGGCCTGGCCCCGGCCGTGCTGTCGGCACCGCTGTTCCGGGCCTTCGCCGGAATCTTCCTGGGCGGGCTCAACAGCATGTACGGCGCGGTCGTCGGCGGCCTGGTCGTCGGGGTGCTGGAGAACCTCGGCGCGAGCTACGTCTCGGCGAGCTTCCGCGACACCTTCGTCTTCACGTTCACCGTCCTCGTGCTGCTGATCCGGCCCCAGGGCCTGTTCGGCACGCGCACCTTCCAACGGGTTTGAGGTACGCCATGACCTTCCTCGGCTCCCGGGTCACCCGGGCCCTGCTCGGGCCCCTCGCCGCGGTCGCGCTGATCGCGGTGCTGAACTCCGGTGCGATCCCGCCCTACCAGGCGTATTCGGTCGCGCTGGCCGCCGTCTACACGATCGTCGTGCTCTCGGTCGGCCTGCTCGCGGGCTGGTCCGGCGTCTGGTCCGTCGGGCATCCGGCGTTCTTCGCGGTCGGCGCGTACTTCGCCGCCTACGGCAGCGGCCACGGCTGGTCCCTCGAGACGATCGTGGTCGGCACGGTCGTGTCCAGCGCCGTGCTCGGCGGGTTCCTCGGCTACGCCGGCGCCCGGTTCTCGACGCTCTACATCGCCTTGCTCACCCTCGCGTTCAGCCTGGTCTCCCTGGAGGTCATCAACCGCTGGACCGACGTCACCGGCGGCGACCAGGGTGTCCCGGTGTCGCAAGTGGACACCGTCGCCGGGGTTTTGCCCAGCGGGGGAGCCGAAGCGCAGACCCTCGCCGTCGCCGCCGCCGGCGTGTGCCTCGCGATCGCCGTCCTGGCCAAGGGCTCCGCGCTGCGGATGCGCCTGGTGGCGGCGAAGTCTCACCCGCTGGTCGCGCAGTCGATCGGGATCGCCCCCGAAGCGCAGTCGGCGCTGGCGTTCGCCGTGAGCGCCGCCTTCACCGGGTTCGCCGGGGTGCTCCTGGGGCTGCTCAGCGGGTTCGTCAGCCCCGACCCGTTCTCGCTCGGCCTGGGGATCTCGCTCATCTCCTCCTGCGTGCTCGGCGGGGTCGGCAGCGTACTCGGCGCCGTCGTCGGCGGCGGCTACCTCGCCTGGTCGCCCACGCTGGCCTCGTCGGTCGGGCTGCCCCAGCCGGTGGTGCAAGGGCTCGTCCTGATCGCCGCGCTGATCTTCCTGCCCGGCGGCGTGGTGCCGTCCCTCGGGAAGCTCGCCCGGAAGTTCGCCCGGCCGCCGCGTCCCGTCCCGGTGACCGTGCCGGAACCCGAAGTCGTGCACCGGCCCCCCACCGGACCGCCGCTGCTCGGCTTGACGGACGTTTCGGTGCGCTTCGGTGGCTTGAAGGCACTGGAAGGCGCGTCGCTGTCGGTCCGCCGGGGCGAGGTGCTCGCGGTGATCGGCCCGAACGGCGCCGGCAAGACCACCCTGATGAACGTCCTTTCCGGACTGACCGGCGGCGGCCGGGTGAGCGGCAGCGCGGAGTACGCCGGCAAGCAGCTGCTGAGCACCCGGGCCACCGCCCGGCGGCGGCTCGGGATCGGGCGCACCTTCCAGCACGCGGAGACGTTCGGCGAGCTCACCGTCCTGGAAAACGTCCTGTGCACGCACCGCCGGGTCACGCCGCGGCACCGCCGCGCCGCCGGCGAGCTGCTCGCCCGCGTCGGGCTGGCCGACGTCGCCGGCCGGTACCCGGCCGAGCTGCCGTTCGGGCTGCAGAAGCGCCTCGACCTCGCCCGGGCGATGGCCGAGGAACCCGCGCTGCTCGTCCTGGACGAACCGTTCGGCGGCCTGGACGCCGACGAGCGCGCGACCGCGGCCCGGCAGATCGAGCGCCTGCGCGACGGCGGTGCCGCGGTGCTGGTCATCGACCACGTGCTGGACGACCTGTTCGCCGTCGCCGACCGGGTCGTCGCCTTCGACTTCGGCCGCCCGATCGGCGAAGGACCGCCGGCGGAGGTGCTGCGCGACAGCGCCGTGCAGGCGTCGTACCTCGGCACGACGACCGCGCGCGCCGCGTTGCCCGCCCGTGCCGCCGACAGCCCGGTCGTGATCCGGCTGGCCGGCGTCGAACACCATTACGGCGGGGTCGCGGCGCTGCGCGGGATCGACCTGGACGTCCACGAAGGCGCCGTCCTCGGCATCGTCGGCGCGAACGGCGCGGGCAAGAGCACCCTCGGCCGCGTCCTGCACGGCTCGCTGCGGCCGTCCGCCGGGACGCGCGAGGCGAGTGACACCGGCGTCCGCGCGGTCCGCACCAGCCTCGTCCCGGAAGGCCGGGCCCTGTTCAAAACCCTGTCCCTGCGGGAAAACCTCGAAGTCGCGGCGTACTCCGTGGGGCTGAAGGGAGCCGGCCTGCGGGCGAAGCTGGACGAGACGGCCGAGTGGCTGCCGCCGCGGCTGCGCGACCGGCTGTCGGTGCCGGCCGCCGGGCTCAGCGGCGGCGAGCAGCAGATGCTCGCCATCGCCCGCGCCCTGATGGCCGGCCCGGACGTCCTGGTCGTCGACGAACCGGCGCTCGGGCTCGCGCCGGCACTGGTCGACGAGGTGTACGGGCGGCTGGGCGAGCTCGCCGGGGGCGGGCTGACCGTCGTCCTGCTGGAACAGCTGCTGAGCCGCGCGATGGCGACCTGCCACGACGTGGTCGTGCTGCACGAAGGAGTCGTCGCCGCGCACGGCTCGGCGGCCGATCCCACCTTCGCCACGCGGGCCGAGTCCGCCTACTTCGGCGGTGAGCACGCCGTGGCACTGGGCGTGCGCGACGTGACGACGCTGGAGGCGTGATGCCGACGATCGACCCCGGCTTGCTCACCGAGACCGCGGAGCAACGGGAACTCCGGGCGGTGGCAAGGGATTTCTTCGCCGCGCACGGTGGCGACGAGGCACTCTGGAAGCGCATGGCCGGTGAGCTGGGTGTCCAAGGGCTCGCGATCCCCGAGAAGCACGGCGGCGCCGGGTATTCGTTCGCCGAGCTGGCGGTGGTGCTCGAGGAGGCCGGCCGCGCGGTGTGCGCCGGAGGGCTGCTCCCGGCCGTCGTCCTGGCCGCGCACACCCTGCTGCTGGCCGGGGACGAGCGCTACCTGCCCGGCATCGCCGACGGCTCCCGGCGAGCCACGGTCGCTTTCGACGGAGACGTTCGGGCGCGCGGGGGAACGCTGTCGGGAACGGCGGAGTTCGTCCTCGACGGAGCGGTCGCGGATCTGGTCCTCGCGCGGGCGGGGGACCGGTTGTACGCCTGCGAGCCCGACGCCGCGAGCCGGCTGTCGCTGCGCGTGCTCGACGAGAGCAGGCCCCAGGCACGGATCGAGTTCCACGACACCCCGGCGACGCCGATCGGGAGCGCGGACATCGTGCCCAGGGTGCTCGACATCGGGCGCGCCGCACTGGCCGCCGAGCAGGTCGGCGGCATCGCGCACGTCCTCGAGGCGACTGTGGCGTATGTCGGGCAACGCCGCCAGTTCGGCCGGCCGATCGGCTCGTTCCAGGCGGTGAAGCACCGGCTCGCCGCACTGCTCGTCGAGTACGAGGCCGCCCGCTCGGCCGCGGCGTACGCGGTCGCGTGCGTCGCGTCGGAGTCTTCCGAGCTGCCGGTGGCCGCCGCCGCGGCCGCGACGGTGTGCACCGGCGCGTACCGGCTGGCGGTCGCCGAATACGTCCAGCTGCACGGCGGAACCGGCTTCACGTGGGAGCACCCGGCTCACCGGTACGTCCGGCGGGCCCGGGCGGACGAGGTGCTGTTCGGCACCCCGCAGGACCACGCCGCCCGCTTGGCCGTCGCCTTGGGTCTCGTGAGTGGTAATGAGCGTTAGGGCGGATCTGCTTTTGGTCACCTACGCACCGGCGGCTTGCCGCTGCTCGAGATGTGTGGGGCGCGGTGCCGGACATCTGCCGACAAACCTCAGACGCTCGACACCAGGTCCCTCGAAGTGGCGCCTTCAGGGTCGCGTCACGGCAGGGGTCTCGGCGTTCGTCGATGGAGGATTCTGGCCACTCAGCGTCCCGGATCCTCCATCGACACCTCGCGGCCACGTCCCAGCCGGAAGACGTCGAGCGGGCGGCGCCTGTGCACCCAAGCCGCTTTGGGGCGCGCTGCCGGACAAAGGTGGTCGGCCAGAACCCTGATTACCACTCACGACCGCCGCGGCAGACCACCGACAGCGGGTTGACAGCGGACCCGCCCTGGCTATTCAATCAAACTGAAGTCAGTTCAGTTAGGAGAACGAGATGACCGTGGAAGACGAGATCCAGTTCGAGCGCGACGGGAACGTGGCGCGGGTGTGGCTGAACCGACCGTGGAAGAAGAACTGCGTCACCGTGCCGATCCTGGAGCGGCTCGACGAGATCATCACCGAGGTGGACAAGGACCCGGACCTGCGGGTGCTGGTCCTGCGCGGCCGCGGCGGCACGTTCTGCTCCGGCTTCGACCTCGACAGCCTGCAGGCCGAGTACATCGGCAGCTCGACGGCGATGGAGGTGGCCGTCATCTCCGCGAAGATCTGCGACCGCCTGTACTCGATGAACACGCCGTCGGTCGCGGTCCTCGAGGGCTACGTCACCGCGGGCGGGTTCGAGCTGATGATCTCCTGCGACTTCGCGATCGCTTCGGACGACGCCAAGATCGGCGACTTCCACATGCGCCGCGGGCTCTTCGGCGGAGCGGGCCCGATCTACCGGGTGCCGCGGATGATCGGCATCCGCAAGACCAAGGAGCTGATGCTCACCGGCAAGCTGCTCTCCGGCGTCGAGGCGGCGGACTTCGACCTGATCAACAAGTCCGCGCCGGCCGAGAAGCTGGACGAGACGGTCGAAGAGTTCGTCGGCCAGCTGACCGACAAGAGCCCGTTCCAGATGCGCATCACCAAGATGACCATCGACCGCAGCCTCGACGCCGACACGCAGTCGCTGATGGTCATGGAGCACCTCGCGGTGGGCGTGACGCTGAACTCGGACGACGCGGCCGAAGGGGTCGCGGCGTTCCTGGAGAAGCGCGAACCCAAGTGGACGGGGCGCTGAGCGATGACACCGACGGGGGTGACCTTGCCCGCCGAGGGCGTGCTGTGGACCTGGACCGTGCAGCGGTTCGCGCCGAAGTCGCCCCCGTACGTCCCGCCCGCGGATGGCTTCCGGCCGTTCGCGCTCGGGTACGTCGAACTGGACGGCGGGCCGCGCGTGGCCGCCGTGCTCGACGTACCCGGGACTGTCCACAGTGTCCATATCGGAATGCGGTTGCGCGTCGAGGAGACCACCGGCGTGCCGCACGCCAAGCCGGTCGAGGAGGCTTCGTGACCGACGTCCTGATCTGCGGCGCCGCCCGCACGCCGTTTGGCCGCTCCGAGCGGTCCGGCCGGCAGCACGCCGTCGCCGCCGCGACGGCCGCGCTGGCCGACGCGGGGATCCCGTGGTCCCGGGTCGGCGCCGCGTTCGGCGGCAGCGACGCCGCCGGGCTCGCCGACACCCTGGTCGCCGACCTGGGGCTGACGGGCCTCCCGTTCGTCAACGTCAAGAACGGCTGCGCCACCGGCGGCAGCGCGCTCGTCTCCGCGGTGAACGCGATCCGCGGCGGGATGGCGGACGTCGTGCTCGTGGTCGGGTTCGACAAGCACCCGCGCGGCGCGTTCGACCCGAGGCCGGCGGACTGGGGCCTCGACGACGCCTACGGGCGCGACGGCCTGATGGTGACCACCCAGTTCTTCGGCATGAAGATCCGGCGGTACATGCACGACTTCGGGATCACCGAACGAACGCTGGCGCTGGTGGCGGAAAAGGCCTACCGCAACGGCAGCCTGACCCCGGAAGCCTGGCGCCGTAAGGAAATCGGTGCCGACGAAATCCTCGCGTCCGGCATGGTCAACGACCCGCTGACCCGCTTCATGTTCTGTTCCCCGGGGGAGGGCGCGGCGGCGCTGGTCCTGTGCTCTCCCTCGGTCCCCACCCGGGACGCGGTCACGCTGCGGTCGGCCGTCGTGCGCACGCGCCGTCGTGGCTCGTTCGAGGTGTTCAGCCCGGTGATCGAGGCGGGTGAGCCGAGCAGTGTCAGCCGGGACGCGGCCGCGGCGGCGTTCGAGCAGGCCGGCCTGGGACCGTCCGATGTGGACGTCGTCCAGCTGCAGGACACCGAAAGCGGTGCCGAGGTCATGCACCTGGCCGAATGCGGCTTCTGCGAGGACGGCGAGCAGGAGAAGCTGATCGCCGCCCGGGCCACGGACATCGACGGCACGCTGCCGGTCAACACCGACGGCGGCTGCATCGCCAACGGCGAGCCGATCGGCGCGTCCGGCCTCCGGCAGGTCTACGAGATCGTCCAGCAGCTGCGCGGCCGGGCGGGCGCGCGACAGGTGCCGGGCGGGCCGAAGGTCGGGTTCACCCACGTCTACGGCGCACCCGGGGTCAGCGCGTGCACGGTGCTGGCCCGATGACCGGCCCGGCGGAGTTCCGTGCGGACGCACGGGCGTGGCTGTCCACTGTGGCGCAACCGCGCACCTCGGCCGCCTGGGGAACCGGCGACGACTCGGTGGCCGTCTTCGAAAACTGGACCGAAGCGCAGGAACGCGCGCACACCGCGCATGGCCAGGAGTGGGAACGCACGCGGTTCGACGCGGGCTGGGGAGCGCTCAGCCGGGCACCGTCATCGGGTGGCCGGGGCCTGCCTGCGTTCTGCGAACAGCTCTACCGGACCGAGGAAGCCGCGTTCGACGTCCCGCGCCGCAGTGAGATCTTCCCCGTCACCCAGCACCTGGTCGCCCCGGCGATCGAGATCTGGGGGACCGACGAGCAGAAACGGCGCTGGCTCCGGCCGATGCTGCGGACCGACGAGCTGGCCTGCCAGCTGTTCTCGGAAACCGAAGCCGGGTCCGATCTCGCTGCTGTCCGGACGAAGGCGGTGCGCCGGGGCGACGAATGGATTCTCGACGGCCACAAGGTGTGGACGTCCGGCGCCCGTGTCGCCACTTGGGGTGTCGCGGTGTGCCGCACCGATCCCGACGCGCCCAAGCACGCCGGGATCACCGTGTTCCTGGTGCGGATGGACGCCCCGGGCGTCACGGTGCGGCCGATCCGGCAGATGACCGGCGGCGCCAGCTTCAACGAGGTCTACCTCGACGGCGTCGTCGTGCCCGACACCGACCGGCTCGGCCCGGTCGGGCAGGGCTGGAAGGTCACGCTCAGCGTGCTGGCCGCCGAACGCCTCGACTCGGGGTCGCTCGGCCTGGACAACGCCGACCGCGCGATCGAGCTGGCCCGGCACCGTGCCTTGACCGATGTCGAGCGGCAGCAGACCGCCGACCTGTTCGTGCGCACGCTCGTCCAGCGGCTGATCGGCCTGCGGGTCACCGCGGCGCTGGCCGCCGGGCGCGAACCCGGCGCGGAAGCCTCGGTCGGGAAGCTCTACGCGACCGAGACGATGCGGCGGACCAGCGACCTCGTCGTGCAGCTGCTCGGGCCGAAGCTGGCCGCGGACACCGGCGAGTGGGGCACCTTCGCCTGGACCGAGCACCTGCTCGGCGCCCCCGGCTACAGCATCGCCGGCGGGTCGGACGAGATCCAGCGGACCATCCTCGCCGAGCGCGTGCTCGGCCTGCCGAAGGAGCCGTCCCGATGAGCCTCGCCGAGCAGGTCCGGGCGCGCCTCGGTGGCGAGCTGGAAGTCCTCCCCGGCGGCCATTCCGGGCTCACCTACACGGTCAACGGCAAGTACGTCGTCAAGGCTGTGCCGCCGGGTCAGAAACCGTTGGGCCGCAACGACGTCCTGCGACAGGCGCGGGTCCTGCGCGAGCTCGAGGGCTCGGCGGTGCCGGTGCCGCGCGTGATCGTGACGGACGAGACGTGGTTCGCCATGGAGTTCGCCGATGGCGAGGCGATCGAACCCGTCCTCGACGAGCACGCTCTCGGCCCGGAGCTGGCGCGCACGCGGATGCTGGAAGCGGCTCGTCTCCTCCGGCTCCTGCACGACGCCGGTCCGGTGCCCGGAGAACCACCCGCGACGGCCGCCGGGGAACTGGAACGCTGGAGCCGCACGATGCACGCCGTCCCGGCCGGGCTCCGGCCCGGCGCCGAAGACCTCTTGCGGCTGCTGGCCGACGACGTCCCGGCCGACCTGCCGCCGGTGCTCGTGCACGGCGACTTCCGGCTCGGGAACATCCTGTTCGCCGGCGCGCGGGCCACCGCCGTCGTGGACTGGGAGATCTGGAGCACCGGCGACCCCCGCACCGACCTCGGCTGGTTCCTGCTGTTCGCCGACCACCGCAACTTCCCGGCACTGGGCACCCCGGTGCCCGGGCTGCCGACCGAAGCGGAACTCCTCGACGTCTACGGCGAAGCGCTGCCGGCGATGGCGTGGTTCCGGGCGCTGGGGCGGATGAAGATGGCCGCGATCATGGGCCACAACCTGCGCCGCCACCGCGAGGGCAAGCACCACGACCCGGACCAGGAGCGGCTGCCCCCGACGATCGCCGCGATGATCCGGTCCGCCGTGGACATTCTGAGGAGCTAGCCATGGATTTCGGGTATTCCGCACGGACCGTCGAGCTGCGGGACCGGGTCGGGTCCTTCATGGACACCCACGTGCTCCCGGCCGAGGGGGTGTACGACCGGCAGATCGCCGAGGCCGCCGACCCCCACGCGCTGCCGCCGATCATGGTGGAGCTGAAGGAGAAGGCCCGCGCCGAAGGGCTGTGGAACCTGTTCCTCGCCCACGGCGGGTGGGGCGCCGGGCTGACGAACCTCGAGTACGCGCCGCTGGCCGAGCTGATGGGCCGCTCGATCATCGGCAACGAGGTCTTCAACTGCTCCGCGCCCGACACCGGGAACATGGAGCTGCTGGCCCTGTTCGGCACCGCCGAGCAGCGGGAACGGTGGCTGAAGCCGTTGCTGGACGCCCGGATCCGGTCGTGCTTCGCGATGACCGAACCCGACGTCGCCAGCTCCGACGCCCGCAACATCCGCACCCGCATCACCCGCGACGGCGACCACTACGTCGTCGACGGCCGCAAGTGGTACACCTCCGGCATCCTCGACCCGGACTGCGAGCTCATCATCCTGATGGGCGTCAGCGACCCCGACGCGCCGGCGTACCGGCAGCAGAGCATGGTGCTCATCCCGCGGCACGCCCCCGGCGTCACCGTGCTGCGTGACCTGCCGATGTTCGGCTACACCGACCGCCTCGGCCACGGTGAAGTGCTGTTCGAGAACGTCCGCGTGCCTGCGTCGAACCTGCTCGGCGGCGAAGGCGAAGGGTTCGCGCTGGCCCAAGGACGGCTCGGACCCGGCCGCATGCACTACGCGATGCGCGCGGTCGGGTTCGCCGAACGCGCGCTGCGGCTGATGTGCGAACGGACGCTCTCGCGCGTCGCGTTCGGCGGGCCGCTGGCCGACCAGGGCGTCGTCCGGGAGTGGATCGCGCGCAGCCGGATCGAGATCGAACAGCTGCGGCTGCTCGTGCTCAAGTCGGCCTGGCTGATGGACACCGTCGGCAACGCGGCCGCCCGGCTGGAGGTCGCCGCGATCAAGGTCGCCGCCCTCGACGTCGCCCACCGCGTCGTCGACCGGGCGGTCCAAGCCCACGGCGCGGCCGGCGTCAGCGACGACACCGTGCTCGCCCGGCTGTTCTCGATCACCCGCGCCCTGAAGATCGCCGACGGCCCCGACGAGGTGCACCTGCGCACCGTCGCCCGCCAGGAACTGGCCCGGTACAAGGAGAAAGCCCGATGAAGGTCCTCGACGGCCGAGTGGCCGTGATCACCGGTGGTTCCCGGGGCATCGGCCTCGGCATCGCCAAGGCGTTCCGGGCCGCCGGCGCGCACGTCGTCATCGCGGCCCGCAAGGCGGACGGCCTCAAGGACGCCCGCGCGGAGCTGCTTCGCGGCGAAGGGACCGGCGATGTGCTCGACGTCGTCGCCAACGCGGGCGAGCCCGAGCAGGCCGAGCGCTGCGTCGCCGACACGATGGTCCACTTCGGACGGACCGACATCCTGGTGAACAACGCGGCGACCAACCCGTACCTGGGCGACCTGCTCGAACTGGACCTGCCGCGAGCGGAGAAGACCGTGCGGGTCAACCAGTACGGCATGATCGCCTGGAGCCGCGCGGCCTGGCACGCCTGGATGAGCGAGCACGGCGGGGTCATCGTCAACATCGCCTCCGTCGGCGGGCTGATCGTCGACCCGCAGATCGGCTACTACAACGCCACCAAGGCCGCGATGCTGCTGATGACCCGGCAGCTCGCCTACGAGCTCGGCCCGAAGGTCCGGGTCAACGCGATCGCCCCGGGCGTGATCAAGACCGAGCTGGCGCGGGCGGTGTGGGAGGCGCGCGAGCCGGTCCTCACCGCGAAGCTGCCGCTGCGCCGGCTCGGGACCACGGAGGACGTCGCCAACGCGGCGCTGTTCCTCGCGAGCGAGGCGTCGTCGTGGATGACCGGGCAGGCCCTCGTGCTGGACGGCGGCGCGACCGCCCTCCCGATCGCCGTGGACGCCTGATGTTTTCCCTGGCCGGGAAGACGGCCGTGGTGACCGGGGCGTCGTCCGGGCTGGGCGCGCGGTTCGCGTCGGTGCTGGCGGCCGCCGGTGCCACCGTGTTCGCCGCCGCGCGCCGGGCCGACCGGCTGGCGGCTTTGGGGCCGGACATCCACCCGGTCACCTGCGACGTCTCGGTTGCGCGGGACCGGGAACGGCTGGCCGAGACCGCCGGCCGCATCGACATCCTGGTCAACAACGCGGGCGTGGCGGGGGAGCGGCAGGCCTCGAAGGAAAGCGCCCAGGACTTCGCGGACGTGCTCGCGGTGAACCTCGTCGCGCCGTTCCACCTCTCCCGGCTGATGGCCGGCAGCGGGGAAGGCGGCAGCATCGTCAACGTCGCTTCGATCCTCGGGCTCGTGTCGGCCGCTCCGCTGGGCGGGGCGGGCTACGCCGCGTCGAAGGCCGGGCTGATCGGGCTCACCCGGGAGCTGGCCGGGCAGTGGGGCGGGTCGGGCGTCCGCGTCAACGCGCTGGCACCGGGCTGGTTCCGCTCGGAGATGACCGAAGACCTGTTCACCGACGAGCGTTCCCGCCGGTGGGTCGAGCGCAACACGATGCTGAACCGCGGCGGCGACGCCGGCGAGCTCGACGGCGCCCTGCTCTTCCTCGCTTCCGACGCGTCCTCGTACTACACCGGCCAGGTCATGGTGGTCGACGGCGGCTGGACGGCGCGATGAGCGTGTCGGTGTCCGTCCGGGACGGCGTCGCGCACATCAGGTTGGTGCGCGGCCGGGGCAACCCGATCGACCTCGCGACGGCGGCCGGTCTGCTCGGCGCGGCCCGGCGCTGCGGCCCGGACGTCCGGGCGGTGTTGCTCACCGCGGCGGGCCCCTCCTTCTGCGTCGGCGGCGACCTGCGGGAGTTCGCCGCGGCCGAGGACCTCGGCGGGCACCTGACCCGCGTGACGGACGCGTTGCACGACGCGCTCCGGATCTTCACCCGGCTCGAGGCCCCGGTGGTCGCGGCTGTCCACGGCGCGGTCGCGGGGGCCGGGCTCGGCCTGCTCGGCGCCGCCGACCTGGTGATCGCCGCGGAGGACGCCACCTTCGTCGCGGGCTACCCCGCGATCGGCTACCCGCCCGATGCCGGCGTCACGTGGTCGTTGCCCCGGCTCGTCGGACCGCGGGTCGCGCTCGACCTGCTGCTGACGAACCGCCGGCTGACCGCGGCGGAAGCGCTGGCCGCGGGCCTGGTCACGAGCGTCGTGCCGGAGGCCGGATCCGCGGCGGCCGCGCTCGCCGGGCGGCTGGCCGGGCTCCCGGCTTCCGGTCTGACCAAACGCCTGGTCCGGCAAGGGATGTCCGGGTCGTTCGACCGCCAGCTGGACGACGAAGCCCGGGCGATCGCGGAGGCGGCGGTCTCGCCGGCCGGCCGCGAGGGTGTCGCCGCGTTTCTGCGGAAGCGAATGTGACATGAATTCAGGTGGGGACTACGCTCGGGGCTCGCACGGTGACGCGGACGAGAGGACAGGCCATGACGGGGGCAAGGCTCGTGGAACCGGACGAAGGTCCCCGGTCCAAGCGCGGAGCCATCTTGGCCGCGGCGATCGAATACTTCGGCGAGGCGGGCTACGAGGCCACCAAGTGGTCGGCGGTGGCCGGCCGGGTCGGGATCGGGCAGACCGCGCTCTACCACTACTTCGAGTCCAAGGCGCACTGCCTGCTGACCATCATGCGGCTGGAGCTGCAGCGTTCGCGCGACCAGTTCGTCGAGGCGACCGAGGGGGAGAAGGACCCGGTGGCGGCGCTGCGGGCCGCGGTGCGGGCGGCGTTCGCCGTGTCCGAGAACGAGATCCTCCAGATGCGGATCCTGCAGAACAACATGGTGCTGCTGGCCGGGCCGCGGGCGTCCAAACGCGAGGAGACCGAGCGCCGCGCCGCGCGTGAGCTGGTGCAGAGCATCGAGCGCGACTGGACCCGGCTGCTCACGCAGGGCATGTCGCAGGGCGCGTTCCCGGTCCGCGACGCGCACACCCTGGCACTCGCCCTGCTGGGCCTCATCATCAGTGTCTGGCGGTGGTACCGGCCGACCGGGTCGACGCCGCTCGCCGAGGTGCGGGAGCTCATCGAGGGCTGCTGCCTCCGCATGGTCACCGGATAACCGCCCGAGAATCCACAAAGGACCGGGCAGGGCTTTTCCCGGCAGCCTCCCATTCCGGTAGTTCCCCGCGTCCCTTGTCCGCCCCGGGATCGGCGGCTAAAGTCAAACTGAACTGAACTCAGGTTGCTAGGAGCAGTCATGCGCCTCCGCTCGACGCACGTCAAAGTTGCCAGCGTCGCCGCGACCCTGGTTCTCGCCGCCACCGCCTGCGCGAGCGCGAACTCGGCCGGAGCGAACGACAAGGAAATCACCATCGGGGCGTGGTACCCGCTCTCCGGTGCGGTCAGCGCCTCCGGCGTCCCGCAGCGAGCCGGCGCGGACGCCTACTTCAAGATGGTCAACGACCGCGGCGGCATCAACGGCCGCAAGGTCAACTGGATCGTCAAGGACAACGCGTTCGACCCGCAGCAGACCGTCCAGATCGCCCGCGAGCTGATCGGCCAGGACAAGGTCGCCGCCATCGTCGCGGCCAACGGGACCTCGCAGGCCGAGGCCGCCTTCCCGTTCGTGCTCCAGCAGTCGAAGGTGCCGATCCTCAACGAGCTCGGCGGCCTCGACTCCTGGTACAGCCCGCCGCGCCCCAACCTGTTCGGCACCCAGACCCTGTACGAGGACCAGGCCGCCGCACTCGGCGACTGGGTGGCCAAGGACGGCCGCAAGAACGTCGTCGTGGTGCACAGCGACCCCGCCGCGTTCGTCAAGGTCGCCCAGGCCGCGCAGAGCGTCGCCAAGAAAGCCGACCCGGCGATGAACGTCAGCCTGCAGCCGGTCAAGTTCCAGTCGACCGACTACAGCCCGGTCGTGAGCCAGGTGAAGGGGAAGGCCCCGGACGCGATCGTCCTGATCCTCGCCTCGCCCGAGGCGGCGGCGTTCATGAAGGAAGCGAAGCTGCAGGGGCTCGCCGCGCCCACCTACAGCTACGCCCCCGTCGCCGCCGAATCGACGCTCACCCTGGCCGGCGCCGCCGCCGAGGGCGCCCGCGCCGTCCAGCTGGTCAAGTCCCCCAACGACGACGACCCGGCGGTGAAGGAGTTCCGGGACGCCATGGCGAAGTACGAGCCCGGGCAGCCGGCGGACTTCATCGCGCTCTGGGGCTGGGCAGGGGCCAAGGTGTTCGCCCAGATCGCGCAGACCATCCCCGGTCCGGTGACGTCCGAAGCGCTGGCGAAAGCCTACGAACAGGCCAAGAACATCGATCCCGGCGTCGCTCCCGTGATGAGCTTCGGCCCGGACCGCCACATGGGCACGCGTGACGTGCAGAAGGTCGTCGTCAAGAACGGCAAGTGGACCTCCGAAGGGGACTTCTACACCCCGCCCGCCCGCTGAACCACCCTGCCGACCACTCAAGGGAGAGTGACCGTGGCGTTGCGAGAATATCTGTCCCGGATGGACGAGGACCCGGCCAAGGCCCTCGAGCTGATGGAGCCGGACCTGCGGTTCCTCATCGCGCTGCCGTCCGGCGAGGTCGCCGGGACGTCCAAAGCGGACTTCGCCGCCTACCTCGGGAGCCGGAACCCGGTGGACCGCGTGCACGAAATCCTCCGCTACTGCGCCGACGGCGACACCGAGATGGTCTACGGCGTCGTCACCGAAGCGGGGGAACCGGTCGGCGCCTTCCACTCCGCCGCGATCGTCTCGCCGAACGGCCTGCTGGCCCGGTACCAGTCGTTCTTCAGCCCGACGTTCGCCCTCGTCGACTGGCCGGAAGGAGCGCGGCGATGACCGAGGACCTCGACGTCGTGGTGCTCGGGGCCGGGCTCGCCGGGCTGTCCGCCGCCGTCACGGCCGCCACCGGCGGCGCGCGCACGCTCGTCGTCGAGCGCGCGCCGGTGATCGGCGGCTCCGCGGCGATCTCCGGCGGGTACGTCTGGGCCATCGAGGACGAGGCCGCGCTGCGCCGCGAGGACCCCGGCCCCACCAGCGCCACGGCCTGATGGTCGTCGACGGCTACCACGACGCCATCGCCTGGCTGTCGGGCTTCGCGCCGCCGCTGACCGGCGTCGAACGGGCCCTGGCCGGACGCGGGCACAAGTTCGACATGCCGGTACTGCTCGCCCACCTGACCCGGGCACTGACCGCGGCCGGCGGGCAGGTCGTCGTCGACGCGGAGACCGACGAGCTGAGCCGGGACGACGACGGCTACCTCCTCGACGTCACCACCCCGGCCGGGCCGCGCCGGATCGCGGCGCGGTCCGTCGTGCTCGCGACCGGCGGGCGGCAGGCCGACCAGGCCGTCCGGGCCGCGCTGGTCGGCGGCGGGTTCGTCCCGCCGCTGCGCGGCAACCCGTGGTCCCGCGGCACCGGCGCCGCCCTCGCGGCCGGACTGGGCGCGTCGGTCAACACCGCCAACACCGGCTTCTACGGCCACCTCTTCGCCGACGGCGTCGAACCGCTCAGCCCGATCGACTACATCGCCTTCGCGCTCTACCACAGCGACCACGGCGTGCTGCTCGACCCGGCCGGCCACCGGTTCACCGACGAGACCCGCGGCGACCACAACAACGCGATGGCACTGGCCGCCCACGGCGGCCGCGGCCTGCTGCTGTGGTCCGAAGCCGTCCAGCGAGCCGCCGCCGAGGCACCGTTCATCCCCGGCAGCCCCCGCCTCGACCGCTGGGCCTTCTCCCGCGACCGCGGCGGCCGCGTCGGCGTCGCGGACAGCGTCGACACCCTGCCCGTGCACCTGGACCCCGAAGCCCGCACCCGCCTCGGCGACGGCCGCGTGTTCCACGCCGACGTCGTCCCGGCGATCACCTTCACCTTCGGCGGCATCGAAGCCGACCCCGACGGCACCGCGCTGAACCACTCCGGCACCCCGATCGAAGGCCTCTACCCGGCCGGCGCCGATCTGTCCGATGTGTATAACGAGGGTTACGGTGGCGGTCTGTGCCTGGCCGTGGTGTCCGGCCGCCGGGCCGGACGGCTGGCTGCCCGCCGTACCGGCAAGGAGGTCGAGCATGCCTGAAGCGCCGTTCCTGACGAAGTGGTTCGAGATCATGGACAGCGACACGCCGTCGCGGATCCTGGACCTGATCGACGACGACTTCGCGTTCTCCATCCTGTTCTCCACCGACGGCCGCGCCACGGACTTCGCGGGCGGCCGCGAAGCGATGGAGGGCTACCTCGCCCAGCGCGAAAAGAACACGCTCACCCACCACCCGCTGGACGTGAGCTCGACCGGCCGCGGGGAGTTCTACCTCGGCGAGGTCCGCCGCGCCGGCGAGGTGGTCGCCAATTTCGTCGCGGCCGGTCAGGTCGGTGCGTCCGGGCGGCTGGAACGCCTGATCATCGGACGCTCGCCCGCCGTCCGGTTCGAGGGAGGTGCGGATGTACAACCTGGTGCTGCTGGCCGCTAAGCCGCCGGACTGGACCCACGAGCGGTTCATCACGTGGTGGCGGACCGACCACGCCGAGCTCACCTACCGGCTGCCGGGCCTGCGGTCGTGGCGGCACACGGAGATCGAGTCGGCGCTCGAACCGCGGTCGGACGGCTGGGACGGCGTCTCGATCCTCGGCTTCGACACCGAAGAGGATCTCCGCACGGCCCTGGCCAGCCCCGAATGGGCCGAAGCCGTCGCCCAGGTCGGTGACATGCGGGGCCGCCGGATCGCCGTCCTCGGCGCCGAACGGGAGATGTTCGCCGGATGAAGGAAGCCGTTCAGAGTTTCCGCAAGCGAGCCGAGCAGGCGGACTTCGTCGCCGTCGTCGACGACAGCGGCGAGCACACCGCGCGCCGGCTGCTGGCCGACGCCGAGGCCCTCGCCGAGGTGCTGGGCCCGCGTGCCACGGCGCTGGTCCAGGCCGACAACTCGTGGCGCACGGTCGTCGCCGCGCTGGCCACCGGCCTGACCGGCGGTGTCCTCGCCGTGGTCAACCGGCACACGACCCGCGCCGAGTTCGCGGCCGCGTCCGAAGACATCCGGCCGGACGTCGTCGTCGCCGAACCGTCCGCTGTGGACGAATGGGACGTCGCGGCCACCGGGACCGCACTCGGCGGCTGGTCTGTATGGTCCACTGTGGACCGAAGTGATCCGGCGCGGTGGAACGGTGGCGTGTTCATCGGCCTCACCTCCGGTTCGACCGGGCGGGCGAAGGGCGTGGTCCAGTCCGAAGCGGCCCTGCACTACGCCTGCGCCTGCACGATCGCGATCAACGGCCTCTGGCCCGGTGACGCCGTGGCGGCGATCGTGCCGCTGTCGTCGACCGCGGCGTTCTGCTTCGGCGTCTACTGCTCACTGGTCCTCGGCGGACCGCTGGTCCTCACCGCGAAGTGGGACCCGCCCGCGGTGCTCACGCGGCTGGCGGAGACCGGCGCCCGGTGGACGATGTGCGTCCCGACCATGGCACTGCAGCTGGCGGCCGCGGCCGAGCGGGAGGAACTGCGGGGCGTCCGGTCGATCACCGTCGGCGGCGGGCCGATGGACCAGCTCGCGCTGACCCGCGCCGAAACCGCGCTGGGGACGAAGATCCTGCGCGTGTTCGGGATGTCCGAATGCCTCGGCCACACCTCGCCGGACCCGGCCGAGCCGGCGGGCATCCGGCTGGGCCACGACGGCCGCCCGTTCCCCGGCACCGAGGTGCGGGCGGTGTCCCCGGAAGGGGCGGTGCTCGGGCCCGGTGAGACCGGGCGGGCGCAGGTGCGCGGGCCGTCCCTGTTCCTCGGGTACGCCCGCGGCGGCCGCGTCGAGCCGCCGGAGCTGACCGCGGACGGGTTCTTCCCGACCGGTGACCTCGTGGTGTCCGAAGTGGACGGACTGATCACGATCATGGGCCGGGAGAAGGACGTCATCATCCGCGGCGGCCGCAACATCGACGTCACCGAGATCGAGCGGGCGGTCGCCGGTTACGAGCGGCTGGCGCAGGCGTGCGTGGTGCCGGTCCGCGACGACGTCCTGGGGGAGCGGGTGGCGCTGCTCGCCGTCGCCGGTGACGGCGAGCCCGTCGAGCTCGGGGACGTGACCGGGTACCTGCGTGAAGCCGGGCTGTCCAAGACGAAGTGGCCGGAGTTCGTGTACCTGGTGGACGCGCTGCCGCAGACGAAGGTCGGCAAGCTCGACCGCGCGGGCGCGCGCGAGGTCGCCGAAGGCCTGCACACGGGGGTTACTGATCCGGCCAAAAGCAGGCCGACCCCACGCGGCACGTAACCGTTGCCACGAAAGTCATTCGGCCGTGACTGTGGCCGGATCAGTAACGATTGGCACAGTATGAGTCTCGACCGCGGAAAGTGGGCCACCGGCGGACCGGAAACGGTCGCGCCGGGCGTGCACCGGATCCCGCTGCCCCTGCCCAACGACGGCCTGCGCGCGATCAACGTCTACGCCCTCGAGGAACCCGGCGGCCTGGTCCTCATCGACGCCGGCTGGTCGATCCCCGAGTCCCTGGAAGTGCTGGCGGAGTCGCTGGCGGGGCTGGGCCACGGGCTCGGCGAGATCACCGACGTCTACGTCACCCACATCCACCGCGACCACTACACGCAGGCGGCCGAGCTCCGCCGCCGCTTCGGGACGCGGGTGCACCTCGGCGCGGGGGAGCGGCCGGGGCTCGAACTGCTGACCACGCTGCGCACGGACGTCCCGGTGACCTCGCTCGACGTCCTCCGCCGCGGTGGCGCGGCCGACCTCGCCGAGCGGATGGCCGAGGGGTACGGGGAGTTCGACCCGGCCGGCTGGGAGCCGCCGGACCGGTGGCTCGACGCGGGCCTGGTGGCTCTGCGGCACCCGCTGCGGGTGGTGCCGACGCCGGGCCACACGCGCGGGCACGTCGTGTACCTCGACGAACGCCGGGGGCTGCTGTTCTCCGGCGACCACGTGCTGCCGCACATCACCCCGTCGATCGGCTTCGAGCTGGGCGAACCCGGCCTGCCGCTCGGCGACTACCTGGACTCGCTCGCGCTGATGACGGCGTTCCCGGACAGCAGGCTGCTGCCGGCGCACGGCCCGGTCGCCGAAAGCACCCACACGCGCGTCGACGAGCTGCTGGCCCACCACGACAAGCGGCTCGCCGAGACCGAAGACGCCCTCGGGGCCGGCGCCCGGGACGGGCATGCCGTCGCCGGCCGGCTGGGGTGGACCCGGCGGTCGGTGGCGTTCGGCGACCTCAACGACTTCAACCGGATGCTCGCGGTGAACGAGACGGTCGCCCACCTGGACGTCCTGGTCGCCCGCGGCCGGGCCGTCGTGTCCGAAATGGACGGTGTGGCGCGGTACTCGCCGGCGGCATAGCGGCGGGGTAGGGTGCCCGCCATGGCGCACGTCGAAGACCTCGTCGGGGTGCTGGTGGCCATCGCGGCAGGCGATCGTGCGGTCGTCCGAGCGTCGCTCGATGCCGCACCGGCGCTGGTGACCGCGCGCCTCGCGCGCCGCGACGAGTTCTTCCTGGCCGGGTGTGGTGCCCAGCTTTACGAGGGCGACACCGCGCTGCACGCCGCGGCGTTCGCCTACGACGCCGAGATCGCCCGGGATCTGGTGGCGCGCGGCGCCGCCGTCCGTGCCCGCGACCGCCGCGGCGCCGAACCCCTGCACGCGGCGGTGAACGGCGCACCCGGCGCAGGCCACTGGAACCCGGCACGCCAGGTGGCCGTCATCGAGTACCTCGTCGACGTGGGCGCCGACCCGGATGCCACCGCGTCCGGCGGGGTCACGCCCCTGCACCGGGCCGTCCGGAACCGGTGTTCGGCGGCCGTCGGAGCGCTCCTGCGGCTGGGCGCCGACCCTCGCTCGGCGAACGACCACGGCTCGACGCCGTCCGATCTCGCCCGCCGGGCGACCGGGCGCGGCGGCACCGGGTTCGAAGCAGCCCGGTTCGAACAGCGGCTCATCATCGACCTCCTCGCCGAAGCCACGGCTTGACGCCGGGCAGTCAGCGGGCGGTCCAGCCGCCGTCGACGTACAGCTCGGATCCCGTCACGAAGCTCGAGTCCTCGGACGCCAGGAACGCCACCGCGCCCGCGACCTCGTCGGTCCGGCCGAGCCGCCCGAGCGGGGTGCCGTCGACCATCGCCGTGTGCCGGGGCGTGCCCTCCCACAGCTGCCGCGACAGGGGTGTCTCGATGAACCCGGGGTGCACCGAGTTGACGCGCACGCCGCGCTTGCCCCAGTGCAGTGCCGCGTTCTTGGTCATCAGCCGGACCGCGCCCTTCGCGGCGTGGTAGGAGAAGTGCGTCCCGAACCCGCCGACCGTGCCGAAGATCGACGCGATGTTGACGATCGAGCCACCGCCCGCGCGCTCGATCGCCGCGCCGGCGTGCTTCATCCCGAGCCAGACTCCGCGCTGGCTGACGGCGATGACCTTCTCCCACGTCTCCAGCGTCTCCGTCTCGACCGTCGCGGGCTCGCCGATGCCGGCGTTGTTCACCAGGATTGTCAGCCGGTCCAGCTGAGAGACCGTCGACTGCCAGGCCTCTTCCGACGTGACGTCGAGGGCGAGGCCGAGCGCGTCGGGCAGCTCGGCGGCCAGAGCCTGGCAGCGTCCGGCGTCGACATCGGTGACGACGACCCGCGCGCCTTCCTCGGCCAGCCGGCGGGTGATCGCTTCGCCGATGCCGCCCGTGGCGCCGGTGACGAGCGCGACTTTCCCGGACAACCGCATGAATCCTCCTAGGTGAGCAGGGCGAGGCCCGCGCCGATCAGGCCGGGTACGGCCGCGCCGACGTCGTCGAAGCCGGTGCCGACGGACTGCCCGGCCCGGTGGCGGGCGTGGATGCCTTCGGCGATCACGGCGAGCTTGAACCAGCCGAGCGCCTGGTAGAACGCCAGTTCCGTGAGGTCACGGCCGCTGCGCCGGGCGTACTGCTCGGCGAGGTCCGCCGCGGCGGGGAAGCCGGGGTGCGCGGTCGGGACGTGCCCGACGCCGAGGACGGGCGCCACCCGCGGGTCCCAGTACACGAGCAGCAGCCCGAGGTCGGTGAGCGGATCGCCGAGCGCGGCCATCTCCCAGTCGACGATCGCCGCGATCCTCGAACCCGGTCCGAGAATCGTGTTGTCCCAGCGGTAGTCGCCGTGCACCAGGGCGGCGCCGCTCTCATGTGGCGCGGCCTTGCCGAGCCGCTCGCAGAGATCGTCGACTGTGGACAGTGCACGCGTCGCGACCCGGTCCCACTGGCCTCGCCAACGCCGGAGCTGGCGGTCCAGGAATCCGCAAGGACGGCCGAACGCGCCGAGGCCGATCTCCGCCGGGACGAGCGCGTGCAGCTTCACCAGCTCGTCGACGAGTGCCGTCGTGTACCGGTGGGCATCGATCTCCGGCAAGGCCGCGCCGTCCCGCAGCACCGGTCCGTCCACGTGCGACACCACCGTGAACGGAACCCCGAGTACCGCGGGATCCTCGCACGAGACGACCGTGCGGGGAACCGGCACGTCGGTCGGGCCGAGCGCCGCCATCACGCGAAACTCCCGGCCGACGTCGTGCGCGGTCGGCGTGAGCGGCCCGAGCGGCGGGCGTCGCAGCACCCAGCGGTGGGTCCCGTCGGTCACGGCGTACGTGAGGTTGGAGCGGCCGCCGTGGATCAGCTCGATCTCCAGCTCGCCACCGAACCCGGGGATCTCGCGCTCGAAGTAACACCGCAAGGCTTCGGGGTCGACACCGGCGACGCTCATCGGACGGCGGCGCGAGCCTTGGCCGCGCGGCGCGCGATCGCCCACCGGTGCGTCTCCGACGGGCCGTCGTAGATGCGGAACGGCCGGACCTCCCGGTACAGCCGCGAAAGCGGCGCGTCCGCCGAGATCCCGAGCGCGCCGCAGATCTGGACCGCGCGGTCGACCACCCGGTGCACGGCCTCGGCCACGAACGTCTTGGCGATCGACGTCTCCTGGGCGCCGGGGCGGCCCTGGTCGAGCTCCCAGCAGGCCCGCCACAGCAGCGCCCGCGCCGCCTCGAGGTCGATCTCGGAGTCGGCGATCAGCTGCTGCACCATGCCGAGCTCGTCGAGCGGGCGCCCGAACGCCGACCTGCTCGCGGCGCGGTCGAGGGCGACGTCCTGTGCGCGGCGCGCGGCGCCCAGCCACCGCATGCAGTGGGTGAGCCGCGCGGGCCCGAGCCGGACCTGGGCATAGTCGAAGCCGCGGTCGACCTCGCCGAGCACGGCGTCGTCGGTGACCACGCAGCCGTCGAAGAGGACTTCGCTGTGGCCGCCGAACAATCCCTCGTCGAGGGTCGTGATGTTCCGGACGATCTTCATGCCCGGGTTGCCGGCGTCGACGAGGAACATCGTCGCGCCGCCGGCGTCCCCGGGCGCGCCGCCGGTGCGGGCCATGCAGATCGCGAACGCGGCCCCGTCGGCGCCGCTGATGAACCACTTCCGGCCGTCGATCCGCCAGCCGCCGGGCACCCGGACCGCCGTCGTGGCCAGTGCCCGGGGATCCGAGCCCGCGCCGGGCGCCGGTTCGGTCATGGCGAAGCAGGACCGGATCTCGCCGGCGGCGAGCGGGGCGAGGTAGCGCTGCCGCTGCTCTTCGCCGGCGACTTTCGCCAGCAGGTGCATGTTTCCTTCGTCGGGCGCGGCGATGTTCAGGGCGAGCGGGCCGAGCAGGGAGTACCCGGCCGCCTCGAACACCACGGCCTGGCCGCGCAGGTCGAGGCCCGCACCGCCCCACTCCGGCGCCACGTGCGGGCTGAAGACCCCCGCGTCACGGGCGGCCTGCTGCAACCGGCGCCGGAGTGGTTCGGGTCCGTCGTGCAGGACGCCGTCGCAGGCCTGTTCCTCGGGGAGGACCTTCTCCCGGACGAACTCGCGGACGCGCCCGGCGAGCCGGGCGGCGTACTCGTCCGCGGCGAACTCGATCGGCATCGATGCCTCCTTGGCTAATGACTGTTAGCCATGAGAACGCTCACCTTGCGGCGAAGTCAAGACATTGTGGCTAATTGGCGTTAGCCTGTCGGCATGAAAGCGGAACGTCCCCATCGCCCCGGCGACATCGCGGCCGGGCTGCCCGCCGACCGGGCCGCGGCCATCCGGCTCGCCGCGCTGCGGCTGTTCGCGGCGCAGGGCTACCGGGCGACGACGATGGCCGACATCGGTGCCGCGGTCGGCATCCGGGGGCCCAGCCTGTACAAGCACGTGTCGGGCAAGCAGGTGCTGCTCGCGGAGCTCATGCTCGGCACGATGGAGACGCTGCTGGCGATGCACGCCGAGGCGGTCGACGGCGTCACCGACGTGACCGAGCGGCTCCGCCGGGCGGTCGAGGCGCACGTCCGCTACCACGCCCGCCACCGGCTCGAAGCGTTCGTCGGCAACCGCGAGATCGGCAGTCTCGAGCAGCCCGCCCGGGTGCTCCGGCTGCGCAGCACGTACGAGCGCGGCTTCCGTGAGCTCATCGAACACGGCGTGGCGGACGGGATCTTCGCGGTCCGCTCCGCGCGGCTCGCGTCGTACTCGATCCTCGACATGGGCATGGGGGTCGCGAACTGGTTCCACGACAGCGGCGAATTCTCCGTCGACCAGCTCGCGTACCAGTACGGCGACCTGGCTCTGCGCATCGTCGGCAAGGCCGGCTGAGCGATTGGGGGAGCCCGTTTCAACCGCCGTCGATCTGGGTACGACGGGTGCGGAGCGGCTTCGGCCGAGGAAACCGGAGGTGAAGGTGACCGCTGACGGGGGCCGGGTGCGGCCCCAGGATCTGCTGCACGTGGAGGCGCGCCGGGTCGATGCCGGTGCCGAGGTGCTGGTGGTGTCCGGTGAGGTCGACCTGCTCAGCGCCGGGATCCTGGAAACCGCGATCGCGGCGGCCTTGGGCCGCGGGCCGGCGTTGCTGGTGATCGACCTGACCGGGGTCTCCTTCCTCGCTTCCGTCGGGATGACCGTCCTGCTCAAGGCCCACCGCGACGTCGGGGACACCGCCCGGCTCCGGGTCGTGACCCCCGAGCGCAGCACCGTCGGGCGGGCCTTGAAGCTGACCGGCTTGAACGGGGCACTGGCCGTCGTCGGCACCCTGGCCGAGGCGCTTCCGGACCGCTAGCCGCGGACGGCCTTCTGGTACGCCGCAAGCTCTTCGGGGTGGTCGATGCTGCCGTGGTGGTGGACCTGCCGCCACTGTCCCGCGTCGTACCCGAACACCCGCGAGGTGCGGATCGTCAGCGGGACCGTGGCTCCGTCGCGGTCGTGGTACTGGCCGAGCTCGCGGCCGGCGAACACGACCGCGTCCGCCCACCAGTAGGTGACCGCGTCGGCGAACGTGACGGTCAGGCGGAGGTCGCCGGCGAAGATGCGGCGGTACAGGCCGGTGACCGCCGCGCCGGAGCGGAGGATGCCGCCCACCGGGTTGTTCAGCTGCGCCAGCTCGTCCTGCGACCACACGGCGGACAGCGCGTCGAGGTCGCGGCGGTTGAGGGCGTGGTAGAAGGTTTCCAGCGCAGCGACCGCGCCTGCCCGGCCCGGGTCGCGGGCTTCGGCCAGCCGCGCTCGTGCCTGCGGGCCGAACTGGTAGTCGACGAGTTCGATCATCGGAATGCCTTCCTGGGTCAGAGGTTCGTGACGAGCCGGCCGAGGATGGCCGCCGCGGGTTCGGCGGACGCGTGCCGGAACCCGGTGCCCGCCCACAGGTGGAGCCGGTCCGCGTCGCCCGCGGCGGCCGCCGCCTTGCGCAGCGGACCGGTCAGGTGGTGGAGCGCCGGATAACCCGCCGGCGCGAGCCGGTCGTAGCGGCGGGTGAACGCGTTGGCCAGCGCGCGGGCGGGCCGGCCGGTGAACGCGCGGGTGACGACCGTCCGGCGGTCCCCGGGCGGATCCGCGAGCGCGGCCTGATGCGTCTTGGACGCCCCGCTCTCGTCGGAGCGCAGGAGCACGGTGCCGACCATGGCGGCCACGGCACCGGCTCGCAGCGCGTCGGCCACGGCGTCGGCGGTCGCGATCCCGCCGGCCGCGACGAGGGGGAGCCCGGACACCCGGCCGACGGCGTGGACGAGCTCGCCGAGCGGGATGTCCGCCGGTGTCCACCCCGGGGTGAGCGTGCCCGAATGCCCGCCGGCCGAGGAGGCCTGCACGACGAGGAAGTCGGCGTTCGCGGCCCGGCGGGCCTCGTCGGGGGAGGTGACCGTCTGGCCGACGAGCGTGCCCGCCGCGCGGAGTGCCTCGGCCACCGCCGGATCCGGGAGGCCGAAGGTGAAGGTGACCACCGGGACCGGCGCGTCGAGCAGCAGGTCGATCTTGTCGCGCCAGCCGTCGTCGTCCTCGGTGCGGGGGATGCCGGCCAGGTCGAGGTCGTAGCGGTCGGCCTCCGGCTGGAGCCGGCGGGCGTAGGCGGCGTACGTGGCGGGGTCGATCGGCACCGGGTTGGGCGCGAACAGGTTCACCCCGAACGGGACGGACGCGGCCCGCACCTCGGCGATCTGCCGCGCCAGCGCTTCGGGGGTCCGATAGCCGCCGGCCAGCAGCCCGGCCCCGCCGGCCGCCGCGGCCGCGATGACGAGCCGGGGTGTCGTCGCGCCGCCGGCCATGGGGGCCGCGAGGATCGGCGAGGAGAGCCCGAGCGCGTCCAGCTTGGTGTTCATGAGTTCGAGGCTAGGCAGCGCGCGGCCGGCGGAGAAATGCCTGCTGGGGTGCATCTATGCTTCCCAGGCATGAGCGAGCTGTCGTCGGGCCGGGTGGAGCTGCGGCACCTGCGGAGCTTCGAGGCGGTCGCGCGGCTGAGGTCGTTCACCGGGGCGGCGGGCGACCTCGCGATCACCCAGCCCGCGTTGAGCCGCACGGTCCGGCAGCTGGAGGACGCCTTGGGCGTCACGCTGTTCGACCGCGACACCCGGCACGTCGAGCTGACCGCCGCGGGGGAGACCCTGCTGGCCCACGTCGAGCGGGCCTTCGCGGAGCTGGAACGCGGGTTCGGCGCCGTCCGCCGGGCGTCGAACGTCCGGCTGGGGTTCAGCTGGCTGCTGCCGGACCCGTGGGCGCAGCGGACGGTCACGCGGTTCGAGCGGGACACCGGCCGGACCGTCGACCTGGTGCGCACCGACGACCCGCTCGCCGCCCTCCAGCAGGGCAAGGTCGATCTCGCCGTGGTGCGCGGGCCGGTGCGGTCGTCCGCGCTGCGCATGGTGCACCTGTTCGACGAGGTCCGCGTCGCGGCGTGTTCGGTGCGGTCGGCGCTGGCCGGCCGGACGGAGCTGGCGTGGCACGAGGTGCCGCGGTGGCCGCTGGTGGTGAACATCGTGAGCGGCACGACCGGGCCGTGGTCCTGGCCGCCGGACGAGCGGCCGGAGACGATCGTGGAGACGGCCAACTTCGACGAGTGGATCGAGAGCGTCGCCGCCGACCGCGGGATCGGCATCGCCACCGAGGTGGCGATGCGGCGCAACATCCACCCGGCGGTGCGGTTCGTCCCGCTGCGCGGCGCCCCGCCGAGCCCGGTGACGCTGGTGTTCCTCCCGCACGTCCACGAGGCGCTGCTGCGGCGGTTCGTCGAGATCGCGGTGCACGACGACGAGGCCGGGTGAAGGCGCTCGTCATTGACTTCCGCTTCGGGCGCAAGGTAGCGTCACTGCCGTCTTGCTTGTGAAACCTTTCAATTCGGAGATCGCGATGAAGCGACAGAAGCCGGGCCGCACGCCCCTTCTCGTTCTGCATCCCGACCCGAAGCGTTGTTACCCGCCAGTTTGAGGGCGGCCGGCCCGCTGAGGCAGGGTCACCTCGCCGGATTCCGAACACTTCCCCTCCTTGTCGAAGCCGCAGTTACAGATCGCTGACTTGAAACGATTCATCGTCGAATCCAGGCCGTCCCCACCGGCCGTCCCAGGAGCTGCCGTGCGTCACAGATCCCGCCGTCTCCTCGCCCTCGTCCCGCTGCTCGTTCTCGGCACCGCCACGCCCGCCGGAGCCGAACCCGAACTCGGCAACCGCCTCTTCTTCGCCACCGACCTCCGCGCGAACCACCTCGACCGGCCACTGGGGACGGACGACACCACCCCCGAGCTGAGCTGGCGGACGACCGCCCGCGACCAGACCGCCTACGAAGTCCAGGCCGCCACCTCGGAAGCACGCCTGGCCCACCCCGACCTCTGGGACACCGGCCGCGTCGCCGGCGCCGCCGCCGACCTCGACTACGCCGGCCGCACCCTCGGCAGCCGCCAGCGCGTCTACTGGCGGGTCCGCGTCTGGTCCGGGACCGTTCCCTCGGCCTGGAGCACGCCGTCCTGGTTCGAAACCGGGCTCACGAACCAGAACGACTGGTCCGCGGGGTGGGTCACGAACAGTCAGTGGCAGCTCGGCGCCAAGCCCGCCCAGCCGGTGGTCGTCACGCTCCCGCCGCAGACCGCCCAGTTCGTGAAGCTCGACGTCACCAAGCTCGGGCTGCCCCTGGCCGAACAGCCCCTCGACAGCCAGAACCGCATGGTCACCACCGGCGACACCCGCCGCTTCCCCGACCTGACCTACCGGCTGCAGCTGGCCGAGCTGCAGGTGCGCGACTCGGCCGACCCGGGCGTGAACTTCGCCGACGGCCGCCAGAAGTACGTGACCGCGTCGGAAACCCAGACCGTGCGCAAGGAGTGGGAACCCGGCCTGGTCGCCGACGGCCTCACGACGTCCAACCCCGAGGACGCCGGGAACGCGGGCTACCAGAGCGCCGCGCACACCAGCGCGGACGCCGACGTCTGGCTCACCGTCGACCTCGGTGCCGCGCGCACCTTCGACCAGGTCGTGCTCTACCCGCGCACCGACACCCTCACCGCCGACGGCCGGACCGCGAACTTCCCGGTCGACTACACCGTGCAGACCGCGACCGCCGTCGCCGGGCCGTTCACCGTCGCGAAGACCGTGACCGGCGAGCCCGTGCCCGCCACCTGGCTGCCACCGGCGCTTCCGTTGTTCGCCAAGGACTTCTCCGTGCGCGGCCGGGTCGCGAGCGCTCGCCTGTACGTCAGCGGCCTGGGCGTCTACGTGCCCAGTATCAACGGAAACCGCGTCGGCGACGCCGTCCTGGAGCCCGGCGACAGCGACTACGCCGACCGCGTCACCTACGCCGCTTACGACGTCACGAAGCAGGTTCGCGGCGGCGCCAACACGATCGGCATCGCCGTCGGCGACGGCACCGCGGACGCGCTGCACACCTCCGGCCGCTACCGGAAGTTCGCACGCACAGCGAGCGACCCGCAAGTCGTCGCGCAGCTGGAGTTAACGCTAACAGACGGCAGTGTGCAGCGGATCGGCACCGATTCCAGCTGGCGCACCACGCTCGGCGCCACCACCGTTTCCCAGTGGTACGGCGGCGAGGACTACGACGCCCGCCGTGAAATCCCCGGCTGGGACCAGCCCGGCACCGACCGCCGCACCTGGTCGCCGGCGGTGCCCGCGACGAGCACGGCGAAGCTGACCGCGCGCCAGACCGAGCCCGTCCGGGTCGTGGAACAGTTGCCCGGCAAGGAAATCTCACGTCCCGCTCCCGGCATCCGGGTCTACGACCTGGGCCGCAACATCGCCGGCCTGCCGCAGGTGACGCTCACCGCGCCCGCCGGGACGTCGATGCGGATCTACCCGGCCGAAGCACTGCGTGACGGCCACGTGGACCAGTCCATCAGCAACGTCGGCGCACCGATCTGGGACAGCTTCACGAGCAAGGGCGGCAAGCAGACCTGGCACCCGGACTTCACCTACCACGGCTTCCGCTACCTCGAGGTGGTCGGCGTCCCGGACGGCGCGCAGCTCTCGGTCGCGGGCCTGCGCGTGATGGCGGACAACGACTCCGCCGGTGACTTCGACTCCTCCGACGCGACCCTCGACGGCATCCACCGGCTCACCCGTGCCGCCGTCGAGAACAACATGCAGAGCATCCTCACCGACTGCCCGAGCCGCGAGAAGCTCGGCTGGCTGGAGCAGGACCACCTCGCGTTCGACGCGCTCGCCCGCAACTACGACGTCGAAGCCTACCTCGGCAAGATCGTCGCGGACATGGCCGACGGACAGGAAGCGAGCGGCCTGGTGCCCAGCACCGTGCCGGACCACGTGACGCTCGCCGGCTCCTACCGCGACGATCCCAACTGGGGCGGCGCGCTGGTCCAGGTGCCGCTCAAGGCGTACCAGACCTACGGCGACAAGGAATTGCTCGCGCAGTACTACCCGGCGATGCGGCGCTACCTCGGCTACCTGCAGGGCCAGACCGCGCGGTGGGTCGACGGCGTGTACGACTACGGCCTCGGCGACTGGATCACCACCGAGACCCCGGCGATGCCGCGCGCGATCCCCAGCAGCTTCGGCGTCTGGGCGGTCGCCGACGGGCTCGCGAAGGTGGCGACGGCGCTCGGCCAGGACGCCACGGCCTATCGCGCGCAGGCCGATGCCCTGGCGAAAGCCGTGTGGGCCAAGTACTACAACTCCGCTACCGGGCTGTTCGGCGGCGGTGGTCAGGGCGCGACGGCCCTCGCGCTCGACATGGGTGCCGTGCCCGCCGAGCTGCGGGCCGGGCAGACCCAGCACCTGGTCGACACCATCGAGGCCGCGGGCTGGCACCTGGTGATGGGGGAGATCTCGTTCCCGTCCGTGCTGCGGGTGCTGTCGGCTTCGGGCCGCGACGACGTCGTCTACCGGATCGCCACGCAGACCACCAGCCCCAGCCTGGGCCACCAGGTGCAGGCCGGGCTGACCGCACTCGGCGAGACGTGGGACGGCGGCAGCGGCCAGTCGCAGGACCACTTCATGCTCGGCGCGATGGACGGCTGGCTCACCACGCGGCTGACCGGCATCGGACAGGCGGCCGGTTCGGTGGGCTTCCGCGACCTGGTGATCGACCCGGCGGTCGTCGGCGACCTGACGTCCGCGTCCGGCAGTTACGAGAGCCCGCAGGGCCGCGTCAGCACGGCGTGGACGAAGTCCGACCGCGAGTACCGGCTGACCGTCACCGTCCCGTCCGGCAGCACGGCCGAAGTGCACCTGCCGCAGGGCGACGCCGTCTTCCGCGTCGGCTCGGGCACCCACACTTTCCGGCAACCCATTCCGCGCGGCTGAAGGGAAATCCCATGCGCAGGACACTGACGTCCCTGGTGCTCGCGGCGGCCACCGCCCTGAGCCTGGCCACCTCGGCGACTCCGGCGACCGCCGGGCACGACCCCGGCTTCGACCCGGCCGCCTTCGCGCACCCGCCGAAGGACAGCAGCCCGGCGATCTACTGGTACTGGAACAACACCATCACCAGTGACATCACCGACCAGCAGATGGCCGAGATGCGCGCGAAAGGCGTGTACGAGGCGGTCATCTTCCCGCTCGGCGGCGACTCGATGAAGCCGGTGTTCCTCAGCGAGGACTGGTTCACGCTCGTCGGGCACGTGCTGCGCGAGGCGCAGCGCACCGGCATGAAGATGTGGCTGTTCAACGACAACAACTTCCCGAGCGGCCGCGGCGCGAACTACGTCGTCAACGGCGGCACCCTCGGCAACCGCAGCATTCCCGCGCGCCCGGACCTGCGGCTGAAGGGCCTGCTGCGCTCGACCCGGATCGTCGACGGGCCCACGACGCTGCCGCTCGCCGAGACGTCGGGGCTCAGCGTGGACACCGGCAAGCTGGTCGTCGACCCGGCCACCAAGCCGGGCATGGCCCCGCTGACGCCCGGCGCCGGCTGGACCGACTACACCGTCAGCGGCAAGGTCACGCTGACCGCCGGGGGCGTCCAGCTGGCGGTGCGCTCGGACGGCACCCACGGCTACCTCGTGGACGTGGACGCGAAGGGCGCGGCGAGTGTGTACAAAGTGGATGGTTCGAATAGGACTCGGCTGACCACCGGCGTCAACACCCCGGGCTTCACCCCTACTCACGTGCAGACGATCAACGTCACGGTCTCCGGGAACACGATCACCCCGAAGATCAACAACACCGTGCAGCCCGCCGCCACCGACGCGAGCTTCCCGACCGGCGCCGCGGCGGTGTCGGCCGAGGGTACGCAACGTTCACTGTGGGACGACCTGACCGTCACCGCGCCGGACGCCACCAAGCTGTGGACGTCCACCTTCGACAACGCCACCGCGCTCGCGGACTTCCCACAGAACCGCGTCAACCTCGCCGGGGTCACGGCGGCGGCCGCGCGGCCGGTGGGCACCAACGCCGCCGTCGAACTCAAGGGCGGCACCTGGCAGGTGCCCGCGGGCCGCTGGCAGGTCGACGTCTACTCGCAGGTCCTCCTGCAGGACGACTCCAGCGGCTACACACGTGGCTACCTCGACCTCCTCGACCCGCACGCGACGGACGCCTTCCTGAGCATCGCGCCCGAGGAGTACGCACGCCGCTTCCCGTGGGCGATGGGCACGGTGGTCCCCGGGTTCTGGGACGACGAGCCGTTCATCGCGTCCGCGCAGCCGCACCCGTTCAAGCGCCTGCCGTCTTCGCCCGGGCTCGCCGACGCCGTCCGCGCGGCCGGCGGCACCCCCGGCGTCGCCTACACCGCGGCGGCCGACGGCCTCGACACCGTCGCCGACCAGGCCGCCGGGACGTACTGGCGGGCCGTGGACAACCTGTTCTCCACCAGCTACTACAAGCGCGAAGCCGACTGGATGGCGAAGCACGGCCTGAAGCTGATCTCCAACCCGCTGCTCGACGAGCAGAGCCCGCAGCAGCGGATGAACTCCACCGGCGACCTGTCCAAGGACAACCAGTGGGCGCAGGTCCCCGGCAGCGACATGATCACCACCGACTACACCGCCGGCCAGCAGACCACGTTGGGCCGCAACGCTTCCTCGGCCGCCCACCAGAGCGGTGCGCCGCGGACGCTGATGGAGACCTTCGGCAACGCCGGCTGGCAGGTGGCGCCGGACTACATGCACGCCACCGTCGGCGCGCTGGCCACCCGCGGCGTCAACCTCACCTTCCTGCACGCGATGTACACCGACGAGACCTCCGTGACGTTCGCGCCGCCGTTCGGGCCGCGCAGCACGTTCTGGGAGGACATGCCCGACGTCGACGCGTGGATCGGCCGCGTGATGGAACTGGGCCGGGGCACCAACCTCGCCCGGACCGCTTTGGTCCAGCCGCAACGGGCCGCCGAGCAGACCCGGGTGTCCGATTCTTCGCACCAGCTCGACGCCGACTTCTCGGCCACGGCGTACGCGCTGGAACGCGGGCAGGTCGACTTCGACTTGCTGAGCGACTCGTCGCTGTCCGGCGACCCGGCCGCGCGGTTCCAGGCCGTCTCGCGCGGCGGGACCCTCCGAGTCGGCCAGGCGGGCTACCAGCTCGCGGTGCTGCCGCGCACGCCGGTGCTCGACCTCGCGACCGCGCGGTCGCTGGCGAAGTTCGTCCAGACCGGCGGGCACGTCGTCGCGGTCGGCCCGCTGCCGATGCGGGAGGCGACCGGCCGCGACGCCGATCTGGCGCGTGAGCTGCGTTCACTTTTCGGTGGTGCGGGCGCTTCGTGGGCCCGGCGTGGAGCCGGTGCGGTCGCTTTGGTGACCGACGTGAACACGATCGCGGCCCTGGCGCAGAACGCCGGGGACGGCGCGGCGCGGCTGCAGCCCGCGGCGGACGCCGTCCGGGTGTCGCGTACCGGCCGTGGTGCCGACACGGCGTTCCTGCTGAACAACGAGAGTGACGCGGTCGTCACCACGACGGTGACGTTCCCGGTCGACGGCACGCCCGAGATCTGGGACCCGCGCACCGGCACGGCGAAGGTCGCCACGGCGTACACGACGGGCCGGACCACCGGTGTTCCAGTGACGCTCCAGCCGTACGAGACTTTGGGCGTGGTGTTCCGCAAGGGCGTCCACGACACCGCACACCTGACCGACGGCACCCTGCCCGCGAGTTCGGTTTCCCAGGCCGGGCGCGACCTTCAGGCAGCCGTCACCGCGACGGCGTCCGGCAGCTACACGCTCACCGGGCAGGCGAACGGCCGCACCTACCGCGGCACCGTGCAGGTCACCGACTCGCTGACGCCGATCGCGCTGAGCGGGCCGTGGACCGTCCGGCTGGAACAGGACGGCGCCGTTGCCACCGAACGTCCGCTCGGCTCCTGGACCACGTTCGCGCCGACGTTCTCCGGCAGCGCCGTCTACACCACGACGGTGACACTCACGGCCGCCGACCTCGCGAAGCGCAAGCTCGTGCTCGACCTCGGCGAAGTGCACGACCTCGCCACGGCGACCGTGAACGGCACCGAACTGCCCGCCGCGCTCTGGCATCCGTACACAGTGGACGCCACGAAGGCGTTGCACGCCGGGGTGAACACGATCAGCGTCCGCGTCACCAACACCCTGGCCAACGAGCGCAACAAGATCCTGCCGTCGGGCCTTGTCGGCCCGGTCGCGCTGCGCCCGCAGGCCGCCGTCACCGCCCGGCTGGAGGCCACCCGATGACAGTCAGCAGACGCACGGTCCTCACGGTCGGCGCGGCACTCGGCGTGGGCGCGACCCTCTCGTGGGCCCCGCCCGCCCTCGCCTCGGGCGGGAAGTCCTTCGCCCGGCAGTTCGCCAAGCCCGATGCCTCGACCGCGGCCAAGTTCCGCTGGTGGTGGCCGCACGGCCTGGTCGACCTCGGCGAGATCGCCCGCGAGGTGGACCAGATCGCCGACGCCGGGTTCGGCGGGGTCGAGATCCAGGACGTCCACCACAGCGTCCAGACGGTGATGGACCCGGAGCACTACGGCTGGGGCACGCCCGCGTGGCTCGCGGCGGTGGAGACGGCGTTGCGCCGGGCGAAGGCGCGCGGGCTGACCGTCGACCTTGCGATGGGCCCCTGCTGGCCGACGGCGGTCCCGACCATCACGCCCGACGACGTCGCGGCGAGCAAGGAACTGGCTCACGGCGTCGTCACGGTCGTCGGCAGCTACACCGGCCCGCCGCCGGCCGCGGTGGTGCCCGCCGAAGACGGTGTGGGCAAACAGGACCTGATCGCGGTCCAGGCCGCTTTGGTGATCGGTTCGCCGACCGCGGCCACGGTGACGCTGGATCGGGCGTCGGTGCGCACAGTGGACGTCCACAACGGACAGATCGACTGGACCGCGCCTTCGGGGACCTGGATGCTGTTCGCGTACTGGGCCCGCGGCTCGGCGCAGCAGCCGGAAGCGGGCCCGCACACCATGCCGCTCGCGTATGTCGTGGACCACTTCAGCGCGGCGGGCACTCGCGTCGTCCTCGACGAGTGGAACTCGACGATCCTCACCCACGCCATCCGGAGCCTGCTGAAGGACGTCGGCGGCGACCTGTTCGAGGATTCCCTGGAGATCGAGACCGACGCGACCATCTGGACGCCGTCCTTCCTGGCCGAGTTCCGTCGCCGGGCCGGCTATGACCTGCTGCCGTACCTGCCGGTCGTCGTGCAACGCAAGGGCAAGTACCTGTTCGCGTTCGACGCCGACACGTCGAACCACGTGCGTGACGACTACAACCAGGTGCTCTCGGATCTCTACCACGAGAACCACCTGATCCCGGTACGGGACTTCGCGCACCGGCTCGGGATGACCCTGCGCGTCCAGCCGTACGGCCTGCAGACCGACGCCATCCGCAGCGCCGCGCTGCTGGACGTGCCGGAAAGCGAGTCGCTGGGGTTCAAAAACCTCGACGACTACCGGGTGCTGGCATCCGGGCGCGACATGGGTGGGCGGAAGCTGCTGTCGTGCGAGTCCGCGGCGTACGCGAACGGCGCGTACAACACCACCTGGGACAAGGTGCTGCAGACGATGGGCAGCGTGTTCGCGGGCGGCGTCAACCAGGCCGTGCTGCACGGGTTCGCCTACGCGATGGCGCCCGGCGCGCAGTGGCCCGGGTTCGCGGCTTTCTCGCCGTACAACGGCAACGGCATCGGGTACGCCGAGGCGTGGGGCCCGCGGCAGCCGACGTGGGGGCACGTGCCGGACATCGCCGGCTGGTTCGCCCGCACGCAACTGGTGCTGCGCACCGGAAAACCGCAGGTCGATATCGCGTTCTACCGACAGAAGGGCTGGACGTCCACCGGGATCGGCGCGCCGTGGGCGACCAACGACGGCATCCCGGCCGGCTGGACCCACGGCTTCCTCAGCGGAGCGGTCCTGGAGCTGCCCAGCGCCGTGGTCCGGCACGGCCGCTTGGCGCCCGACGGGCCCGCGTACAAGGCGATGATCCTCGGTGGCGACCAGTTCCACGGCAGCGAGCACACGCTCTCCGTACCCGCGGCCCAGCGTTTGGTGGACTTCGCTCGCGGGGGATTGCCGACGATCGTCATCGGCACCTGGACGTCCGATGTTCACGCCGAGGGCATCGCGCAGCCGGGGGAGAACGACCGGCTTCGCTCGCTGATCACGGCGTTGCTCGCGCAGTCTACGGTTCGTGTCGTCGCCGACGCCACGGGCATCCCGGCCGCGCTCGCCGAGCTGGGCGTCACGCGCGATGTGGAGCACGACCCGTCCACGGTGATGAGCGTGCACCGCATCGACGGCGACACCGACTACTACTACCTCTGCAACGCCCGGCACGCCGAGAACCGCAAGATCACCGCCGTCACGCAGGAGGTGTGGCTGACCGCTCAGGACCGGGACGCTGTGCCGTTCGTGCTCAACGTGTGGACCGGCGAGACCGAACGGCTCGGCGTGTTCGCTCGCTCCGGCACCAAAGTCCGGGTGTCGGTGTCGTTGAACCCGGGGCAGCCGGTGATCATCGCGCTCGGGCGCGGTGACCGTGGCCCGAGCGCTGTGGCGACGGACGCGCCCGAGGTGCGTTACCTCGACGGCAAGCTCGTGGTGCGAGCCTCGGCGGCGGGCACGTACTCGACGACGTTGTCCACCGGCCGGGTCGCGCGGACGTCGGTCGCCGCTCCACCTGCGCCGATCGCTTTGTCCACTTGGGACCTCGAAGTCGAGGACTGGCAGCCGGGCGCGACCCCGACGGCCACGCTCAAACCGAAACGGAAGTTCTCGCTGACGGCGCTCGCGGCGTGGCCGTCGATCCCCGGACTCGAAGACGTTTCGGGCGTCGGTCGTTACCGCACGACCGTCGACCTCGGCCGCTGGGACCGCGACCTGGGCGCGTACCTCGACCTCGGGGAGGTGTTCGACACCTACCGGGTGCGGGTCAACGGCACCGCGCTGCTGCCGTCGGACGTGCTCGACACGGTGGTGGACGTCGGCCGCTGGCTGCGGTCCGGGCGCAACAGCATCGAGGTGGAAGTCGCCACCACGCTGAACAACCGGCTCCGCGTGAGCCGTCCGGAGGTGTTCGCGATCGCGGCCCGGCAGGCCTACGGGCTGGTCGGCCCAGTGCGCCTGCTGCCGTACCGCCAGGAGGAGATCCGATGAACGTCACCCGGCGCACCGCGCTCAGCCTCGGCGCCGCACTCGGCTTGGCGGCCGTCGTCCCCTGGGAGGCGTCGACATCGACGGCGGCTCCGGTGCGGCCCGTCGCGCTCGGCGGCGTCCGACTCTTGGAGAGCCGGTACCTCGCGAACATGCGGCGGACCGTCGCATACCTGAAGTTCGTCGACCTCGACCGGCTGCTGCACACCTTCCGGCTGACCGCCGGCCTGCCCACTTCGGCCGAGCCGTGCGGCGGCTGGGAAGCACCCGACATCCAGCTGCGCGGCCACACCACCGGGCACCTGCTGTCCGGCCTCGCCCTGGCGGCCGCGAACACGGGAGACACCGAGCTGGCCGCGAAGAGCGCGCGACTGGTGGCCGAGCTGGCGAAGTGCCAGGCGCCGTCCGGTTACCTCTCGGCGTTCCCGGAGTCGGACTTCGTCAACCTCGAAGCCGGGAAGTCCGTCTGGGCGCCGTACTACACGATCCACAAGATCCTCGCCGGGCTCCTGGACCAGCACCGGCTGCTCGGCACCGCCGGGGCCCTCGACGTCGCCCGCGGTATCGCCCGCTGGATCGACGGGCGCACGGCACCGCTGTCCCGCGACGCCATGCAGAAAGTCCTGCACACCGAGTTCGGCGGGATGAACGAAGCCTTGGCCAACCTGTACGCCATCACCAAAGACCCGCTGCACCTCACCCTGGCCCGCCGCTTCGACCACGACGAGATCTTCACGCCCCTTTCCGCCCGCCAGGACACCCTCGCGGGGCGGCACGCCAACACCGACATCGCGAAGATCGTCGGCGCGGCGGCGGAGTACGACGTGACGGGCGAGCAGCGCTACCGCACGATCGCGACGTACTTCTGGGACCAGGTCGTGCACCACCACAGCTACGTCATCGGCGGCAACGCCAACGCGGAGTTCTTCGGCCCGCCCGACCAGGTCGTCAGCCAGCTCGGCGAGAACACCTGCGAGAACTGCAACAGCTACAACATGCTCAAGCTCGGCCGGTTGCTGTTCCTGCAGGACCCGGACCGCACCGAATACCTCGACCACTACGAGTGGACGCTGCTTAACCAGTTGCTGGGCGAGCAGGACCCGGACTCCGCGCACGGGTTCGTCACGTACTACACCGGGCTGACTCCGGGGACGCAACGGCAGGGCAAGCAGGGCGTAGCGTCCGATCCCGGCACGTACAGCAGCGACTACGGCAACTTCACCTGCGACCACGGCACCGGCCTGGAAACCCACGTCAAGTACGCGGAGAACATCTATTTCGCCTCGGGCGACACGCTGTACGTCAACCTGTTCATCCCGTCCACAGTGGACTTCCGTGGCGCCTCGATCCGGCTGGAGACCGAGTACCCGTACGACGAAACGGTCCGGCTGCGCGTCGACGGTTCCGGTACTTTCGCCCTGCGCGTCCGGATCCCTTCGTGGGTTTCCCATCCCCGCTTGACCGTCAACCGTGAGCCGGTCGCCGCGACGCCGGGCCGGTTCGCGACGATCCGGCGGCGGTGGCGCAAGGGCGACGTCGTCGAGCTGCACCTGCCGATGACCCCGCGGTGGCTGCCGGCGCCGGACAACCCCGCGGTGTCGGCGCTGACGTACGGACCGCTGGTGCTCGCGGCCCGGCACGGATCGTCGGTGCCGCCGGTGATCCCGACGGTGGATCCGCGCACGCTGCGGCGCGAGCCCGGCCGGGCCGAGTTCAGTGTCCGGGCGGGCGCGGAGCGGCTGCGGCTGAGCCCGTTCCTGGACGTCCAGCACGAGCACTACAGCGTCTACCTCGCTTCGCCACCGGCCCGGCCCGCGCCGAAGACCGTGGCGGTGTACCCGCTCGGCGCGAACCTGGCGGAGTCGACGCACCGCTGGCCGGACGCGGTGCTCGCCGGCGGCGCGGTGGCGGGGGAGCGGGGCATCGAGCTGGACGGCGTCACCGGGCACGTGCGGCTGGCCCCGGGGTTGCCGGCGAACCTGACCGAGCTGACGGTGTCGATGTGGGTCCGCCCGGACACGATCGTCAACTCGGCGCGGGTGTTCGACCTGGGGTTCAACGCGCAGTCGTACCTGTTCCTGACCCCGCGCACGGGTCTCGGCGTGGCCCGCTGCGCGATGAAGCTGGGCGGCATGGAGACGGAGGACTTCGTCGACGCGGCGATCGCGCTCCCGGCGGGGGTGTGGACGCACGTGGCGGTCACGGCGGGAACGGGGTTGCGACTGTACTTCGGCGGTTCGCTGACCGGGGTGAACCCGGCACCGCTGATGAGCCCGTTGCTGCTGGGCGCCACCCAGCTGAACTATTTGGGGCGCTCGCAGAACCCGAAGCATCCGTACCTGAAGGGCGCGGTCGCCGACTTCCGCCTGTACGGGCGGGCCTTGGAGGACGCGGAGGTGCGTGCCCTGGCGGGTTCCTAGACGGTCGCTGTCTTCTGCCCTGAGCTGCCGATGACGTCGAAGTCGCGGGCCTTGCCCGTCGTGTTGAGGTGGGCGATGTCGGCCTGCTCGAAGTCGACGTCCAGTACCGGTGAGTCCTTCTCCAGGTCGCGCCGGTGCTCGCTCGGGATGCCCCAGTCGTAGCGCTTCTGGATCTCGACGTGGTACTCGATCTGGTCGCCGTGCTTCTCGCCGACCAGCCGGTACTGGAAGTGGTTGAACGAGTAGTACCAGTCCTGGCCGCCCTTGCCGTCGCGCTGCAGGTCCGGCGCCGTCGTCTTCCAGTCGGTCGTGAACGGGCCGTCCGGGCCCTTTCCGGCGTCGGCGACGGACTTGTCGACCTGTTCCTGGAAGGACGGCATGTCGTCGAGCATGTCCTGCACCGGTGCCTCGACCGTCTTGCCGTCGCCGTCGAGGTAGTGCTGCAGCAGCCAGGCCGCGTGGTCGTTGCCCTGCTTCACCAGTCCCAGCAGGACGACGTTGTGCAGCTGGTTCCAGACCCGCCGGTCGTGCTCGGTGGGCGGGAGGACGCCGTAACGGCGGTCTTCGGTCTCGAAGTTGTCCTGCGTGCCGAAGACGACCTTGAGGTTGCGGGCGAGCTCCTCGTCGATTTCGGTGGCCTGCTTGAGATGTGCCTGGATCTGCTTCTCCAGGCCGTCCGCGATGTCGGCCTGCTCGCCGAGCGCGTCGAAGTACCCCGGCGACACGCCCGGGGTGTCGTCCCAGGTGACCTTGCCCGCGGCGGTGACCGTCATGCCCTGCTCACGCGCCTGCCGCTGCAGGTCGAGCACGGCCCGCCGGTGGCCTTCGAGGCCCTTGAGTCCCGCGGTGCCCTCGCTGCCGTCGGCTTCGACGTCGATGTACTTGCGCAGCGCCTTCACTTCGGCGTCGACGGCGTCGAAGTCCCAGCGGATGCGGGCGCAGTACTTGGTCGCGGCGTCACCGCCCTTGCCGGCCCAGTCGCCGTCCTCCAGCGGTGTCACGACGGCGGATTCATAGGCGTCGCGGATCCGGTGGAGCTTCTGGTGGACCTGTGCCCACTGCTCGGCGAACGTCTCCAGCCCGGCGACGTCGAGTTCGGTGAGCTGCTTGAAATCAACCACGGAGCCGCTCCCCGCCCGCCGAGTCGGTCTTCGTGTACGCGTCGGCGCTCAGCCGGAAGTTCTCCGCGCCTTGGGTGAGCCGGCGGTGCAGGAGATCGGTGAGCCCGTCCCAGCGGGACTGCATGTCGTCGATGCTGCCGACGAAGTCCCAGCCGGGCGCGGCGCGTCCCAGCGGGTCGAAGGTGTCGTCGGCCGCACCACTCAGGGCGTTCACGGCGACGGCGGTCTCGTCACAGGCGTCGGCGCGTTGCCGCAGCCAGGGCGGCGTGACGCCGATGTCCGGCCCGCTGCCCCACGGCGGCACCGGTTTCGGCTGCGGCCCGGGGGAGGGCGAGGGAGTGGGCTCGGGTTCGGGTTTCGAGTCGTGGTCGCCCGGGGAGGGCGGCGGCGGGGTCACGCCGGGTGTCGGCTCGGACACCACTCGCCAGTTCGCTGCCACCACGGCTCCCTCCAGAAGATCTCCCGCCAGGCTACGAGTTCCGACAATCCGGTGGCCGCGGGCGTTCCCCGGCCCCTATCGTTTCGTCGTCAGTCGAAACGAGGAGGACGGCGATGCGGCTCGCGGGGGTGCGGTGGCCCGCGTCGGTCAGCACCGCGCGGCTCGACGGTGCCGGCTATCGCGTGGTTCGCCCGCGACGTCCGATCCGGGCCGCCGCGCTCGAGGAGTACCGGCATGGAGCGCAACTGGCGGTCGGCAAGGCCGCGGCCGTGGACCTCGCCGTCGCCTGGTGGCTGGCCGCGCGTTCGCCGCACAGCCTCATCCACCTCCCGCTGCGCTCGGGCGGGCAGCTCGACCTGGTGCTGCTGCACCACAGCCTCGGGTTCCGGGTGTCGAGCTGGAAGCGGCTGCGGTCACGGCTGTCCCCGCCCGCGATGACCACCGTGACGCTGCCGCCCCGGCCGTTCCCCGTCCTGGCGCGGGCCGACCACGAGCGGTTCTTCCACCAGGGCTTCCGCGACCACCTGAGGTACGCCTTCGCCGCGGACACCCTGTTCCTCATCGGCAGCAGGCGCGCCTACGAACTCGCCGCCGAGGAGGTGCGCGCCCTGGCCGAAGACGGCCCGGCGCACCTGGTCGCGGGAACCCACTTCTGCGCGGAAATCGGGCTGGGGCCGTGGAAGCCGCACCACCGGCGGAACCCGGCGGCCATGCTGCACGCGTACCTCCGCTGACCGCCCCCGCGCGAACCGGTCCAGTGCACCGGGCCGGAAGTGGACCAGCCGGCGCCGCCGGGTTCTGCCTAGCGTGGAACCATGACCGACGCACCGCCGAGGACGAACTCGGTCCTCACCATGCTGGCCTCGCGGACTCCGTCCATTCCGGACGGTGCGCACGTGATGACGGCCACCATCGAGCTGCCGCCCGGCGACTCGGGCACCCCGCCGCACCGGCACTCCGGGCCCGTCTTCGGGTACATGCTCGAAGGCGAGATGATCTTCGAGCTCGAAGGCGAACCCGAACGGGTGATCAAAGCCGGTGAAGCGTTCTGGGAGCCCGGCGGCGACGTGATCCACTACCAGGCGGCCAACAACCTGGCCGGCAGCTGGAGCCGGTTCGTCGTGGTGATGATTTGCGCGCCGGGGCAGGAGATGCTGACGTTCGTCGACGCGGACGAGCTGGCCGAGCGGGCCGGCCGTCGCGCGCCGCGGGACTGAGGGGGAGAACGACATGCGGATCTTCCTCGCCGGCGCGTCCGGCGCCGTGGGCCGCCGGGTGGTGCCCGCGCTGGTCGGCTCGGGCCACGAAGTGGTGGGCCTGACCCGGAACCCGGCTTCGGCAGGCAAGCTCGAGGTGCTGGGGGCGGCGGCCGTCGTCGGTGACGTGTACGACGCGGCCGCGCTCGCGCACGCCGTGGCGGCCGCGCGGCCGGACGTCGTCATCCACCAGCTCACCGATCTCGGCGCCGGCGACCGCGCGGCCAACGCGAAAGTTCGGGTGGTCGGGACGCGCAACCTGGTCGACGCCGCGAAGGCGGCGGGTGTGCGCCGGATCGTCGCGCAGAGCATTTCGTGGGCGTACGAGCCGGGTGACGCGCCGGCCGCCGAGGACACGCCGTTGGACCTGCACGGCGCACCCGACCGGGTCGCGACGGTCGGGGGTGTCTCGTCGCTGGAAACGGCGGTCGCGGAGCTGCCCGAATGGGTGGTGCTGCGCTACGGCACGTTGTACGGCCCCGGAACGTGGTACGCGCCCGGGGCTCTGATGGCGCGGCAGGCGTTCGCCGGCACCCTGCCCGCGAACGCGGACGTGTCGAGCTTCGTGCACGTCGACGACGCGGCCTCGGCGGCGGTCGCGGCACTGGATTGGCCGACGGGAGCGGTCAACGTGTGCGACGCCGAGCCCGCGGCGGGGTACGAGTGGGTTCCGGTGTTCTGCTCGGCGGTCGGTGCACCGGAACCGGCCCGGGTGGCGGGGGAGCGCACGGGTTGGGCCCGAGGGGCGGACAACACCCGGGCGCGCAAGGAGCTGGGCTGGGTGCCGGACTTCGTGTCGTGGCGGGATGGCTTCACACGGCTCTGACGGCTCCCCAAGCGGCACTTTCCCCGTGAAAGTGCCGCTTTGCGCAGTGGCGGGATGGCTTCACCAGGGCGTGATGGCCGCACCGCGGAGCACCTCGGTGAGCGCGTCCAGCGCCGGCCGCCACGCGTGCTGGGGCGGTGTCGCGTAGCCGATGATCAGCCCGGCCTTGCCCCCACGGGCGGAATGCCAGTACCCCGCGGCATGCACGCCCGCGAGCTGCACACCCGCACCGAGACCCGCGTCGACCAGCCGCCGCTCTTCCTTCGCCGAGGCGAGCGGCAGAAGTGCGTGCAACCCGGCCGGGACGCCGTCGAGCGGGACCTCCGTCACCGAAGCGAGCCGAGCGGCCAGTTCGGTCCGCCGCTTCCGGTAGTGCTCCCGCGCACGGCGGACGTGCCGGTCGTAATCGCCGCGGTCGAGCAGGTCGGCCAGGGCGAGCTGCCCGGGCACACCGACCGTGGCCCCGGTCGCCGAAAGCGCGTCGAGCACCGGGATCCGGAGCCGCCGCGGGACGACCAGCCAGCCGAGCCGCAGCCCGGGTGCCAGCGTCTTGCTCGTGCTCCCCGCGAAGATCACCCGATCGGGGTCGAGAGCCTGCAGCGCCCCGACCGGCTGCTTGCCGTACCGGAACTCGCCGTCGTAGTCGTCCTCGATGACGTACCCGTCGCGGTCACGAGCCCACGCGACGAACCCGGCACGCGCCGCCCGGCTCAGCACCACCCCGCGCGGGTGCTGGTGGGCGGGTGTCAGCAGCACCGCGCCGGCCCGTGCGGGGATGTCCGCCGGGTCGGCGCCGTCCGGGCCGACGCGCAGCGGTGCGGTCTCCGGCCCGGCGTCGTGGATCAGCCGGCGGTGGTGCGCGAGCCCGGGGTCCTCCGTCGCGATCGTCCCCGAACCGCGCAACGCCCGGGCCAGCACCGCGAGAGCGTGCGTGAAGCCGCTGGTGATCACCACGGCCGAGGCTTCGGCACGCACGCCGCGAGCCCGGGAGACGTACGTCGCGACCGCCTCGCGAAGCGCCCGCGAGCCCGCCGGATCGCCGTAGTCCAGGCCGGCGGCGTCCGCCGCGGCCAGCGAACGCCGCATCGCGGCTGACCACTGGCCGTGCGGGAAGAGGCTGAGGTCCGGCCGGCCGGGGCGCAGGTCGATGACGTGGCGCACCGGGGTGTCGCGCGGGGCACGGGGGAGCGTGACGTCGGCGACCCGGGTGCCGGACCCGGTTTCGCCGACCAGCCACCCCTCGGCGGCCAGCTGGGCATACGCGGCGACGACCGTCCCGCGGGCGATCCCCAGATCCTCGGCCAGCGAGCGGGTTCCGGGCAGCCGGGTCCCGGCAGGCAGCCGGCCGGTGGTGACGGCCTCGCGCAGCGCCGACTCGATCGACCGCGCCCGCGGTTCGCCGACGTCGAGGTGCAGGTCGATGCCCAGCTTGTCCACCGGTGTCACCTCCGTGGCCCATTCTGCGGCACCGGGTGTCCGAATAGGACACGTGGCCGATCTGTTGCGTCCTCCGCATCACCCCTAGGGATGCCTAGGGGTGCGCCGGAGACGGGAGTGCCGGAGGTACGATCTGCCGATTCGCAGCTACTCCGAAGGGTAAGTCCGTTGACCGAAACCACAGCGCAGCGGGTGAAGTCGATCCGCATCGTCAACGGCCTTCGCCACCCGCTCCTGGCCGTCGTGGCCCGCTACCCGGCCGAGTTCCTGGTCCGGCCGGGCGGTGAGCTCGAAATCCGCGAAACGGCTCCTCGCGGCGGGTACGTCGAGCTCACACTCGACAACGAGGAGGAACCGGGCCTGCGGATCGACACGGGCGAATCCGGGCGGATGGAGGTCCTCCTCGACGGGGAGCCGCAGCCGCTGCCGTCCGTCGTCCTGGGCGGCGCCCGCTCGCCCGAAGCCTGGCCGGACCTCGAGGCCGCTTTCGGCAGCCTGCACGTGTTCGACACCCGATCGGGGCCGCGGACGGTGCGGGTGGAGGAGAAGAACGGCACCACGACGCTGGTGGGCGCCGGCCGCGAGCCGATCCGGTTCGCCGGCGTCGGGGTGAACGACTGCCCGACGGAACTGATCATCGAGTCGGACGGGCTGCGCATCCGCGGCTCCCACGGATCGGCGCGCTGAAAGCTCGTAACCTGGGCGGATGAGCGAACTGCCGGTGCGGACCGAGCGGCTGGTCGTGCGGCGGTTCGCCGCCGGGGACGTGACGGCGTTCGCGGCGTACCGCTCCGATCCCGAGGTCGCGCGCTACCAGGGGTGGGACGCACCGGTCCCGGAGGCGGCCGCCCGGCGGCTCGTGGCCGGGTTCGCGGCCGCCGAAGAGGGCAAGCCGGGGTGGTTCCAGTACGCCGTGGAGCGCGACGGCGTCCTGATCGGCGACGTCGGGATCTGCTGGGCCGGCAACCGGATGCAGGCCGAAGCAGGGTTCACGATCGCCGCGGCCCACCAGGGCAACGGCTACGCGTCCGAAGCGGCGCGGTGCGTGCTGGACCGGGTGTTCGCCGCGGGCGTGCGCCGGGTGTCCGCGGAGTGCGACGCGCGCAACACGGCGTCGGCGCGGCTGCTGGAACGACTCGGGTTCGGCCTGGAGGGTCATCGCCGCCGGCACACGTGGCTCAAGGGGGAGTGGACGGACGACCTCCTGTTCGGCCTGCTCGCCGAGGACTGGCGCGGTGCCACCGCGGGGCCCTCGATCTTCGCCTGCCGACCCAACCTGCTGGTCGCCAATCTGGTGGCGAGTCTCGGGTTCTACGCGGACGTGCTGGGTTTCGAGGTGGGCTGGCGCTGGTCCGACCGGCAGGCCCGGTTCCTGACCGACGACGAGCCGCCCGAACCGGGAACGGCGCTGGTCGCGCGGGACAACGTCCAGGTCATGCTGACCCAGGTCGCCGGAGCGCACCCCACCCGGCTGCATCTGGACGTCCACACGGCGGCGCAGGTTGACCGGCTGTTCCGGGAATGGAGCGGACGCGGAGCCGCCATCGCCGAACCGCCGTTCGTGCGGCCGTGGGGGATGTACGAGATGCGCCTCGCGGACCCGGACGGCACCGTGCTCCGGGTGAGTTCGCCCGCGCCTTAGCTCCGCACCGCCGATCGGAGCCTTGACACTCACGCGTCCTCATTCATACATTCGTCGTCACTTTGTATGATTCGACGTGGGGAGTTGATCCGCATGCGGCTCGGCAAGACCGCCGTCGTCCTCGGGGGCAGTGCCGCCGGTCTGTGCTCGGCCGGGGCACTGGCCCCGTTCTTCGACCAGGTCCTCGTCCTCGAACGCGACGAGCTCCCCGCCGGAGCCGAGCACCGCCGCGGGGTGCCGCAGAGCAAGCACCCGCACTTCCTCCTCAACTCGGGCCGGCGCGCGATCGGGGCCCTGTTCGGCGGCTTCGAAGCCGACCTCATCGCCGCCGGCGGGCTGCACCTGATGCCGTCCATGGACGCCGCCTACCTCGACGGCGAAGGCTGGTCGGCCCGCAAGCGCAGCGCGATGACCATGGTCTACAGCTCGCGGATCCTCATCGAACGCGTCCTGCGCGACAAGGTGCGCGAACTGGCCAACGTCGAAATCCGCGAAGGCACCGCGGTCACCGGCCTGACCACGCGCGACGGCGGGATCACCGGCGTCGGCTTCACCACCTCCGGCGGCGACGAGCACGTCGACGCCGACCTCGTCGTGGACGCGCTGGGCCGCGGTTCCTCCGTCAGCGCCTGGCTGGCCGCCGCGGGCTGGCCCGAGCCGGAGACCCGGACGCTCGACGCCAAGGTCACCTACACCTCGCGCTGGTACGAGCTGCCGGCGCCGCGGCCCGCGACCTGGTGGTGGCGGCACCTGGTGATCATGCCGACGCCGGACAAGGGCGAACACCCCGCCGAACACGAGTACCTGGTCAACTTCTTCCCGGTCGAGGGCAACCGCGTCATCGCCTGCATGGGGTCGTGGGGCCTGGACATGCCGCGCACGACCGACGCGTTCGTCGAGACGGCCCGCCGCGTCCGGACGCCGATGTTCGCCGCCGCGATGGACCGGTGCGCACCCACCTCGGAAGTCCACCTCACCCGCTCGACCGGCAACAAGTGGCGCCGCTACGACCGCCTGCGCACCCCGCCGAAGGGGCTGGTCTTCGTCGGCGACTCGATCTGCGCGTTCAACCCGTTCTACGCCCAGGGCATCAGCTCCGCGGCCGGCTCGGCCCTGCTGCTGCGCGAACACCTCGCCCGCGCGGGCCGGCTCGACGCGAAGTTCTCCGCGAAGTTCCTTGCCGCGCAACGCAAGCTGCTGAACGTGCCGTGGCGGCTGGCGATGGCCCGCGACCAGGGCTACGAATGCGCGGAGGGCACCGAGAAGCCGCGCGAGTGGAAACGCCGGATCCTCGCGGCCGTCTCGGCGCCCGCGTTCAGCCTCATCGTCGGGGCCGCGCGGGAGGACGACGTCGTCGACGAGCACTTCGCCAAGGTGTTCAACCTCGACGAGTCGCTGGGGGAGATGCTGCGCAACCCGCGCGTGATCGCGGGGCTCGTGCGCTACCGCGTCCGCGCGGCGCTCGGCCGGCACCGGGTGCCCTTCGGGTTCGACCCGCAGGCCGAACCGCCGGCCACGGACTATTCGATGGCGACCGCGCGATGACCACGGCGTGCGGGCCGGACGCCGCGGCCGTCACCCGCGGGCTAGGCTTCGACTGCCACGACGTCGCCCCGGTCGTCTCGGTCCGCTTCCCCTGGGCCCTCGCCCACTGGACGATGCCGCTGCTCGAACTGCTCGTCGTCGGCGGCGCCGTCTTCGCGCTGGTGCACGCCGTCCGGCGGTATCGCGCCGGCGACCCGGTCAACCTGGCGCTGTGGTGGGCTTCGCTGGTCTACCTCTTCGTCACCGAGCCGCCGCTGTACTTCCCGGAGTGGTTCGGCCTCGACCGGCTCTACGGCTTCATCTTCGCCCACAACGAGTTCACCGTGCAGTTCATGGCGGACCGGCTGCCGCTCTACATCGTGGCGTTCTACCCGGCGTTCAGCCAGCTCGCCTATGAGCTGGTGCGGGCGCTCGGGATCTTCCGCGGCCGGGGACCGTTCGCCGGTTCGGTGGCCGTCGCCTTCGTCTGCCAGGTGTTCTACGAGGTCTTCGACCAGCTCGGCCCGCGGCTCAAGTGGTGGGCCTGGAACCCGGGCAACCGGATCGTCAACCACCCGGTGCTGGCGTCGGTGCCGATGACCAGCATGCTGCTGTTCGCGTCCGTCTCGTTCGGTGCCCTGACCTACCTGGTCGTGCGGCTGGCCGGTGGCCCCCGGCGCGGGTGGCCGCTCGTGGCGCGGACCCTGGTGGCCGGCGTCCTCACCCCGCCGACGATGGCGATCGCCGGGATCCCGTCGAGCCTCTTCGACGGGAACACCACCGCCCAGGCCTGGATCCTCGGCGTAGAACTGGCGCTCGTCTGGGTGGCCGGCATCGGGATCATCGTCACGAACCGGGCGGAACGCCCACCGCAGTCCGCTTTCGTGCGGATCTATCCCGCCGGCTACCTGGGAGCGCTGGCGGTGTTCTGGGTCGCCGCGGACGGCGGCGGCCCGGCCGGGAGCGTGCCGTATGCGCTCGCGTGCTTCGCCGCGGCCGGGCTCGTGCTGGTCGCGCTGTACCGGAAGGCCCGGGCCCCTGCTCCGGTCTGAGCCCGCCCGGTCGGGGAGGATGGGGCGCATGGGGCACCACGGATGGCGGGGCAACCCGCCCGGCACGGAGGACGAGGCACGCCGCCGGATCGTCGAAGCGGCGACGGCCTGCCTGGACCGGGCCGGGCTCGCGAAGACCAGCCTGTCCGACGTCGCCGCCGAGGCCGGGGTGACGCGGCAGACCGTCTACCGCTACTTCCCGAGCCTGAACGACATCCTGCGTGCCGTCGCCCTGGCCGGCGTCGAGGAGTTCGCCGGGCGGATGGAACGCCACCTCACGTCGTTCGGCAGCCCCACCGAAGTCGCCGTGGAGTCCGTGGTGTTCGCGGTCCGGACACTGCCCGGCGAGCGTCATCTGGGCCTGCTGCTGCAGGCGGGCGAAGCCGACTTCTTCACGGTCGGCGTGATCTCGCCGCTGGCGTTTTCCTACGGCGCAAGGATCCTCCGCAACGTCCCGGTGGACTGGGCCGCCGTCGGTGTCACCACCGACGACGACCTCCAGGGGCTGGCCGAAATCCTGATGCGCCTCTTCCTGTCGTTCCTGCAGTACCCCTCGACCCCGCCGCTCACCGACGACGGGATCCGGGCCCTCGTCCGCCGCTGGATCGGCCCCGCCCTGCGCGGGTGATCAGCCGACCAGGTGACCGAGCGCCCGCAGGGTGTTCGGGTGGTCGGCCGGGACGACGCCCGAGTACACCGCCGTCCAGCAGGAGGGGCAGCAGTACTGGCGGAACACCACCGGCGCGTCCACGTAGTCGGCCGCCGTCGCGATGATCTGGGGGCCCGCGTCCGTCGGTGGTCCCTCGTACACCGCCACCGCCGGTTCGCCCTCCGCCGTGCCGAGGACTTCGCCGCAGTGGCCGCAGGCCAGACCGCCGTCCGCGGGCTCGACCAGGTTGTCGTCGAGACGGCGGACGCCGGCCGGGCCCGTCTTGCCCAGCGACGGCCCCGGCACCCTCGACCGCGACCGGCGGTGCTCACGCTGCCGGTCCCGTTCGGCCGTCGTCGCGGCGTCGTCCACCACGCCGTCGTGGACGACGACCCCGTAGACGTCGAGCGCCGCCCCCGGAGTGATCTTGGCTTCGCGCAGGTCGCGGGCCACGGCGGCAGGATCACGCGTGAGGGGGTCGCCGTAGCCGCCGCCACCCTGCCACGTCATCGCGAACACCTCGCCGGGCGCGAGGTAGCTCGACGCGTAGTTCTGCCCCGGCTCCAAAGAGGACCCCAGTTCGTCCATTGTGGACGGCATCCGGCCGGACGCGAGCAGCGACGCGACCGGGCTCTGCCGCGCCACGACGTCCAGGCCGCTGTTGCCGGGGTGCCCGCCGGCGAGGCCGCCGTTCTGCGCGACCGCCTTGCCCGCCGACGCCAGCACCAGGCCCATCGGGACGCTCGTGCCGTGTGGGGTCATCGCGATCGACGCGCCGAGCCCGCCGCGGTGCCGCCCCGGCCCGCCCGAGTCGGGGACTTCGCGCCGCCACAACGTCAGGACGGGGTAGAGGAACTCGGTCATCTCGACGTCCGGGACCCGGCCCATCGGGATGCAGAACAGGCCGCCGGTGTCGATGCCGTCCGCGTCCGGGCGCGCGCCGTAGCCGCCGGCCATCGGTTCCATGATGATGCTGAGGAACGGCGCCGGCGTCTCGCCGCGTTCGTCCAGCCCGGCGATCACCGCGGTGTCCCAGGTGCCGCAGCACGTCGCCTGGACGCTCTTGCCGAGCTCCAGGTCCCGGTCGAGCATCTGCGCGAGGCACTCGGCGATGAGGTTGCCGGTGAGCCAGGCCGGGCCGATCGGGCCGCGGCCGACCGCGGCGGGGAACGTCGCGTTGTTGAGCGTCCCCTCCTCGGTCACCAGGTCGAAGCAGCGCATCAGCCCGCCCGCCGACCACGGGATGTCGCCCGCGAGGATCGGCAGCAGCGCCAGCATCACGCCGCCGCGCATGCCGGCGTACGTGCAGTTGATGACGCCGGCCTGGGGGTCGGTGCCGGTGAAGTCGAAGGTCAGGTGGTCGCCGGTCTTGGTGGTCTTGACCGTGATCTTGTGCAGGTTCCGGTCGCCCTCGTGGGACTGGTCCTGGTACCCGGTGGCTGACCAGCTGCCGTCCGGGAGCGCGGAAAGCTTGTCCCGCAACCGGCTTTCGGCGTCGGACATCATCCGCTTCATGACGGCCTTGACCGTGTCCGGGCCGTACTGCTCGATCAGCGCGTGCAGGCGTTCGGCGCCGACGTTGTTCGCGCCGATCTTCGCGCGCAGGTCGAGCCCGACGAGCATCGGCACGCGGGAGCGGCGCACCCACAGGTCGGCGACGTCCCGCTGCAGCCGCCCGTCGCGGACCACCTTCACCGGCGGCGTCGGCAGGGATTCGGAGAAGACGTCCTCGGCGGCGGGGGAGAAGGAGCCGAGCCCGACGCCGCCGAGGTCCGGCTGGTGGGCGATGGCGCTGGTCCAGGCGAACAGCTTCCCGTCGTGGAACACCGGCTGGTAGACGATGACGTCGTTCTGGTGCAGGCCGCCGCCGACCCAGGGGTCGTTGCAGAGGAACATGTCGCCGGCTTCGATGCCCGGGTTGGCCGCGCGGTTGCGCAGCGTCCAGTAGATGGCGAGGTCGACCGCGCCGACGAGCATCGTGTTGTAGAGCCCGACCTGGACCTCCTGGCCGAGCTCGTCGGAGATGGCGAAGTCGAAGTCGTTGGCGTCGGTGACGATCGGGGAGCCGGACATGCGCTTGAGCGCCTCGCCCATCTCGTCGGTGACCGACCACAGCCGGTGCCGGATCACCTCGTAGGTCAGCGGGTCGAGGGCGTCGATCTGGTCCTGGGTGACACTGTGGACGTCCAAAGAGGACGGCAGCGAGCGCCGGAGCTCGCCGAGGTCGACGGGACGGCTGGAGAACTGCTCCGAGCCGGGGATCGGCATGCTCATGCGGCGCTCCTGATCGTGAGGTTGCCGAGGTGGTCGACGGTGCCGGTGCTGCCGGCGGGCACCACGACGGTGGTGGTCGGGACCTCGACGATGGCCGGGCCGGCCAGCACGTGGCCGCTGCGGAGTTCCCGGTAGTCGTAGACGTCGGTGTCGACGTACCCGGCGGCGGCGTCGAGGCAGACGGGTCGGGTGCCGGCCGGCGCGGCGGGGGAATCCGCGGCGGGAACCTCCGGCAGCCGCGGGCTGAACGGCAGGATGCCGACGCCGCGGACCCGGAACGTGATGGCCTGGATCCCGGCCTCGCGGAACCCGGCGTCCTTGCCGTACAGCGCGGCATAACGCTCTTCGAACCCGGCGGCGGCCTCCTCGATCGCCGGGGTGTCCAGGGGTCCCTCGACGACCGGCGTCGTGACCTCGGCGAGCTGCATCGAGTAGCGCATGTCGATCTCGCGGTACAGCTCGACCTTCTCGAACTTCAGGCCCTGCCGGTCCAAGCCTTCGCGGACGCGCTCTTCCAGCCGGTCGAAGTTGCGTTCGGCGCGCTGCGGGTCGAAGGGGACGTTCAGCGGGTCGGACAGCTCGGCCGCCAGCACGATGTCCGACGACGCGAGCCCGAACGCGGAGAACGCCGACGCGACCGGCCCGAGCGGGACGACGACCTCGGTGCACCCGACTTCGGCCGCGTAGCCCGCGCAGTGCGCCGGGCCGGCTCCGCCGAACGCGTAGAGCACGAACCCGCGCGGGTCGTGCCCGGCTTCGACGACGGTCTTGCGCAGCAGGTCGCCGGTCTGCGCGTTCTGCACGGTGTAGATCGCGGCCGCGGCTTCCTCGACGGTGAGGCCGAGCGGCTTGGCGATGTGCGTGTCGATGGCTTCGCGCGCCAGCTCCAGCGACAGCGGCTTGCGGCCGCCGAGCAGCCCGCGTTCCGGCAGGATCCCGAGGACCAGGTTGGCGTCGGTGTTGGTCGGCTCGGTGCCGCCGTTGCTGTAACACGCCGGGCCGGGAACAGCCTGGGCGCTGTGCGGCCCGATGCGCAGGTTCCCGCCGGCGTCGAGCCAGGCGATCGCGCCGCCGCCGGACCCGATCGCGTCCACGCGCAGCGTCGGGACGTTGATCGGGTGGTGGTTGATCACGGTCGTCGTGTCGCGGACCGGTTCGCCGTCGACGATCAGGCCGGCGAGGAACGTCGTGCCGCCGACGTCGGTGGAGATGATGTCCTTGTGGCCGAGCTGGCGGCCCAGCGCGACCGAGCCGATCACCCCGCCGGTGAGCACGGACCCGACGGTGCTGATCGCCGCGGCCGGCGCTTCGCGGGCGGCCACCGCGCCGCCGTTGCTCTGCATCACCAGCAGCGGCCCGGAAAGCCGGTTCTCGCGCAGCGTGTCTTCCAGGGTGGTGAGGTAGTCGCGCAGGCCGGGACCGATCTGGGTGCTCATGATCGTGGTGGCGTTGCGGGCGAACTCGCGGATGCGCGGGCTCACCTCCGACGACAGCGCGACGAAGACGTCCGGATCCTCTTCGGCGATCAGCTCGCGGATCCGCTGTTCGTGTGCCGGGTTGCGGAACGACCACAGCAGCGAGACGGCGATCGCGCGGACGCCGTCGGCCAGCAGATCGCGGATCTTCGTACGGGCCTCGTCTTCGTCCAGCCGGACGACGACGGCGCCGTCGCGGTCGACCCGTTCGGTCACCTCTTGGGCGAGCCGCTTCGGCAGCAGCCCGTGGTCTTTCTGCTGCCCCAGCACGTTCTGCAGCTCGTGCGGCGAGCGCCCGAGGTAGCGGCCCTCGACGTTCATGATGAAGATCGAGTCGCGGTGGCCCTTGGTGGTGAGGAAGCCGACCGGCGGCACGTTGCCGGTCACCAGCGCGTTGAGCGACGACGTCGTCCCGTGGGCGATGTGGTGGGTCTCGGCCAGCATCTCCGGCAGGGGCTTCCCGAGCTGCTCGGCCAGCAGGCCGAGCACGTCGAGCACGCCCTGGGAGTAGTCGGGCGGGGTCGAGGGGGACTTCGCGGCGAGCACGGTCCCGGCGTCGTCGTCGAGAACGGCGTCGGTGAACGTGCCGCCCACGTCCACGCCGATGACATAGGCCATGACTCACGCTCCTTTGCGCGGAGAAAGCTGCTAACTGCGGCGTAGACTATTCAACGCATGTGACAAGAGTCAACCCTCTTGACGAGGTCTGGTCGATGACGTCAAATAGTCGACGTACACGTCAAAGAAGGAGGTCGGGGATGCAGCCACGCCGAGTCGCGGTGCTGGGCGGAGGGCCCGGCGGGCTCTATGTCGCGCGCCTGCTCAAGCTGGCGTTTCCGTCCTGCGAGGTCGCCGTGCATGAGCAGGGGGAGCCGGACACGACCTTCGGGTTCGGCGTCGGGCTGGCCGCGGGCACCCAGCGCAAGCTGGCCGCGGCCGACCCCGACACCCTGCGCGACGTCGTCGCCGCGGGCTGCCGGCACGACATGACCCTGCGGGTCGGCGGCCGGATCGCCCGGGTCCGCAACGACCGCCTGGTCGGGGTGGCCCGCACCGAGCTGTTGGCCATCCTGCAGCGCCACGCGGAGAAAGCCGGAGTGGAGCTCGACTTCGGCGTCCGCCGTTCGGCTGAAGAGCTCGACGCCGATCTCGTGGTCGCCGCCGACGGCGTCGGCAGCGTGACGCGCGAGCAGGGGTCGTTCGGGGCGCGGATAGGCACCGGGCGGGGCCTGTACCTGTGGTGCGGCGCCGACTTCGCGCTGGACGACGCCCTGTTCGAGCCGGTGCGGACCGAGCACGGCGTCTTCGTCACGCACGCCTACCCCTACGGCAGCGGACGCAGCACGTTCCTCATCGAGACCGACGAGGCCACGTGGCGCCGGGCCGGCTTCGACCACGACGTCGAGGACGGCGAATCCGACGAGATTTCCCTGCGGTACCTCCAAGAAGCGTTCGCCGAACCGCTGCGCGGACACCGGCTGATCGGCAACCGCACGCGCTGGCTGCGGTTCCGGACCGTCCACTGTGCCCGGTGGTCGGCCGGGACCACCGTGCTGCTGGGCGACGCCGCGCACACCGCGCACTTCTCCATCGGCTCCGGCACGAAACTCGCCATGGAGGACGCGATCGGCCTGGTCGAAGCGCTGCGGGACGCGCCCGACACCGCGGAAGCGTTCGCCCGGTACGAGACGGACCGGCGGCCGGCCGTCGAACGGCTGCAGGAACTGGCCCGGCGCAGCCAGTTGTGGTGGGAGTCGTTCCCCTCGCGGCTGCACCTGCCGGTGGAACAGCTGATGGTCGCCTACATGACCCGCGCCGGGAACGTCCCGCTGGAGCGCTTCGCGGCCACCAGCCCGGACCTCGTCGCCGCGGCACTGACCCAGTACGCCGGGACGTCGCCACCGGCGGACGGGCTCGTCGACTGGGTCCTGGAGCAAGCGGCCGTCCCGCCCGGCGACCTCGTCACGATCGACGACGTCGTCACCGATCCGTGGGACGAGGAAGGCGACGCGGTCGTCGCTCGCGCCCGCGCGGCCCGGGAACGCGGCGCGACGGGGTTCCGGTTCACCGGACCGGGTGATCGCGGCGCTCTGCTCACCCGGCTGGACCTCGCCGAGCGCGTCCGCCTCGAAGCCGGCGGGATCATGCTGGTGGCCGGGCCCGCGGCGCTGCGGGACGACCTGGCCGCCGGCCTGGTCAGCGCCCGCACCGACCTGATCGAGGAGACCGCATGAGCTGGGGTGACAAGGTCGTCGCCTACCCGGAAGCCGCGGTGCGCGCGTACCGGGACGGCGGGCTGTGGGGTACCCGCACGATCGCGGACCAGCTGCACCGGGTCGCCCTCGCCCACCCGGACCGCGACGCCGTCGTCGCGCTCGACGGCCGGGTCACCTTCCGCGAGCTGGACGAGCGCACCGACCTGCTGGCCGCGGGCTTGGCCGGGCTCGGCCTCGAACCCGGTGACCCCGTGCTCTTCCAGGCCGGCAACCGGCTCGCCACGGTGCTCGCCTGGTACGGCGTGCTCAAGGCCGGCCTGGTGCCGGTGTGCACCCTGGCGGCCCACCGCGGCCACGAGATCGGGGAGATCAGCCGTCGCGTGGGTGCCGTCGCGCACCTCGTCGAGACCGGCGGGTTCGACCTCGTCGGGTTCGCGCTCGAGCAGGGCGCGGGCCATCCGACCCTGCGGCACGTGCTGGTGCTCGGCGACGACCCGCGCGGCATCGCCGTCGGCGGTCTCGGCCGGGACGTCGACGCCGGTGCCGCGCGCAAGACCGTCGAGGAGATCCAGGCGGGCATCGACCCGGACGACGTCGCGGTGTTCCAGCTCTCCGGCGGCACCACCGGCGTGCCCAAGGTGATCCCGCGGCTGCACGCCGAGTACTGGTACAACGCCCTCGCCTACGCGAAATCCTGGGGCTGGTCCCCGGAAACCCGCGTCGCCCACCTGATCCCGATCGTGCACAACGCGGGGATCGTCTGCGCGCTGCACGCCTCGCACAGTGTCGGCGCTTCGCTGATCCTCGGCACCGCGGACCTCGACGCGTCGCTACCGTTGCTGGCGAGTGAGGCCGCCACGCACGTCCTGCTGGGCCACGGTCACTTCCGGGCCGTCGGCCACCCGGAGTTCGCCGCCGCCGCGGCCGCCCTGACGCAGGTGGTGCTGTCCGGCAGCAAGATCCCGCCGGCGCTGTTCGACGACCTCGAACGCCGCGGGCTGTGGTCGGGGCAGCTGTTCGGCATGGGGGAGGGCCTGTTCCTGACGACGCGGCCCGGCGCGCCCCGGGCCGCGCGGGCCACGACCGTCGGCACGCCACTGTCCGAACTGGACGAAGTGCGGATCCTCGAACCGGGCCTCGGCGGCGAAGTCCCGGACGGCGAGATCGGCGAGCTGTGCTGCCGCGGCCCGTATACGCTGCGCGGCTACTTCGACGCCGAGGAGCACAACGCGCGCGCGTTCACCGCCGACGGCTTCTACCGCACCGGCGACCTCGCCGCGGTGCGCGTGCTCGACGGCGTGCGGTACGTGTCGATCGAAGGCCGGATCAAGGACGTCATCAACCGCGGCGGCGAGAAGATCAACGCCGAGGAGGTCGAGCTGCTCCTGCTGCGCCACCCGCTGGTCACCGCGGCCGCGGTCGTGGCGATGCCCGATCCGCGCCTCGGCGAGCGCACCTGCGCGTTCGTGGCCGGCGGGCCGCTCGACCTGCCCGAGGTCCAGCGGCACTTCGCCGAGCAGGGCGTGGCGAAGTTCAAGTGGCCCGAGCGCGTCGAAGTCGTCGCCGAAATCCCCCGCACCCTCGTCGGAAAACTGGACAAGAAGCGCCTGCAGGCGGAGATCGCCGCGAAGCTCGCCGCCGAACAAGGAGGAACCCCGTGACCCCGCACCGGATCGGGCTCGTCGTCCCGAGCTCGAACGTCACCGTCGAAACCGAGATCCCGGCGCTGCTCGCGCGCCACCCTTCCGCCGCGTTTTCCTTCCACAGCAGCCGGATGCGCATGCACAAGGTGTCTCCGGAAGAGCTGCGCGCGATGAACGCGCAACGCGAACGCTGCGTGGACGAGCTGGCCGACGCGGGCGTCGACGCGCTGCTCTACGCGTGCCTGGTCGCGGTGATGGCGCAGGGGCCGGGGGAGCACGAGCGGACGGAGAAGGCCGTCACCGGGCAGCTGGCGGCCCGCGACGCGCACCCGGCCGTGCTGTCCAGCGCCGGGGCGCTCGTCGAAGGGTTGCGTGCACTCGGCGCGCGGCGCATCGCGCTCGTGACGCCGTACCTGCGGCCGCTCGCCGAAGAAGTCGTCTCCTACCTGCGAGCCGAGGGCTTCGACGTCGTGGACTGGGTGGCGCTCGAAGTCGCGGACAACGCCGAGGTCGGGTGCATCCCCGGCGACCGGATCCTGGCCGCCGCGCGCGGGCTGGACCTCTCCAGTGCCGACGCGCTGGTCATCTCCGCCTGCGTCCAGATGCCTTCGCTGGACCTGGTCGAGCCCGCCGAAACGGAGTTCGGGCTGCCGGTGCTGTCGGCCGCCACGGCGGGCGCGTACGCGCTCTTGCGGGGTTTGAATCTCGCGCCGCGGCTGCCGGGAGCCGGGCGGCTGCTCGCGGGACCTCTACCATCACTGGGATGAGCGGCAGCACACCGCGGGGCGGCTCCCGCGAAAAGGGGACCACCGCGCGGCGCGAACTGGTGGAGAACGAGCTCTACGAGCACGCCACCCGGCTCTTCGCCGAGCGCGGCTTCGCCGGCACGAGCCTGCAGGACATCGCCGACGCGCTCGGCATCACGCGTCCCGCGCTCTACTACTACGTCAAGAGCAAGGAAGAGCTGCTCGCCAAGCTGGTCACCGAGGTCACCAACGGGCCCCTCGAGGAGCTGACCGAGCTGGTGGCCCAAGACGTCGACCCGGTGCGCAAGCTGCGCGGCATCGTGGAGATCATCGTCGGGCGCCGCGCCCGGCAGCCCGAGCGGTTCCGGCTGCTCATCCGGTCGGAGGCCGAGCTGCCCGCGGCGCTCACCGAGGCCTACGACGAGGGCCGCCGCGCGGTGCTCAAGACGATCGCCGGAGTCATCGAGGAAGGCGTGCGGGTGGGCCGGTTCCGGCCGGTCGACGCGCGCGTCGCGGCGCTGGGCGTGCTCGGCATGTGCAACTGGGTGGCGTGGTGGTTCCACCCCGGTGGGCGGGACACCGCCGAGGCGGTCGTCGAGCAGCTGGCGGACATGGCTGTGGGGGCGTTGCAGCGTCCCGACCAGCACGTTCTCGACGGCGAGGGCCCGGCGGCGGCGTTGAAGATGCTGCGTCAGGACCTCGACCACCTGGAGCGCATCCTCGACGTCTGATTCTTCCTGCGCACGGCCCCTTCGCTTCGGCGGAGGGGCTTTTCCGTGCCGGCGTGATCGGGCACGTAACTCGCGTGATCCGACACGTAACTCGCGTGATCGGGCACGTAACGCCGCCAATCACGCGAGTTCCGGCCCTGATCACGCGAGTTCCGGCTTCAAACACGCGAGTCTCGGCTTCGATCCCGGCCGCGAAGCGTGGCGTTTGGCACATGCGTCAGAATATTGACGCATTCGTTGACTCGCGCGTACCGTGAACTTCACGAGACAACGCGGGAGGCATGTCATGACCGAGCTGGACCACCGGGTGCGGGGCGTCGACCACGTCGCGTTCCCCACCTTCGACCCCGCCGCCACGGTGCGCTTCTACCGGGACGTGCTGGGGTTCCCGGTCGTGCACTCGATCTGCGCGGCGGGCTGGGGCCCGGAGAACCACCCCGACTTCATCCACTTCTTCTTCGACATCGGCAACGACGACCGGATCGCGTTCTTCTACTACTTCGGCACCGAGCCCGAGGTCGGCGGCGCGCCAGGCGTCAAGGGTGACGTCTACGCGCGGTTCGGCGCCGACGTGCCCGAGTACTTCGTGCGGTCGCGGCACCTCGCGATCCACGTGAACGACGAAGCCGACCTGCTGGAGTACCGCCGCCGGCTCGACGCGAGCGACTGGCCGGTCGAAATGCAGATCCAGCACGAGACCATCGAGTCGATCTACACCCACGACCCGAACGGCTACATGGTCGAGATCACCCGCGCGATGCGGCCGGTGACACCCCAGGAAGACCTCGACGCGAACCTCACCATCGACGCGCTGCTCGACGTCGTCGGCGAACCCGAGCCGTCGTTCGGGAAGCTGCTGGCGCGCAAGGCGGAACTGATCGTCGAGCGCGCGGCGGACTGGGAGCCCGCGCGATGACGACGCTCTACGTCCTCGACGTCCCGGAGAACACCGCGGTGGCCAAGATCGCCGCCGAGGATCCCGCCGTCGCGGTCGGCCGGATCGGGCCGTACTTCGAGATCAGCGCGGCCGGGGCGATCGTGGTCGACCGGCGCGCGACGGGCTGCCGCCACGCCGTCTGGTACTCGTGCATCGCCGGGGTGGCCCGCGGCAGCCGGATCACCCAGCACGACAAGAACGCGCTGCGCGTGGAGCCGGTGTGAGCGAGCGCCTGGGCGCCGGCCGGTACGTCGCGGCGGGGGAGCGGCCGGCCTCCACGCTGCACGAACTGACCACCGCGGACGGCGCGACCGTGCGCGGCATCCTGTCCACTGTGGCCGGTGCGCGGACCGTCGTGTCGCTGGTGCACCCGCGGCAGGACCTGACGCACCACCCGCTCGTCCCGCTGCTGCTGCGCGCCGGCGTCGCGGTGTGGACGCAGCACACCCGCTCGGTCAACAACGACCTGAACCTGGTCCACGAACAGGCGCTGCACGACGTCGCCGCCGGCCAGGTCTTCCTGCGACAGCAGGGTTTCGACGCACGCGTCCTATTGGGCCACTCGGGTGGCGGCACGCTCTTCGCGTACTACTGCGAGCAGGCGGCACGCACGGACCGCGTCGAGACCACTCCCGGCGGGCGGCCGACCCGGCTGGCCGAGGCGGAGATGCCGGTGCCCGACGGCGTCGTCTTCCTGGCGCCGCACCCCGGCCAGGGCAAGCTGCTGCTCGCCTGCATCGACCCGTCGGTCGCCGACGAGACGGACCCGATGTCGGTGGTCGCCGAGCTAGACCCGTTCTCCCCGGCCAACGGCTTCGCCGAGCCGCCCGGGAGTTCTTGCTATACCACGGAATTCCTGGACCGCTACCGGGCGGCGCAACGCGACCGCGTCGCCCGCATCGACGCGGTGGCCCGCGCGCACCTGGCCGATACCGCGGCCGCGCGCAAGGCGTTCAAGGCCGGCGGCCGGGCCGAAGATCGCCGTCGTTCGCTGGCGCCGCGGGTCATCACGGTGTTCCGCACCGACGCCGACCCGCGCACGGTCGACCTGACGCTGGACCCCAGCGAGCGCCCGTACGGCTCGTTGTTCGGCAAGCGCCCCGACCTCATCGACTACGGCCTGGTCGGCTTCGGCCGGCTCGCGACGCCCGAAGCGTGGCTGTCGACGTGGTCCGGCCTGAGCTCGAACGCCGACTTCGTCCGGTGCGCGCCGGGCGTCACGGTCCCGGCGTTGTTCGTCGAGCTGACCGGTGACCAGGCGGCGTTCCCGGCGGACTCCCGGCGCATGATCGACGCCCTCGGCGCCACGGACCTGACGACGGCGACGGTCCGCGGCCTCCACTTCGGCGGCGCCATCGCCGACGGCGAGCCGACCGGCAACGAGCTGGCCGCCGCCGAGATCGCCGAGTGGCTGGGCAAGCGCTTTCCCTTGGCCTGACTCACTTCCGCACGACGGTCGTGCCGCTCGTCAGCGAGGATCCGTCCGGGGCGGTGGGAACGACGGGCGGGACGACGGCGCCGTGCTCGTCGACCAGGACCGAATGCGGCTCGCCGGCTTCGAAGGCGTGCCGCTCACCCCACTGCCGCAGCGTGACGATCACGGCGAAGAGGTCCTGGCCGGCCGCGGTGAGCGCGTACTGCCGGCGTTTGCCCGACGGCGCCTCGACCTGCTCGATCACGTCGTGGGCGACCAGTTTGCGGAGCCGGTCGGCGAGGATGTTGCGGGCGATGCCCGTGCGCTGCTGGAAGTCGGTGAACGAGCGGGCGCCGTCCATCGCGTCCCGGACGATCAGCAGGCTCCACCGATCGCCGATCAGGTCCACGGTCCGCGCGACCGGGCAGCTCGGGTCCGTCCACATCGCGTCACCTCCGATGAGTTGCGTTATGAAACCATTCTGCCCTACGCTCCGAAGAGTTGCAAATCGCAACCAATCGGGAGGTGTGGTGGGACGCGGGACGAGACTGCTGCCGGCGGTCGTGTGCGGGGTCGCGGTCGCCGGGGTCTACGCCGGGCAGCCGGTCCTCGGCCCGATGGGCGACGACCTGGGCGTGCCCCGCGACTCCGTCGGCTGGTTCGTGGCCGTGGGCCAGCTCGGCTACCTGATCGGGCTGGTGCTGCTGGTCCCGCTGGGCGACCGCCTCGACCGGCGGCGCCTGATCGCCGGGCACCTGGGCCTGGTGGCGGCCGGCCCGGCGGTCACCGCGGCCGCACCCAGCGCCGGGGTGGCGTTCGGCGGCCTCGCGGTCGCGGGACTGTTCGCGGTGGTGGTGCAGACGACGGTCGCGTACACGGCGTCGCTGTCGCCGCCGGCCGAGCGAGGGCGGAACATCGGCGTGGTGACGTCCGGCGTGGTGGCCGGCATCCTCGGCGCCCGGGTGGTCACGGGAGCGCTGTCGGACCTGTGGGGCTGGCGCGGCGGCTACTTCGCCCTGGCTGCGCTCGCGTCGATTCTCTGCGTGCTGTGTCTCGTCGCGCTGCCGCCCGACGTCCGGACCGGCGCCGAGCCCTACGCGCGGATCCTCCGCTCCTTCTTCGGGCTGTTCACCCGGCTGCTGTTCCTCGGCCGCGGACTGATCGCGTTCTTCCTGTTCGCCTCCTTCAGCACGCTGTGGAGCGGCCTGGCGCTCCCGCTGGCCGGCGAGCCGTGGCACCTGAGCGAGACGCAGATCGGGCTGTTCGGCATCGCCGGCCTCGCGGGAGCCTTGGGGGCGGCCCGGGCCGGCCGCTGGGGCGACGCCGGACACGCGGGGCGCGTCACGGGCATCGCGCTGGTCCTGCTCGTCGGCTCGTGGCTCGCGATCGGCGGGCTCGGCTGGTCCCTGGTGCCGCTCGCCGCCGGCGTGGTGGTGCTCGACTTCGCGGTCCAGGTCGTGCACGTGGGCAACCAGCACGCCCTGACGACGGCGTTCCCCGAACGCACCAGCACCACGATCGGCGCGTACATGGTGTTCTACTCGCTGGGCTCGGCGGCCGGCGCCGCGGCGACCACGAGGTCGTTCGCCGCGGCGGGCTGGCCGGGCTCGACCGTCCTGGGTGCGGCGCTGGCTTTCTGCGCTCTGGCCGTCTGGTTCACCACCGCGCGACGGGCAACGCGAGTGAGTGCTGGCGCCAAGTCCCAGCTGTCACCAAGACGGTAAGCGGAGACTTGCACTAGACAAGAAGGGTGAACGCCAGGCCTGCGCGTGGAGAACACTCGCGGCTATCTGGACTCGACAGTGATTGCCTTGCGAGTTCTCCACGACTTTATCGTGTGGTCGGCCGCCGGACCCATCGCCGCGTCCTGTGGAATCGCCGCGCCTTGCGGCCCTGAGGTGGAGTCTTGGGGAGGCGAGAGTCGGGACCGATCGTGGCCGAAATGGCCTGTTCTACAGGTAGCACCTGATCGAGGCTGGTGACCAGTGCATCGAAGGTACTGTTCAAGGCGGCGTAGACGGCGGTGATCTCGGCGGCATCGGGCATCGGGTCGTCTTCCCGGTGCAGATCATTGGTCATGGGACACCGCCTTGAACTTGAGGTTGAGCGTGGTCAGCGCGCGTGAGATGTTCTTGCGGACTGCGGCTTCGTTCTTGCCTGTCTGGGTGGCGATCTCCGCATTGGTATATCCGTCCAGATGCCAAGTCAGATGTAGTCGCTGGGTCTGAGGTAGGGCGTCCAGCATGACTCGGGCGTGGGCGGTGCCGTCCGCGAGGGCCATGACCTCTTCAGGAACCAAGCTGGTGTCTGGATGGTCCGGAAGCTCATCGTTCGACAGGTGTGCGCGGTCAGGACTCAGGCGCCAGTACGCTCGTGAGGCAGTCGTTCGAAGCCAGGCCTTCCTCGCTTTTCGTGAGTCAGACAGCGTAGCCCATTTGACCCAGGCGCTCGTGAACGCAGTTTGTGTCGCGTCCCAGGCATCTTCGGCAGATGCTCCGAAAGCCATGATCAGGAATCCCGCGAGATGTGCTGCTTCGTCGCGATAGAACCGCGAGTAGTCAGCGCGTAGACGAGCTGCCCGATTCCGAGCAGTGAGAGGCTGTCGTTCCAGCGACGGCGGGGTCAGCTGTTGTCTACGCGTCCGGTCAGAAGCTTCGGTTCTGGGTCGGTCATCGTCGGCCATGGGTACTCGGCTCCCTGCTCGCTTCCCCGATGGTGATCCACGTTCGGATTCCATTTTCGAACGTAGTCAGCGTACTGCCGGGCGGTGCGCCATGGGTAAAGTCTCGAACCGCCGTTTGCCGGCTACGAGAGCATCTAATGTGCCCTTTCATGCAAATTTTGGCCGTCGCAACCGTTGTACTTGCGACAATGGTCGCTGCGAACATCAACACAGAAATCACGACGACTGCTCACCTTCCTTGGCGGGGTGGGCTCACACGCCACTTAGAGCACCAAGTAGCGAAAACTGTGACATCGACGAGCATCTCCCGAGGTGGGTGGGGCAAGGCAGAGGCACCAACGTGCGAGCAGGCAATCGCGCGTCCGGAGTATCACCGCGCGTCCTCGCGGCTCCGAACGCCGAGGAGGTACCGCGATGAACCTGTTCCGCACCGGCAGTCTCGCCTTGGTCGCCGTGCTCGCCGTCGGCTGCTCGGACCCCGCCGGTCCCGGCGCCCCGAGTTCCAGCACTGCGGAGGCACCGCCGCCGACGTCGGCCCCGAGCATGGAGCCCACCGGCCCGGAGGCCCCGAGATCCGGTGACGACGGCGTCGCCATCTCGATCCCGCAGCTGCCGATCGGCGGCGGTGTCGACGACACGGACGCCGAAAGCCAGTGCGCCTCCGCCGGCTGGCTGCAGAACGACCTCTCGCCCGGCCCGGGTGTGAAGGTCACCGGGATCCGGCTCGAGCATCCGGGTGTCTTCGGCATCGTCGGCGGCGGGTGCGGCGGAGACGCCGCCTGCGCGGGATTCACCTTCCACGCGAAGGGCGACACGTGCTCGATCGCGGTGAGAGCACTCGGGACCGGCGGCAAAACCCGCCTGTTCGTCGAGGGGAAGCCCGAGTGCGCGTCGGCGAGCGCGTGCCGGGACCTGCGGGATCGGGTGAACCCGGGCTGGATCGACTTGACCCAGCCGGAAGGGACCACCGAACCGTCGACGTCCGAGACCACCGCACCCGAAACCACCACCACGACCGGGTGACACCGGTGCCCGAGCCGGAGCCCGGCCGCTTCGAGCGGTTCGTCGAGGCGGGCAAGTCCGTCATCCCGCCGCTGACCCTGCTCAGCACGCTGCTGTTCTACTTCGGGTACGTCTCCGCGCGCTCGCAGTACGAGTACTTCGGCGTCGACGTCGACACGGTCGGGCTGGGGACGCAGGACTACATCATGCGCAGCCCGCAGCCGCTGCTCACGCCGCTGCTGGTGTTCGCCGCGGCGGGTGCCGGCGCGGTCGTGGTGCACGCCGCCGTCCGCCGGCGGACCCGGGCGGCGACCCGGCTGGGCCGCGCCGGCCAGGTGACGGGCCTGGCCGCGCTGTCCGCTGGGCTCCTGCTGCTGGCCGGGTACCCCTTCCTGCGCGACTGGCGGCTGTACGGGCTCGTCACTCCACTGCTGATCGCCGCCGGCAGCACGCTGTTCCGGTACGGCTCGTTCGTCCGGCGGCTCACCCGGGAGCCGCCGGACCCGGACCCGACGCCGCTTCGCCGGGTCTCGACGGCCCTCGGGTACGTCGTGATCGCCGTCAGCGCGTTCTGGCTGACGGCGACCGTGGCGCAGTGGTCCGGCCGCGGGCTCGCGATGTACGAGGCGAGCCGCCTGGACAAGCTGCCCAGCGTCATCCTCGACACCAAGGAAAGCCTGTTCCTCCGCAGCCCCGGCGTCCAGGAGACCAAGCTGCCGGTCTCCGACGGGCAGACCTTCCACTACCGCTACCGGAACCTGCGCCTGCTGATCCACGGCAAGGACCGGATGTTCCTGGTGGCCGACCGGTGGTCGGCGGGCAGCGCGACGGTCGTCGTCCCGCTCGACGGCTCGGTGCGCGTCCAGTTCCAGTTCCAGAACCAGCGCCCGTGAACCCGGCGTATCAAGCGGCTCCCCGGCCGCTCCGGAAAGCATGACCACCCGAGTCGCACGGTTCGCCGGCGAGCAGCGCCGCGATCGCCGGCATGCGCCGCACCCGGGCCAGGCACCGCGCCCGCGACGGGCCGATCGAGCCGACCGGGATGCCGAGCGTCGCGCTGATCTCCCGGTAGGACTTGGGCGGGTCGCAGAACAGCAGCGCGAGCAGCTCCCGGTCGCGCACCGGCAGCCGGGCGCACGCGCGGCGGGCGGCGGCGCGGCGTTCGGCCCCGACCAGCCCGGCGTCGAACGCGGGCTCGGTCAGCTCGCCGAGCAGCGGGTCGTCGGTCGGGACCTGCCGGTTCTGGTGACGCAGCAGCCGCAGGCACTCGTGCCGGGTGGTGGTGCGCAGCCAGCCGGGCAGCGCCTCCGGTTCGCGGATGTGCGTCAGGTTCGCGACCAGCCGCAGCCACACCGCGCCGCTGACGTCCTGGGCGTCGGCATTGCCGAGCCGGTACTGCGCGCACACCGACAGGACCAGCGAAGAATATCGGTCGACGATATCCCGCCAAGCCCATTCGGCACCTCGAGCGGCATTTTCCAGCAATGGCACCGGCGACTCGTGCATGGCCCCTCCTCGGACTGGGATGTTCCCGGGAACACGATTTCGCCACGCCCTGCTCGCCGACCTTGCAGAGACCTTGCGGGGCGAGCAGCATCGACGTGGCCGGTCGTGGCGCGTCGAACGCGGGGAGTCCGCCGCATGGAGTTCCTGCTGTTCGGGGAGGTGCAGCTACGCGTCGCGGGAAAGCCGCTGGACGTCGGGACGCCGCGGCAGCAAGCCGTCCTGGCCGCGCTCGCGGTCGACGCCGGGCGCCCGGTCTCGATGGAGACGCTCATCGACCGCGTCTGGGGTGACGATCCACCGGGTGAAGCGCGCAATGTGGTGTATTCCCACCTGAGCCGAATTCGGCAGGTGCTCGCCGAAGCCACCGAGCTGACCGGCACAAAGACCGGCATAACCCGGCGCAACGCGGGATACGTGCTGGAAATCGATTCCGGCGCGGTTGACCTGAATAGGTTCGCACGTTTGGTCGAGCGCGGAAATGACGCCGGCGAAACCGACGACGAACGGGCCGCCGCGTTGCGCGAGGCACTGCTCAGCTGGCGGGGTGCGCCGCTGGCCGGCATGCCAGGGGACTGGGCCGACGGTGTTCGCGCGGCCTGGCACCGGCGCCGGCTCGACGCGGCCGTGCACTGGGGCGAGCTCGAACTGCGGCTCGGCCGGACCGACGCGGTGCTCGCCGCGATGTCCGACCTCGCCGCGGAGTACCCGCTCGTGGAGCCCCTCGAAGTCCTGCTCATGCGCGCCCTGCACGCCGCGGGGCGCGACGCCGAAGCCGTCGAACGCTACGCCGTCGTGCGGCACCGGCTCGCCGACGCGCTCGGCACCGACCCGGGCCCCGAACTGCGCGCGCTGCACGAGGCGATCCTGCGGGGCGAGCTGCCGACGGCGGCTCCGCCGGCACCGCCGTCGTCGTCGCCGGCCCAGCTGCCGCCGGACACCCCGGGGTTCGCGGGCCGCGAGAACGCCTTGCGCCGGCTCGGCGAGGTGACCGGCGGGCCGTCGCCGGCCGCGCGGGTCGTCGTCCTCTCGGGGACCGCCGGGGTCGGCAAGACGACGCTGGCCGTCCACTGGGCACACTCGGTCGCCCGCGGCTTCCCCGGCGGGCAGCTGTACGTCAACCTGCGCGGGTTCGACCCGACCGGGTCGCCGATGACGCCGGCCGCGGCGGTGCGCGGGTTCCTCGAAGCGCTCGAAGTGCCGGGCGAACGGATCCCGACCACCTTGGACGCGCAGGTCGGCCTGTACCGGACGCTGCTGGCGAACCGGCGGGTCCTGATCGTGCTGGACAACGCCCGCGACGCCGGGCAGGTGCGGCCCCTGCTGCCCGGCGCGCGGGCGTGCGTGGTCGTCGTGACCAGCCGCGACCAGCTGGCCGGACTGGTCACCGAGGGAGCGCACCCGCTGGTCGTCGACCTCCTCGACGACGCCGAGGCGCACGCGGTGCTGCGCCGCCGGATCGGCACCGGCCGGATCGCGGCCGACCCCGCCGCGGCCGAGGAGATCATCGGGTTGTGCGCGCACCTCCCGCTGGCCCTGGCCGTGGTGGCGGCCCGCGCGGCGACGTACCCGGCGTTCAGCCTGGCGGCGCTGGCCGAGCAGCTGCGGGACGCGCGCGGCAGCCTCGACGAGTTCGCCGGTGCCGATGTGGCGACCGACCCCCGCGCGGTGTTCTCCTGGTCGTACCTGCTGCTGGACCCCGCGGCCGCCCGCCTGTTCCGGCTCCTGGGGCTCCACCTGGGTCCGGACATCGGCACCCGCGCGGCGGCGAGCCTCGCGGGCCTGCCCACCACCCGGGTGCGGCCGCTGCTGTCCGAGCTCGCGAACGCGCACCTGGTCGCCGAGCACGCCCCCGGCCGCTACACGATGCACGACCTCCTGCGCGCGTACGCCGACGAGCTGGTGCACGAGGCGGACTCTCCCGCCGACCGGGAAACGGCGGTCCACCGCATGCTCGGCCACTACAGCCACACGGCTTACCACGCCGACGGGTTCCTCGATCCTCGCCTCGAGGTGCCGCCCGCGCTGACCCCGTTGCCGGCGGGGGCGGAGGCCGAACGGATCGTCGACCGCGGGCGGGCTTTGGCGTGGTTCGAGACCGAGCACCGGGTGCTGCTCCAGGCGGTTGCGGTCGGCGCGGAGTTCGATGCGCGGGTGTGGGAGCTGGCCTGGGCATTGCGCAGATTCTTGACGATGCGCGGCCATTGGCACGACGAGAGCGATGTCCTGAGCGCGGCGCTGAATGCGGCACGGCGGCTGGGTGATGAGCGGAAGCAGGCGTTCGCGCACCTGCACCTCGGTGGCACTCACGTGTGGTTCGGCCGGTACGACGAGGCGGGGGCCGACTTCCAGGCGGCAGCGAAGCTGTACACGGCGGTCGAGGATGTGGTCGGTCGCGCCTATGTGCACCGGCAGTTCGCGTGGATGCTCGACCGGCAAGGGACCGTCGCGGAGGCGCTGGCCCACGCCGAGCAAGCGCTGGACCTGTTCCGCGCGGCGGAACACCTGACCGGGCAAGCGGCGTCGCTGAACGCGGTCGGCTGGTTCCGCACGCTGCTTGGCGAACACTCGGTGGCCATCGGCTACTGCCGTCAGGCGATCGACCTGCAGACACAGCTCGGCGACCGCATGGGCGCGGCGCAGAGCTGGCACAGCCTCGGCCACGCCCACAAGCAGCTCGGTGACCACGACCAGGCGATCACCTGCTACGAGAAGGCGGTGTACCTGTTGCACGGCAACGGATATCTGGTGACCGAGGCCCGGCTGATCATCGAACTCGCGAACCTGCACCGCGACCTCGGCGACCTCACGTCGGCCCGGTCCGGCTGGCAGCGGGCCCACGACATCCTCGCGGGCCTCGCCCACCCCGAAGCCGACGCAGTGCGAGAGAGACTCACGGAAACCCACAGTTGACCGCCGAAGAACGAGGAGGATTCCCATGTCCGAACCCGAACTCTCACCGGAAGAACTCGCCGATTTCCACGAGAAGCTCGACCAGTTCAAGACCACACTCACACCGGACCAGCTCAAACTGCTGGAGGCGATCCTGAGGCTCGCGTGGAACGCCACCGAGCACGAGGACTCTCTCGATGCCGGCTTCGCCGGCTGCTTCAGCTTGCACCAGACCGGCACGCTCATCGGTTACCACCCCGCCATCGGTGCTGGATCGTCCGTCGCCATCCCGCGCATCATCAGGCACACCTCCATCCCGTGACCGCGCCGCCGGTGGTGCTCGTTTCCATGCCGTTCCTCGAAGCCGATCGGCCGTCCATTCAGCTCGGGCTGCTCAAGGCCATCGCGCAGCAGCACGGTTTCCCCGTGCGCACCCTGCACGCCAACCTCGACTTCGCGGTCCGGATCGGGCTCGACCACTACCGGCGGCTCGCCGACCACCGGGGCCGGCAGATCGGGGACTGGCTGTTCTCCGTCGAGGCCTTCGGCGACGCCGCGCCGGACCACGACGGGAAGCTGCTCGACGAAATCGGCGACGAACTGTCCTACCTGGACGGTCCGGATCGCCTGCTCACGATCCGGCGGCAGGACGTCCCCGCCTACCTCGACGCCATCGCCGAGGAGCTGGCGGGCGTCCCGGTCGTCTGCTTCAGCTCGACGTTCCAGCAGAACACGGCGTCCTTCGCGCTCGCCCGGCGGCTCAAGGAGCGCGATCCGAATGTCGTCACCGTGTTCGGCGGGGCCAACTTCGAGGGGGAGATGGGCCTGGAACTGGTCCGGTCGGTCGGGTGCATCGACTTCGCCGTGCTCGGCGAGGGCGACGTCGCCTTCCCCCGCCTGCTCGAAGCGCTCGCGAACGGCACGGATCCGGGCGCGATCCCCGGCGTCGCCCGGCGGAGTGGTGACGACGTCGTCGCCACTCGGGCCGAGCCGCCGCACGAGCGGCTCGACGAGCTGCCCGTGCCGGACTACGGCGAGTACTTCGAACGCGCGACGCGGCTCGGGCTGCCGACCGAGCACGTCGCGCTCCCGTTCGAGTCGGCCCGGGGGTGCTGGTGGGGCGCCAAGCACCACTGCACCTTCTGCGGGCTCAACGGCACCACCATGCGCTTCCGCGCCAAGTCGCCGGCCCGCGTACTCGGCGAGCTGGACGAGCAGGCACGCCGCCACCGCACCTTCCGGTTCGACGCCGTCGACAACATCCTCGAACCGGGCTACCTCAAGGACCTGCTGCCGGCGCTCACCGACGCGCGCCGGGACTACCAGATCTTCTACGAGGTCAAGGCGAACCTGACTCGCGCGCAACTGAAGCTCCTCGCCGAGGCCGGCGTCACGCAGCTGCAGCCGGGCCTGGAGTCGCTGAGCTCCGCCGTGCTGCGGCTGATGGACAAGGGCGTCCGCGCCGCCCAGAACGTCAACCTCCTGCGCTGGGCCCGGTACTACGGCATCGGCGTCGGCTGGAACATCCTGTGGGGATTCCCGGGCGAGCCGGCCGAGGAGTACGCCGCGCAGGCGGCGGCCGTCCCGCACCTGGTCCACCTCCAGCCGCCGGCCGGCGCGGACCGGCTGTGGCTGGAGCGGTTCAGCCCGCTGTTCACCCAGCCCGCGCGGTTCCCCCTGCGGGCGCGCGAGCCCGAGGCGAGCTACCGCCACGTCTACCCGTCCACTGTGGACATCGACCGGGTCGCCTACTTCTTCGACTACGCCCCGGAAGACGAGCTGCCGCCCGAGGTCTACGCACCTCTGAAGGACGCGGTGTCGGCGTGGTCCGCCGCCTGGGAGGCGAAGCAGCCGCCCGTGCTGGTCTACCGCTGCGCCCCCGGTTTCCTGCAGATCTACGACGGCCGGCACTCCGAGACCCACGGCACCTACACCTTCCACGACACGCTCGCCGACGTCTACCTGGCCTGTGTGGACCGGCCGCGCACCGCCAGGGCCGTGCACCGCGAACTCGGCCTCACCGTGCCCGTTTCGGCCGTGGAAAAGGCTTTCCGGAGTTTCGGGGACCGCGGGCTGATGTTCCTCGACGACACCTTGGCCCTGTCGCTCGCGCTGCCCGCGACACCCGGCCGCTGACGCGTATCAGGACCGCCGCCGGAGTCTCCGTCCATCGCCAGGACGAGTTCGACGAAAGGCGCGTGACATGGACCCGTCGGTCATCGTGGCGACGGCGAACGCCGCGGCGGAGCGGCTCTCCGGTGGGACGTCGTGGGCGTTCACCTGGGGGCCGCTCGTGAGGGGGAGCTGCACGATGCTCGCGGGCGCCCGGTGGACGCTCTTCCCCGATGGGACCGCCACCTTCGACGGCACCGTGGCCGGCGAGCCGGGGCGCACCTGGGTGATCTGGCACGTCGACCTGCTCGACGCGCACGGGACCATCCTGGGCTCGCTGGCCACCGAGCACCCGGTCGAGGGCGACTGGCGCAAGTTCGTGACCACGCCGGGCAGCGTGCGACCCCACCGGTTCCGCGCCCGGGCGAACTTCGACGCCGGCCTGTGGGACGACCTCGCCTCCCTGCGGATGCACTGGAGCTGCTGACCGAAATGCCCTGGTAAGCGGCGAGTCCGAGCGACGAAGATCACTTCGCGCCGGTCCCGTGCCGGACCGGCCGTTTCCGTCACGCATGATGCACGGACATGGTCGAAGAGTTCCGCTTGCGTTCGGTCGCCGCGGCGGCGTACGGGCCGGCCGCCCTGTTCGGGGTGTCCGAGGGCGCCGTGCTGCCGGTCATCGCGCTGAGCGCGATCGACCGCGGGGCGAGCACCTCGACGGCCGCGCTGATCGCCGCGTTGCTCGGGGTCGGGTCGCTGGCCGCGAACATCCCGGCGGGCGTGCTCGCGACGCGGTTCGGTGAGCGCCGGTCGATGCTCGTGGCGGCGGCCGTCATGGTCGCGGGCCTGCTGATCTGCCTGGTCGACCTGGGGCACGGACCGTGGTCGCTGGTGCTCTACGGCTGCGGGGTCGCGCTGATCGGCGCGGCGAGCGCGGTCTACGGCCTGGCCCGCCAGACGTACCTGACCGAGATCGTCCCGGAGCACATGCGGGCCCGGGCGCTGTCGACGCTGGGCGGCAGCATGCGCATCGGCGTGTTCCTCGGGCCGTTCGCCGGCGCCGCGGCGATGCGGTTCGCCGGGCTGCCCGGCGCGTACTACGTGAGCCCGGTCGCGATCTTCGCCGCGGGTGCCCTGGTGCTGCGGGTGCCCGACCTGGAGGTCACCGCGGACGACCGGGCGGCCGCGTCCGCGGTCACGACGCGGGGGATGCTCAGGCAGCAGTGGCGGGTGTACGCGACCCTGGGCGTCGGAATCCTGCTGCTGTCGGCGATCCGGCAGACCCGCCAGACGGTGGTGCCACTGTGGGCGGCGCACATCGGCCTGTCGCCGACGACGAGTTCGATCATCTACGGCGTCGCCGGGGCGGTCGACGCGCTGACGTTCTACCCGGCCGGAAAGGTGATGGACCGCTACGGCCGGCGCTGGGTGGCCGTGCCGGCGACGCTCGTGCTGGGCGTGTCCTTCCTGGTGATGCCGCTCGCCGGCGGTGCGACGCTGCTGACGGTGGCGGCCATGGTGATGGGCTTCGGCAACGGCATCGGCTCGGGCATCGTGATGACGCTCGGCGCCGACGTGTCCCCGAAGGTGGGACGGCCGACGCACATCGGGATCTGGAACGAGCTGGCGGACATCGGCACCGGGGTGGGACCGCTGGTCCTGGCGGCGGTGACGGCGCTGGCCGGCCTCGGCGCGGGGATCGTGGCGAGCGGCCTGGTCGGGTTCGCGGCGGCCGGGGCGCTGTGGCGGTGGATCCCGAGACCACGCCGTGCCGGCGCGGACTGTTCGGCGGGCTGACTCCGCCTGCGCTCACGGCCTTCCGGACAAAGTCCGGCGCAACTGCAACAAGCCGCCCGGGCAGCGGCATCTTTAGAGGTGTGCAGTTCGAAGAGTTCTCCCGTGAGCAACTGCCGGGCCTGGTGCGGTTCGCCGCCGTGCTGACCGGTGACCGTGAGCTGGCCCAGGACGTCGTGCAGGACGCGCTCGTGCGCGCGCACCAGGGCTGGCGGCGGATCGCGGTGGTGGACCGGCCCGACCTGTACATGCGGAAGATGGTCGTCAACGGCTACCTCGGCTGGCGTCGCCGCTGGTACCAGCGATCCGTGCGCCCCACCGCCGACGTCACCCGGTTCCGCGAGCCGGTCGCGCCCGATCCGGCGTGGCGGATCACCGACGCCGACCAGCTCGCCGGCCCGCTCGCCCGGCTGAGCCGCGCCCAGCGAGCGTCGATCGTGCTGCGGTTCTACGAGGACCGCGACGACGCCGACATCGCCGCGGTGCTCGGCTGCGCGCCCGGCACGGTGCGCAGCCACATCTCGCGCGGCCTGAGCGCACTGCGGGTCGAGCTCAACGAAGGCAAGGAGAGTGTGTGATGACCGATCTCGACGAACTGCGCCGCGCCCTGCGTGCCCAGGAGTCCCTGGCGCCCGATCCCGAGGAGGTGCTCGCCGGCGCCACCCGCCGGATCCGGCGGCGCCGCACGACGAGCGTCGCGGCGGTGACGCTCACCGTGGCCGCCCTCGCCGCGGGGGCCATCGGTGTCCTGAACCGCGGTACCGAGGTGGTGCCACCGGCCACGTCGGCGAGTCCCGCGTCCGCCGCGCCGTCGGCCTCCGTGCTCCCGGCCGCGCCGGCGATCAGCCTCGAGGACAGCTCCTGGGACTTGATGATGTGGTCCACCCGGCCGGGCTTCGCCGCACTGCACTACGCGCAGGGCCACCAGTACGGGTTCGAGATCGACGTCCGGGACGGCGCCGCGCCCCACAGCGCACTGGCCGCGAAGCCCACGGCCGCCGGTCAGCTCTCGAACCCGAAGTCGGTCATGTGGCAGGACGGACCGGGCCGATGGATCTGGGCGCGGACCGCGAAGCCGGTGACGGCCTCGGAAATGCTCGCCCTGCTGGCGAAGATCGGCACCACGCCGCCGGTGGTCGCGTCGCCGCTCAAGTCGCTGCAGATCCCCGGCGGACAAGAAGTCGGTGCGTTCACCAGCGAGCCGGAGACCAACACCCTGGTGCTCTGCCCCGGCGCCGTGCTGGGGAAGGCCCCGCTCGACAGCCGATGCTTCTCGCTGACCGTGTCGCTGACGAGCCACTTCGCGGACAGCCCTTTCCCGGAGGACCCGCTGCCCGTGCACCAGCACCGCCGGCTCGGCGCCTACACCATCGAAATCACCAGTTCACCCGCCAACGAACGGGCCGCGTTGACGGTGCTGGATTCCGTTCAGCTGAACCGATGAGCCGGCGATGCGTATCTGCGTGGTCGTCGTCCTGGTCGGCGCCATCCTCGGGGCACTCGCCGTGGTGGTCTGCACCCGGCCCGTGAAGGTGACCGCGGCGGCGCCGCAGCCGGTTTCGTACGCGCAACCGTCGTCGAGCACGTCTCCGCAGTCCCTGGGCACGCGCCCGGCCGAAGTGGCGGTCGACGTCCAGGGCGAATGGTCCTGGGCGTTGCGCGAGCTCGACACCGGTGCCGTGGTCGGCGGCGGAACTCTGCGCAACACGGCCGAATCCATGATCAAGATCTGGCTCGCGGTGGACTACCTCGCCGCACGCGAGTCGCGGATTCCGGCCGACGACGAGGCCCGGGTGACCCGGATGATCCGGGTCAGCGACGACCGCGCCGCCCAGACGCTGTACCTCCGGCTCGGCGAGGACGCGTCGATCACGCGGATGATCCGGACCTGCGGGCTGCGGGACACGCTGATCCACCCGCACTGGTGGTCCAAGACGACGATGTCCGCGGCCGACGCGAGCCTGCTCGGCCAGTGCGTGGCCCGCGGACCGGGCTTGAGCCCACAGTGGCGGAGCAAGCTGCTCGACCTCATGCGGTCGGTCGCGCCCACCGACGCGTTCGGCATCCTGGAGGCCCCGGCGCTGGCGGGCCGCCACCCGGCGGTCAAGAACGGCTGGACCCGCCACGGGAGCTGGTGGACGGTGAACTGCCTGGCGATCTGGGACCACTGGGTGCTCGCGGTGCTGGCGCACTACCCGGACCAGGGCGACGGGCACCGGTACGGGGCCGAAGTGTGCAAGACCGTCGCCCAGCAGCTGTTCGGCCGGGTCGACGCCGGGTTCGCGCCGGAATGAGGAGCCGGGCACCCGGCGGTAGTGTCGGCGCATGGGGTTCGGGGAGCGGGCGCGCAGGGTGCGTGACGGGCGCCTGGCGTACGGCCGGCGGGTCGCGGCGCTGTGCTCGTGCGTGAGCCTGTATCACCCGATCGGTCACCGGGCCACGCTGAGCTTTCTCGCCGAGCTGGCCGGGCCGTACCAGCGGCACGAGCGGGCTCTGCTGCGTGCGCTGGAAGAGCTGGAGGCCAGTCGTGCGGTGTGGCGCGCGGAGGCTGCCGCGTACACGAGTGAGCGCGTGAAGCAGAAGCGGCTCGGCCGGCGTGTGCCGGCACCCGGCGATCCACCGCCGCGGGGCAGGATGGGCGGCCACTGGTACGCGGCGGCGCCGGACGTGTCGCGCCGCGCGGCCGTGCACGCGCTGAAGCTCTGGGAGCGCGACCTTCCGCCGGGCTTCGCGAACGACGAGGTGCGGTCCGTCGTCCGGTGCTGCATCGCCGGCGGTGGCCGGCTCGGCGAGGAGCATTCGGATACCGTTTCGCGCCTGCGGACGCAGGCCGAGAGCGAGGACGTTCGCTGGGCGATGATGCTCATCCGCCCCGGCGGGAATTGAGGTATCCGCCCTGTTGCCCGATGCGGCATTTCATGGCCTGTGCGGTGAATATTCCGCCTGTGCCGACGATGCCGCAGATGGACATGGGGCCCGTCACGGATCGATCACGAACGCGGAGTCCGGACGTGATCGTATGGTGCCTCGGCTAGACAGAGAACCATGTCGGTGCGGCGAGTGTGGATGCGCATCATGGTCGGGACCGGGTTCACGTTCGTCGCACTCGTCCTGTGTTGCCTGTGGGGGCTGGGGGCGTTCCAGTTGGCTGTCCGCGGCCATCCCGCCGGCTTCGGCGCGGCCTGGCCGGTCGCGTTGCTCTGGGCGCTGTTGTCGCTGTTCGTCTTCGTGCTTGCCACCGGCGGCATCGCGGTGCTCATCGCGTTCGGCGTGGACAGGGGCCGGCCGGCGATATGGATCACTCTCGCCATCGCTGCGGTCGTGATCGGTTTGGTTACTTGGGGTTACGTGGTGGCTACCCGTACCGCGATGATCCACTACGACAATACTGCTTCCCCGGAGCATCCCCAGCCGAGCGGACGATGAATTGGCTAGGTCACGTCAGTTTCGGCGCTGTGACCTGTTGCGCGAAGCGGGATTTTATGGCTTCCACGGCAGGTCGTTATCTTCGGATTCATGGAATGGAGCTTGCACACCGCCGAAGAACTCATTGCCGCGATGCGTGCCGGTGCGGTGACATCGGGGGAACTGACCGACGAGGCGATCGCCCGGATCGAGCGCGACGACGAGGTGACCAACGCGATCTGCGTGCCGGACTTCGACCGGGCGCGGGCCGCCGCCCACGGGGCCGACCAAGCACGCGCACGCGGTGAAGACCGGCCGCTGCTCGGCGTTCCGGTGACGGTCAAGGAGTCCTACGACATCGCCGGGCTGCCCACGACCTGGGGCATGCCACCGCACCGGAACTTCAGGCCGGCCGAGGACGCGGTCCAGGTGTCGCGGCTCAAGGCCGCGGGCGCGGTGGTGCTCGGCAAGACCAATGTGCCGTTGGGGCTGCAGGACATCCAGAGCTTCAACGAGATCTATGGCACCACCACCAACCCGTGGGATCAGGGCCGCACGTCGGGCGGCTCCTCCGGCGGGTCGGCGGCGGCCCTGGCGTCCGGGTTCGGCGCGCTGTCCATCGGTTCCGACCTCGCCGGATCGCTGCGCACCCCGGCGCACTTCTGCGGCGTCTACGCGCACAAGCCGACGCTCGGGCTGGCGGCCAACCGCGGCATGGCCCCGCCGTCCGAGCCGGCCTGGCCGGTCGACCTCGACCTCGCCGTCGTCGGTCCGATGGCACGCTCCGCCCGCGACCTCGCGCTCCTGCTCGACGTCATGGCCGGACCGGACCCGCTGACGCACGGCCTGGCGCACCGGCTGGCACTGCCGCCCGCCCGCCACGAGCGGCTCGGCGAGTTCCGGGTCCTGGTCCTCGACGACCATCCGCTCATTCCGACCGGGTCCGCCGTGCGGGCGGGCGTGAACCGGGTGGCCGACGCGCTCGCCGACGGCGGCGCCCGCGTCGCACGGCACAGTCCGCTGCTGCCCGATCTGACCGAAGCGGCGACGCTCTACATGCAGTTGCTGATTTCGGGCTCCGTCGCGCGTTTCCCCATCGAATCGGACGAGCAGCTGCGGGCCCGCGTCGCCGGACTGGGCGCGGACGACCGGAGTCTCGACGCCGCACGGCTGCGCGCCCTGGTGTTCAGCCACCGCGACTGGATGGTGGCGAACCACCGCCGCGAGGTCCACCGCCACGGCTGGCGGCAGCTGTTCACCGAGTTCGACGCCGTCGTGTGCCCGATCACCCCGACGCCCGCGTTCCCGCACGACCACACCCCCAACCCGATGGAACGGCGCATCGCCATCGACGGCGCCGAGTACCCGTACTTCGACCAGCTCGTCTGGGCCGGCCTGGCCACCATGCCCGGCCTGCCCGCCACCGCCGTCCCCGCGGGCCGGTCTCCCGAAGGCCTGCCGGTCGGGGTGCAGCTCATCGGCCCGATGTTCGAGGACCGCACCCCGCTGCGGCTGGCCGAACTGCTCGAGCGGAAGACGGGTGGCTTCCAGGCACCGAAGCAGGGCGTCCCGGCGCGCTCGTCGGCGGTATCGTCCGTGGCATGACTCGCACCGGACTTCGTCGTCTCGGGGCATGATGGCCGATCCCCTTCGGCCGTACGGTCCGCTGATCGGCTCGCGGCTCCGGCTGCTCACCTGGAACGTCTGGGGCCGGTTCGGGCCGTGGGAACAACGGCAAGCCGGCATCGCCGCGGTTCTCGCCGAGCACGCGCCGGACGTCGTGGCGCTTCAGGAAGCGTGGTCGGCGCCTGATCGCGATCAAGCGCGGGAGCTCGCCGCCGCGGCGGGGCTGCACCACCACCGGTTCTCCGGCAACCGCAAGGAAAAGGGCGTGCTGTCGGGCAGCTCGGTGCTCTCCCGCTGGCCGATCGGCGACGGGGAAGCGTGGGTCCTGCCCGGACCCGCCGGCCACGAGGGCAGCGCGGTCCGGGTCGACATCGACGGTCCGCGCGGCCCGATCCGGCTGGTCAACGTCATGCTGGACTGGCCACTGCACCACACCGGCGTCCGGCAGGACCAGGTCACCGAGCTCGCGCGGCGGGTGCGTGAAATGGGTCGTGGCACGGTGACCGTGGTGTGCGGCGATTTCAACGCAGCGCAGGACTGCGACGAGATCCGGATGCTCACCGGCCGCGCGGCCGGCACCGGGGTGTGCTGGCACGATGCCTGGGAATTCGCCGGTACCGGCCCGGGACACACCTGGTCCACCGGCAACCCGTGGGCCGCGGCGGTGTTTCCCCGTGACCGGCGCATCGACTACGTCTTCTCGACGTCGTTGCGCCGGGGCGGCGCCGGGCAGCCGTTACGGGCGGAGATCGTCGGCGTCGGCGCCGACGTGCCCTCGGACCACTACGGGGTGCTGGCCGAACTGCGTTACTGAACCGCGGGGGTCACAGGGGGTCGTATTCGTCCCCGTTTTCGTTGAGCAGCAGGTAATCGGGCGACAGGTCCGTCAGGCACCTGCTCAGCCCCGCCAGCAGTTCCTCGACGGCGACCTGGCCGAATTCCAGCTCCGCGGAAACCTCGGAGCGGTGCTGGTCGATCAAGGGCTCGTACTCGGTCATCTCCGCGTCGGAGGATTCGAAGGCGGCGAGCATCGCGTCGCGGTCGGGTGCGTGCGGCACGACGTCCTGCCAGGTCGGCACCCCGACGATCAGGCGGATCGCCGAGTCCAGGTCGGAGGCGATGATCCCGGCCGAGCCTTCGGAGCCGGCGTAGAGCACGGGCCCGTCCCCGCACACGAAGAACGTGCCGCCCGAGGCGTCGCCGGCGACCACACGCAGCTCGCTGCCCGAGGCCAGCCGCACCGGTTCGACGGGGTCGAGGCGGGCGATGTCGAAGTCGAACACGCTCGCCAGCAGTTCGGCGGCGCGGACGTTCGTCCGGAGGCGATCGAGCATGGCGGAACGATAGCCCCGCGGGGCGGCCGGGAAGTCACGGCCCGGTCTTCGTGCCGACGATCAGCATGGCGTGCCCGAGCACTTTCGGGTGCCGCAGCGGGAACGGCAGCGGCAGGGACCCGGCGAGGTTGTCGAACTCGACGATCGAGGCTCCCGCGCCGCGGATCGTCTCCCGCACGTGGTCGGCCGACGGGTAGAAGGCCGGGTCGCCGAACAGGTCGAGGAAGACGTACCGGCCGCCCGGCCGCAGGACCCGCAGTGCCTCGACCATCCCGTCGGACTTGCGCTCGAGGTCGCCGATCTCGTGGAAAGTCAGGCAGCTGACCACCGTGTCGAAGCTGCCGTCGGCGAACTCGAGGGCGGCGCCGCTCTGCTTGAGGAACGTTGTGCGGGCAGAGACTCCCTCGAGCCGCGCGTTGTCTTCACACAGCTTCTTCGAGTACGCCCAGTCCCGCCCCCACGAGTCGACGCCGGTCACGGTGTTGTCCGGCGTCGCTCTCGCGAGCTTGACGACCAGGCTGCCGCTGCCGCAGCCCACGTCCAGCGCCGTGCCGGAGGTCGCCGGCCCGGCGCGGGTGACGATCAGGTCGTGGATGCGACGCTGGAGGTCGCCGCCGCGCGGAGCGAACCGGTGGATGGTGAGCGCCAGGATCGTCGCGATGTAGCCGGACACCGCGAACGGGACCAGGAACAGCAGGAACCACAGCGAAAGCGGCGCCAACGCGCTCCCGGCCAAGCACGCGATGCTCAACGCGGCGAACACCGCGAGCCGGGTGCTGCGGATCCAGGTGCGGTAATGCGGTCGATGATCCATCGGGTCTCCCTGCCCGCCCGTCGCAACGACACAGTCGGTCGGCATCGATGATGCCCGCCCCGCCCGGCACGGTCGATCCGGCAGGCCACCCGGAAGAAGGTGAGGAGAGCCCTACGTCGGCTACCGCCCGGCAAGCGGGCCGTCCCCCTCGGTCCGGGGAGACGGCCCGCCGACGGGCGCCGGAGCTCAGCCGCGGGCCGCGGCCACCGCAGCTGCCGCCGGCTGGTCGGTGGCAGGCGGCATCAGCTTCGGGTATTCCTTCTGGAACTTCTCGATCATCGTGGCGGACGGGACGATCCGGTTCGGGTTGCCCTGGCTCGTCGCCTGCTTCTCGCCCCACGCGCTGGCGGCCTTGCGCTGGCCGGGGGTGCCGTGGCTGTGGAAGCAGTCACCGATGGAGGCGTCCAGGTAGGTGACCTCCTGCTGGGTGCGGGCGTTCCACCCGAAGCCCTTGGCGTGCGCGACGAAGTAGCCGCCGTAGGCGTCGGGACCCATCTCGGAGGACTCGTTGCGCGGGTAGTTGTCGTGGGCGAAGTCGACCTGGTGGCCGTACTCGTGACCGACCACGGACTCCACCGAGACGTCGTCGAACCCGAGGACGTCGACGGTGTCGAGCAGGCCGTCGCCGAGCGCCACGCGCTTGCCGCCGAGGCTGCCGGCCGGGGCGGAGAACGCGTTCAGGGTGAGCAGCGGGTTGCGGCCGCCCTGCAGGGCCGGCACTTCGTAGAGCACCTTACTGGCCAGCGCGGCGGCGTCCTTCACCTTCGCCGGCGCGAGACCGAGGCCGAAGGTCTGCGCCATCTTCGCCTGGCTGCCGAGATCGGTGCCCTTCCAGGCGACGAGCTGGATGTTCCAGCTCTCGATGTCCCAGAATCCGCGCAGCTTGTCGATCGTGTCGGTGGCGCGCGGGGTGTACTGGCCGTCGGTGCCGAAGACCTGCGGGGTCTTGTCGGACGCGACGCCCTGGACGTAGAGCTGGCCGAGCCCCGACAGCGCGTCGAGCGCCTGGCCCTCGAGCGGGGTGAGCTGGGACGCGAGCTTGTTCGCATACGTCAGCAGCGAACCCTCGGTGCAGCCCGGGATCGGGCCTGCCGCGGCCCGGCTCCGGGGGCCGATTTTCTGGACGGGCGACTCGATGAGCCGGTCGACGCCGCGCAGCGCGCTCGCGGGCAGGCCGTTGTAGAGGTCGATGACGTCCTGGTACAGCTGCGCGACGTCCTGCTCGACGGTGGACGGTGCGGCGGCCGCGGGAACGGCGGTGGCGAGCGCGAGCGCCGCCACGGTGCCCGCCGCCGCGAGTGTCCTGCCGAGGAATCTGGTCCGGTTGGGCAAGGTGGTTCCCCTCGTTCTGGTCCGGTTCAAGATCACGAAGCACCGCCACGTTAGGGCGGTGATCGGCGGTGGAACCGGCGCCGGGGCAAGAACCCCGGAACGGTCCACGTCTTTCGGAGGGTTTTCGCCGTGCCGGCATCGGCCGAAAGTACTAGGAGCCGCCCGGTCCTCGAGTGATCGAATCGTGACGCAACTCGGGACGGGGGTGGAACGTCTTGAGGGGCGTGAGAATGATCCGTATCGCCGGGTTCGGCCTGGTGGCCCTGCTGCTGGCTGCCTGTAGTGGACAGACCGAGGGGACCGCACAGGCGGTCGGAGCCGCCGGGGCGACCGGGACGGCGTCAGGGCCCGGGGTACCGGCCGCGACGGTGGCCTTCGAGGGCGGGGACAAGCTGAGCCCGAAGGACCCGATCGTCGTCAAGGCGTCGGGTGGCACGCTGCAGGCGGTCACGGTCACGAACCCGCAGACCGGCAACGCGGTCAAGGGTGACCTCTCGCCGGACAAGACGACGTGGACCAGCAACGATCACCTCCGCTACGCGGCCACGTACCAGGTGGCCGCCACCGCGGTGAACCAGGCGGGTGCGGCGACCGAGCAACACGGCGAAGTGCACACGCTCAAGCCGGCCGGGGTCGCCACGGCGTCGCTGTTCCAGCCGGCGTCGGGTGACTTCGGCGTCGGCCTGATCATCGGGCTGAAGTTCGACCACGACATCACCGACAAGGCCGCGGTGGAGAAGTCCTTCAAGGTGACGTCCTCGCCCGCCCAGGAAGGCGGTTGGTACTGGGTCGGCAAGCGCGAAGTGCACTTCCGGCCCCAGGAGTACTGGAAGGCCGGCTCGACCGTGAAGCTCGAGACCACGACCTTCGGCATGCCGATCGGGGGCGGCGTGTACGGCGGCCAAGACGTCTCGGCCACCTACAAGGTGCACGACTCCTGGATCGCCAAGGCGGACGGCAAGACGCATCAGATCAAGGCGTTCCACAACGGTCAGCTGGTGAAGACCGCGCCGACCAGCATGGGCAAGACCGCCGACACCCCGCCGCGGGGCCCGACGCCGACCTTCAACGGCACGCACACCGTGCTGGGGAAGGAGGAGCACAAGATCATGGACTCCTGCAGCTACGGCGTGTGCGAGGGCGACCCCGGTTACTACAGCGCACCGGAGAACTGGAACGTCCGGATCTCCAACGACGGTGAATACCTGCACGAGAACCTGAAGACGGTCGGGGTGCAGGGCAGCGCCAACGTCTCCAACGGCTGCCTCAACATGAACACCGAGAACGCCAAGTGGTTCTTCGACACATTCAACGTCGGCGACGTCGTCGAGGTCACCAACTCGGGCGGCCCGCAGCTGTCCATCAACAACGGCCACGGGGACTGGGGCATCAGCTGGAGCGCCTGGCAGGCCGGCAGCGCCCTGCGTGGCTGAGTCCCGGGAAGGGGCGTTTCCGTGCCCGGTCTTGCCGAACTGGCCTACACCACCGGCGGGGGAGTCGTCGGTGCGGCCCTGACCAACTACTTCACCAAGATCCAGGAACGGCGCCAGTTGCGCGCCGAGGTCCACCGGCAGCTGGCCAGGGTGCGGGAGATCAGCGGTGGCGTCGGGATCGGCGCCGGGGGTCACCGCTCTGCTGGAAGACGGTACTGACGCTCAGCACGCCTTGCGTGACGCGCTGGCCGACCTGCTGACCGCCGTTCTCGTCGCCGGAATGCCCCGCCGGGTGGCCGACTTCGCCGGGGGTGCGCAAGAGCGCCTTCTCGACAGCACGCTGATGGCGACGATCGACCGTCGCATCGGCGGCGTGCTCGGCCCCGGATCGGACCGGCTCCTCCGCGCGACGCAGGAGTACCGGACGGCCGCCACCGGCCTGCTGCTGGCGATGCTCTGGCACCCCTGGCGGACCCGGCTGCGGTTGCGCCGCCGCATCGCCGCACTGCGCGCGACGCTGGGAGGCTTGGGGACTCACGCCTGGTTGACCGCGACCACCACCGTGTTCGCCGTGGCGGTGGTCGCGGTTTCCGCGCAGGAGCTCAGAGGCCCATGCCGGCGCCGAGGCTGTCGAGTGCCTTCTGGACCAAGGCCTGGGCGTTGGCGTTCAGGGCGGAGTTCGCGCCGTTCACGACCCAGGACGAGCCGGAGAAGATCACCACGGTCACGCCGTTGTCGACGCCGCCGGTGGTGCCGCTGCTGGGGATGCCGAGCGACGAGGCCGCTTTCACCGACGCCTCACCCAGTTCGCGGGAGTCGTTGTCCGAAGTGGTCTGGTCGTTCCCCGTCTGCGTGTCGCCGAAGATCGCGCCGATCACCTTGCTCTTGTAGAACATCAGCGCGAACTGGCGGCCCTTGATGCCGTGTTCCTTGTAGAAGAAGTGCGGGCACGGGCTCTTGCGGTCGTAGCAGTCGTCACCCAGCACGTAGAACGGCACGTGGTGCGCGGCCAGCTGCTTGCCGTTGCTGTCCTGGAACGTCGTCTCGCCCTGGTGGTCCGGGTCGGGATCGGGGTCGCTGCCGTCGTCGTCGACGGCCAAGGAGGAGCTGTAGGCGTAGACGCCGGACGACACCTGGAAGACGTTGACGTTCTGGGACCGCGTCATGGTGTTGATGTGGGGCTTGGAGTTGACCTTGTTCGCGGTCGTGCTGTTCTTCTTGACGCCGGCCAGCACCTCGGCGGCGGTGTACGTTTTGTCCGCCGAGGCCGGCGTGTTCGTCGTGGCCGCGTCGGCGGCCTTGACGCCGAGCGGGGGAGCGATGAGCGTCAGAGCCGCGGCGGCTACCACAGCGAAGCGCTTGCGGGATGACATGGGCGAGGACCCTCCACTGTTCGTTAGGAAAGTTACCTAACAGAGGGAACCATCTGTGGGCCCGATGACGTGAAAGTTTTACCAACATTTTGGAGAAATGTCCCGGTCGCCGGGGCAGAACGTGCGCGAGTCAGGTCATCCGGCACGACGGAGACGTTCGCGGGCTTCGTTCTCCGACAGTGAGGTGATGGGCTGCCCGGCCGCATGCTGGAACTTGGCGTCGTAGGCCCTGGTCCACACGCCCGCCGCCCATGCGCGTTGACGTTCGTCGGCGCTGAGGTCCCGGCCACGCGCTCGGCCGTACGCGACGAGGAATCGCCGCGTGTCCTCGACGGTGGCCAATGTGTCCGCGTCGATTGTCGAGTACAGCGCGGCGGCGAAGCCGACCAGGACGTCTTCGCTGTCCGCGGTCACGCTGTCCCAGTCGTGCACCACCAGCAGTGCATCGTCGCTCCAGCGCAGGTTGCCGGCAAGCCAGTCGCAGTGGCCGATCACAGGGCCGGACTCGCCGACCCGCAACCGGTCGCGAGCGCGACGCCCGGCGTCGTCGATCCACTCCGCGCCGGACACCTGGTCGAGGTCGACATCGGAGTCTTCCGACCGCGGCCACAGGCTGTCCCCGGCGTGATTCCAGGCGGCCCACGACGGTGCCGGGGCGAGCGTGGACATCTCGGCAGGACTGGGGGCCAGCCGGATCAGCCGCGCGAACGCCTCGGCGAAGACGGAGGCTGCGAGGTCCGCACTCGGCAGTACGGCGCCGCCGGGGACATAGACCTCCGCGGTGGCGATGTCACCACCGAGGGGAGCGGCGCCGGTGAGCGGTTCCGGGCAGGGATAACCGGCCTGGAAAAGGCGACGCTGAACCTCGACGCATTCTGCTATCCGTGGTGCGTCGGGGCGAACTTTGACTACAACCTCACGGCCATCGGCAAGCCGGAGCCCGATGACCGCGGACAGGTGCCCGGACCTGAATGTTTCCCCCGCAGGCGGGCTACCCAGCTGCTCCCGGCACCAGCGGGCGAGATTGTCAGGGTCGACCGCACACGCACGAGGTGGCATTTCGGCATCCTGACAGACGAACCCTCCACGGCCGAGACTGGCCGGCGTCCGCTCCCGCTTGAGCAGTCCGAAGTTCACTGACAGCCACGCACGCAAGTCGGCAAGCGCACCCCGGTGCGACAGCACCCTTTTGAGGGCGGCACTGCGGCTGCCGGTGCGTCGCCACGGCGATGCCGGCAACGGCGGTCTCGAACCGAAGGCAGGGCGGCGCAGTGTCTCGGCACGACGTCATGGTCAGGACAAGTGTGCCGACAGCAGCCAGGCCGGTGTCGACTTGCGGCCGTTGCCCTCGTTGCGGACGTCGCTGCCGGCGAAGTCCGCGAAGTCCGGGAAGTTCTCGGGGACGTTGGCGTGGATGCGGGCCGGCCGGATCTCGTCGATCGTCCAGTACGCGCCCACCGCCTCCCTTAGTTCCTCCGCGGAGACCGAGTTGACCCTGCCGGAGGGCACGGTCGCGCTGTCGAACACCAGCACGAAATAGGATGCGCCGGGCGCCGCGGCGCGCACGATCGATTCTTGATATCCCTGGCGCAGCTCGACCGGCATCGAGTGGAACAAGGTGCTGTCGACGATGGTGCCGAAACGGCCGTCGTAGCCGGTGAACGTGCTGATGTCGGCGATCGCGAAGCCGGCGTTGGTCAAGCCGCGCTGGGCGGCTTCCGCACGCGCGAGCTCGATCGCGGTCGGCGACTGGTCCAGGCCGACCGTCGTGAAGCCTCGCTCGGCGAGGTGGAGCGACGTTGCGCCCTCGCCGCAGCCGGCGTCGAGGACCTCGCCGTGGAATGCGCCCGTGTCGATGAGTGCGGCGATCTCGGGTTGCGGTTCGCCGATGCTCCACGGCGGCCGGAAGCCCTGCCCCATCTCGGGAGCCTGGCCACGATAGGCGGATTCGAACAACGCGTCGCTGGATGAGCTCGTCATGCACCTCAGAGTGTCAACCAGGTTGATATATGTCAACATGGTTGACATGGAAACCTTCCGGGACGAGCCGCTCGGCTACCTGCTGCATCGGGTCACCGCGGCGTTGCGCGCCGAGGTGGCCACCACCGTGCTCGAGCCGTCGGAGCTGGCGGCGCCGGAGTATCTCTGCCTGCGGATGCTGTCGCAGTCGCCGAAGTCCAACGCCCAGTTGGCCCGCGAGGCGCAGGTGTCGCCGCAGGCGATGAACAAGGTGGTTCTCGCGCTGCAGGATCGCGGCCTGGTGACGCGACCCGCCGCGGTGTCGTCCGGGAGGTCGTTGCCTGCCACGTTGACGCGCGAGGGTGTGGCGATGCTTGGTCGCCTGGACCCCGAGGTGGCCGAGGCCGAGAATCGGGTTCTGGCCGAGCTCGACGAACACGACCGGCGCGAGTTGCGGCGGCTCCTCGTCGCGGCCGGCCGGGTGGTGTCCCGGCGGTGATCCCGTCGGGACACCACCACAGCGGTCATACGAGGGCCGCCGACCACATCCTGGTTGCGGCACGAGCGGACGTCGACGACGTTTGTGTCGACCGCCTGTCAGCGCCGGGCGGGCAGCCGCGCGTGATGATCGGCGCCGAGAACCCGGATGCCCTGTCGCCCCGGTGGACCGAGCGCCTGGTTGATTCCGGCCGCGCGGTTCAGGGACATTCGCTCGCTGCGGTCGACTCAGTGCAGATCCGGCGAGCAAGATCGCGAAGCCGACGGTAATACGCGGCCTGCGTCGGATCGGTGAGCAACGGCAGCACGGTGTTGAGCTCTGCCAGGCAAGACGCGATTGCCGTGCGTCGCCACGCGTCGAGCCGACCGCCGCTGGACAACCAGGAACTGACGCAACCCGCGGTGTGAGCGTCGAGCAGGACCATGTCGATGCCGGCGATTTCAGCACCGCGTAAAGCAGGCGGAAAGGGCGCGCGCACATACACGTCCCACAGCCGTGCAATCTCGTCTGCCGCCACATTGGCCTCCCCGCCGAAATTGCACCCGGCAGCGCGTCACGTGCGCCGCTGCCCCTGGAGCTCTCCGACGAATCCAATCATGAGGCGTGCAAGAGTGGTGCGGCTGGTGACTTGGCGATCGCACCACGTGATAGACGTCCGAATCTCGGCACGGGAGTGCGTTCCCGCCGGCCAAGGAACGGCGTTGCCGATGTAGGCCGGCCGGGTCATGATCGCGTCGTGAACTCGGCTGGGGCTACTTTCGGCAGCTGTACGAAGGCTTGGAGCCGTTGCGGAAACGGGAACGGATACCTGCCGGCGGCTGCCGCGGGGACGATGAGCAGTTGTGGCGGATCATGAAACTCTACGGCCTCAGCCGGGTCAGCGACTATCTGATCGAACAGCTCTGCGCGCAGGAAGAGCCGCCGGCCGAGCTCGAGGTGTACACGGAGTTCTTCTCGGGCCTCGCGCTGACTCCGTTCGAGCACGCCGAGGCGTTCTCCCCGTTCCACCATGAGATCTTCGCCGTGGTGCAGGACCCGTCCGCGACGAGCGTGACCGTGGAGGAGGTGTTGTGGTTCGGTGATCTGCTGTTCAGCCGCGCCGGGGTGCGGGCGCCGCGGCATCTCGTCGATGCCGCGGTCGCCACGACCTCGACCCTCTATTTCACCTTCCGTCGCGGGTTGCGCCGGACCGCTGACTTGTCGCACGGCTGGGGTTCGAACTCCCAGTGGCGGACCTCCTTCAGCCGGTTCTACTCCGACGAGGAGGGGCTGCACTTCAACTGGGACGGCGAGGTGGACATCGGCGACGATTCTCCGGTGCCGCGGGCCGGTTGGGCCGAACACGAGATGGAGCCGCTGGACCAGCGCCGGGAACTGGTGCTGAATCGCTGTTTCGTCCGCGGGCCTCTGCCGGCCGACGACGGTGATCGGTTCCCCTACGGCGACCGGATCAGCCTCGGCGCCGCGGAGTGGCCGCTGCGTCCACTCGCGTCCGGTGGCCACACCTGACACAGTGGACGGATGCTGAAGCAGGTGGCCGACGGTGTCTGGGTGCGGCAGAGCGAGTGGGTCTGGAGCAACGCCATCGTCGTGCGGGGAGACGACGGAGTGGTCCTCGTCGATCCCGGGATCGATGGCTCGGATCTGAACCAGCTCGCCGATGACGTCGACCGGCTCGGGCTGCCGGTCGTCGCCGGGTTCGCCACCCATCTGCACTGGGACCACCTGCTCTGGCACTCCCGGTTCGGCGACGTGCCGCGTTACGCCACCGCCGCCTGCGCGCAGGCCGCCGGGGCCGTCCGGGAACGGGCGCAGGCCATGGCCGCCGAGAGCGCCACCGGTATTCCGCTGGAGCTGATCGGCCTCGTCACTCCGCTGCCCGACGATGGGGGACCGGTGCCGGGGGAGCTCGTCGCGCATGAGGCGCACGCCATCGGCCATGCCGCCGTCCTGCTCGCCGATCGGGGTGTTCTGCTCGCCGGGGACATGCTCTCCGACGTCCTGATCCCGATGCTCGACCCCCGCCGCCCCGGTCAGGTGGACGCCTACGCGACCGCGCTCGACCGGCTGGGCGAGGCCGCCCGGCACGTCGATGTCGTGGTCCCCGGCCACGGCTCCGTTGCCGAGGGACCCGAGGTAGCGGCCCGGCTTGACGCCGATCGGGTCTACCTCGACGCGCTGCGGCGCGGGGACGACCCCGTCGACGCGCGGCTCGAGCAGGACTGGCTCGACGGCCCCCACCAGGCGAACCTGGCGCAGGCCCGGAACTCAGCCGGCTGAACTCCGGCCGTCGAAGCCTTGCACGGCAACGGTTCGCCGGGCGACGCGGCCCCACAACGACGCCGCGACGATCGACACGGCCAGCAGTGTGACGCTGCCGACGATGTCGAGCACGTAGTGGTTCGCCGTGGCCAGCACGTCCGCCGTCATGAGCAGCGGGAACGCCCACGCCGCCAGTGCGGCGCGCGGATGCGTGGCCCGGAGCGCCGACCACACCGCGTACGCGCACCAGAGCGACCAGCCCACGTGCATGCTGGGCATGGCCGTGTAGTGCGTCGGACTCGTCCAGCTCGGCTGGTCGAAGATGTCGTACCTGGCCACGATGTCCACGGCACCCGGCAGGGCGAACCGCGGCGGTGACATCGGCACCGCCCAGTACACCGGCAGGACGAGGATCATCATCGCGACCATCGTCCGGCGAACCCGGCGGTAGACGTCGGCATGCCGGACGAACACCCACACCAAGGTGCCGGCGACCACGACGTAGTACAGCCGGTACAGGTACACGGCCAGCCGGCTGAGGAACGGATTCCCCGCCAGCCAGTCGTTCACGCTCCGCTCGATGTCGAGGTGCACCGCGTGTTCCGCGGACTGGAGGGCCAGCGCATGGGCGTTGGCGGCCGCGAAGTCCTTGCCCACAGCGGCGTCGAGGCGGGCGAAGAGCAGAAACCAGAGCACCAGGAAGATCAGCTCGACGAGCACGGCCGGCCGCTCGCCGACGCTCCGGAAGAGCGCGGGCACTCGACGGTTGCGCAGCACGCGGTCACCCTAGCCGAGAGCGTTCTCCGCCGGGCCGCGTGCGGATGCCGGGTGTCAGACGGTCGTGCCCTTCAAGGCGAGCAGGCTTTCCGCCGTCTCGGCGATCGTGTCTTCGATCGGCCGCGGTGACCAGCCGAGCACCCGCTGGGCCCACCGGCAGTTCGCGCGTGGGCACCTTCGACGCCCGGTCGCCGAGGCGGTCACGCAGGATCGCCGCGATCTCGCGTACCCAGAGGCTGTGCCCGGAGATCGCGAGGAACCGCTCGCCCGCCGCGGCCGGGTCGGTCATCGCCCGCAGGTGCAGGTCCGCGACGTCGCGGACGTCCACGTACCCCATCGCGAACTTCGGCAACGCGGGCAGCTCGCCGTCCAGCATCCGCTGGATCAGTCCCAGGGACGGCGAGTAGTCGGTGCCGAGCACCGGCCCGAACACACCCACGGGATTCACCACGGCCAGCTCGATCCCGCCGTGCTCGGCGACGAACTGCCAGGCCGCCTTCTCGGAGAGCGTCTTGGACTTCTGGTACGGCGGGATCCCGGCGTCCACATCGGACCAGTCCGCTTCGGTGAACACGCGCGACTTCTCGGGGTGCCCCATCATCCCGACGGCCCCGAACGCCGAGGTCAGCACGACCCGTTTCACCCTGGCCTCGCGTGCCGCCCGCAGCACGCGCAGCACCCCGTCCCGGGCGGGCACGACCATCTCGTCGTCGTTCTTGGGCACGCTGGTCAGCGTGGGGGAGGCGACGTGCAGCACGTAGTCGCATCCCTCGACCGCCTCGCGCCAGCCGGCGTCCTGCTGGAGGTCGGCCCGCAGCACGGTCAGCTTGGCGTCCTCGGGCGCTCCGCCGGCGCGGAGCATCTCCCGCACCGCAGGCTCCTTCTTCAAGTCGCGCACCGTCGTGCGGACCGAGTGCCCGTCCGCCAGCAACGCGAGCACGCACCAGCTGCCGATGTACCCGGAGCCGCCGGTGACCAGTACTTCAGCCATGGAAGAACCTCACAAAAGATCGAAGGGGATTTGGCGTGCCGCGTGGCGCTCGTCTAGAATTCCGGAGAACTCTCCACATACGGTAGTGGAGAGTTCTCCGGATAGCAAGGACGGCACATGGTTCGCTCGGACGCGCGGGAAAACCGGGCTCGCATCCTGGAGGTCGCTCGCGAGGCCTTCGTCGGAGGAAGCGACGTCTCGATGAACCAGATCGCGCAACGCGCCGGCGTCGGGCCCGGCACGCTGTACCGCAACTTCCCGACCCGTGAGGCTCTCGTGCTGGCCATCTACCAGGACGAAGTCGAGCGGCTCGTCGGGTCCGTCCCGGTGCTGCTCGCCGAGCTGGCGCCGCTGGAGGCGCTGCGGCAGTGGACCGTCGACCTGGTGGCCGCCATGCGGAAGAAGCACGGCCTCGGCGACGCGCTCAGCCCCGGCGGGCACCAGGCGATCACCGAGCAGACCTACGGCCCGGTCATCGCCGCCATCACGCGGCTGCTCGACGCGGGCAAGGCCGACGGCACCATCCGCGCCGACGCCGACCCCCGCGACTTCCTGCAGCTCACCGGTGCGCTCTGGCGGGCCGCGATGGGGCCGGAAGACCGGTCGGCGTCGATGCTCGCGCTCATCCTCGACGGCCTGGGCGCGCGCCGGTGAGCCCGCTCATTCGAAGAACTTGAGGCCCCAGCCGGTGTCGGTGGTCGCGCCCGGGACGTTGGCGCGGTGGTACGTCGTCGAGCCCCACCAGCAGAACGTCCCCGTGTACCAGTAGCGGTTGGCCCACGAGTACGGCGTGCCCTTGGGGACGGCGTGGAACATCAGCGGGAACTTCGGCCCGGCGGGCGGGCTCGTCGCGATGTCGCCGTTGAGCAGGACGAAGCTGTGGCTGCCCGGCCCGTCGACGTAGAGCGTCGGGTCCCAGCCGGCCATCATCGTCTCGCGGTGGGAGCCGAAGAGACAGCCGTTCGACTTGTACCAGTCCCAGACGTACGTCGGGTCGCCGCCGGCGCGCAGGCGGACCTCGGCGATGCAGTACTGGTCGCTCCAGCTGCCGTTGGCCGAGTAGGTGATGTGCAGCTGCCCGTTCGGGTCCTTGATCGCCGCGGGCGCCTCGTTGATGAACGGGGTGCCCACCACGCGTTCCCAGCTTTCCCGCGGCTGGGAGATGATGTACCGCCCGCCGGTCGGGGTGGTCGGGGTGCTCATCCGCGCGATGTAGAGGTTCTGCTCGACGTTGGTGTCCCCGGCCCAGCCCGACCAGACGAACCACCGCTGCCCGCCGAAGGTGAACATCGTGCCGTCGATGGCCCACTTGCCGTCGGGCAGTGCCAGCTGGGTCTCGGCCGTGTAACCGCTGTCGGCGACGGCGGAGCTGATCACGTACATCCGGTGCGCCGCACCGGTTCCGGCCGAGAAGTAGACGTAGAACCGGCCGCCGTCGGTGACGATTTCGGGGGCCCACACCTCTCCGCGGCCGCTGCTGTCCGACCAGATCCGGCGGGCGGGCGCGCTCGCCAGGCCGTCGGGTGACGTGGCTTGCCGCGCGACGATCCCGCCGCCGGACGACTGCACGGCGACGTAGGTGGAGCCGACCCGGAGCACGCTGGGATCGGCGGCCCGCAAGGACGTCTGCCCGGCCGCCGCGGTACCGGCGGCGACGAGCAGGAACACGACTGCGCAGCTCAGGAGCCGGAAGAGCTTCATGACCACATCCCTCGCTCGAGCGGGACCGAGCGCAGGATCACCCGTGATCGGGTTCGCGCGGTAGGGCCGCGGGTGCTTGCTCGATCCAGACCGGGCGAAATTGGTCTGAACCGGTGAGGTTCCGCTGAGCGGAGGCTCGGCGACGTGCAGCCGCGGCGAGGTGCGATCATCCTGCGGTTGAACATCCGGCCCCGCGGAGGACATCGATGACTGCCCCGGCTCGTGACGCGCTCGTGGCCGTCGCCACCCTGCTGGCGCCGGACGCCCCGGAGGTGGCCGCCCGCGCGGCGGCCGCCCACGACGACCAGGACGCCTACCTGCGCGAGCACGCCGACCGGCTCGACGACCGTGGTATCGACGAACCCTTCCCGCTGCTGCCGTGGGTCGCGCTGGTGGACGCGCTCACCGATCACGGCCTGCTGGCCGAGGTCGACTGGAAGGAAGCGCCCGACGAGATCGCCGGCCAACTGCGGGCCTTGCGATCCGCGCCGCGGGCGGACGAGCTGTGGACGTCGCTGGGGGAGAGTGAGCTGCCGACGTACGAGTTCCTCGAGGCGGCGGGGTACCGGCTGACCGACACCGGCACTGCCCTCGCGGTGCTCGACATCGAGTCCGACTGCTACCCGCTCGTGCTCCTGCCCGCCGCTCGCGCCGGCGACCTCGTGGCGCTCGCCGAAACGGCCGGGTTCACGGCCGCGCCGCTCGGCACTGTTGAAACGTAGAAATCGGCCGTGCAGGCAGTGCGTTGACTTGACCGACGAGCCCATAGTAGCGTCCCGGAACGACGTATTGAAACGTTTCGATCCGGAGGGCACGCATGAAGGTCGCCGTGCTCGTCACCTGCATCAACGACTCGCTCTTCCCGGACACGGGCAAGGCGGTGTTCCGGCTCCTGCGCCGCCTCGGCGTGGACGCGGACTTCCCGGAGGCGCAGACCTGCTGCGGCCAGCCGATGGTCAACACCGGCTACCTCGACGAGGCGATGCCGGTGGTGCGCGCCTTCGCACAAGCGTTCGCGGGCTACGACTACATCGTCACGCCGTCCGGTTCCTGCGCGGGCTCGGCGCGCCACCAGCACGGCCTGGTCGCGCGGCGGGCCGGCGATCCCCGGCTGGCCGAGAGCGGGCCGAAGGTCTACGAGCTGAGCGAATTCCTCGTCGACGTCCTCGGCGTCACCGACGTGGACGCCTACTTCCCGCACCGCGTCACCTACCACCCGACCTGCCATTCCTTGCGCATGCTCGGCGTCGCCGACAAGCCCCTGCGGCTGCTGCGCGAGGTGCGCGGGCTCGATCTCGTCGAGCTGCCCGCCGCCGAGGAGTGCTGCGGCTTCGGCGGCACCTTCGCGGTCAAGAACGCCGAGACATCCACAGCCATGGGCGCGGACAAGGCCCGGCACGTCCGGGACACCGGCGCCGAGGTGCTGGTCGCCGGCGACAACTCGTGCCTGCTGCACATCGGCGGCCTGCTGTCGCGGCAGCGGTCCGGCGTCCGCGTGCTGCACCTGGCCGACGTGCTCGCTTCGACCGAGGGGGACGCGTGAGTGCCACGTTCGTCGGCATGCCCGCGTTCCCGGCCGCGGCCCGGGAAGCGCTCGCCGACACGCAGCTGCGCCGCAACCTCGCCCACGCCACCGGCACGATCCGCGCCAAGCGCGCGGCCGTCGTCGGCGAGGTGGCCGAGTGGGAGGAACTGCGCTTGGCGGGCGCTGCGATCAAGGACAACACCCTGCGTCGCCTCGACGAGCACCTGCTGACGCTCGAAGCCGCGCTGCAGGCCAGAGGAGTGACCGTCCACTGGGCCCGCGACGCTCGGGAAGCCTGCGACATCGTCGCCCGCGTCGCGCGGGACCACGGCGTCGACGAGGTCGTCAAGGTCAAGTCGATGGCGACGCAGGAGATCGGCCTCAACGAGGCCCTCGCCGAACACGGCGTCACCGCCTGGGAAACCGACCTCGCCGAGCTCATCGTGCAGCTCGGCGACGACCTGCCCAGCCACATCCTGGTGCCGGCGATCCACCGCAACCGCGCGGAGATCCGGGAGATCTTCCGCCGCGAGATGGGCGCTGCGGGCCGGCCGGCACCCGACGGGCTCACCGACGACCCGGCCGAGCTCGCCGGCGCGGCCCGCCTGCACCTGCGGGAGAAGTTCCTGCGGGCCAGGATGGCCGTCTCGGGCGCGAACTTCGCCGTCGCCGAGAGCGGCACCCTCGTGGTCGTCGAGTCCGAGGGCAACGGCCGCATGTGCCTGACGCTGCCCGAGGTGCTCGTTTCGGTGGTGGGCATCGAAAAAGTCGTGCCCACGTGGACCGACCTGGACGTGTTCCTCCAGCTCCTGCCGCGCTCCAGCACGGGGGAGCGGATGAACCCCTACACCTCGACGTGGTCGGGTGTCACGCCCGGCGACGGGCCGCAGGAGATGCACGTCGTGCTGCTCGACAACGGCCGCACCCGGGCACTCGCCGACGAGGTCGGCCGGCAGGCGCTGCGCTGCATCCGCTGCTCGGCGTGCCTGAACGTCTGCCCGGTGTACGAGCGGACCGGCGGGCACGCCTACGGCTCGGTCTACCCCGGCCCGATCGGCGCGATCCTCAACCCGCTGCTCAAGGGCGTCGGCGTCGACGAGCAGACCGACTCGCTGCCGTACGCGTCCAGCCTGTGCGGCGCCTGCTTCGACGCGTGCCCGGTGCGCATCGACATCCCCGAGGTCCTGGTGCACCTGCGGTCCCGGGTGGTCGACGCGCATCGCGGCGGGCCGCCGAAACCCGAGGCGGTGGCGATGAAATCGGCGTCGTGGGTCCTGTCCGACGCCCGGCGGCTGGGGCTGGCCGAACGCGGGCTCGGCGTCGCGAACCGCGCGCTGACCCGCTTCGGCCGCCGCGTGCTGCCGGGCGGCCGTCGTGCGGTGGCCCGGCTGCCGTGGCCCGGCTCGGTGTGGACGAACGCCCGTGACCTCCCGGCCCCGCCGCGCGAGTCGTTCCGCGCTTGGTGGCGAAAGCGGTGAGCGCGCGCGAGGAGATCCTGGCCGCGGTCCGTGGCGCGCTGCGCGACGCGGACCGGGCCGAAGCGGCGGTCCCGCGCGGCTACCGGTCCGTCGCGGCCGCGGACGTCGTCGAGCTGTTCGCCGAGCGCGTGGTCGACTACCGCGCGGCCCTCACCCGCTGCACCGCCGCCGAGCTGCCCGGCGCCGTCCGCGCCGCGCTGGGGCCGGCGCGGAAAGTCCTGGTGCCCGAAGGGTTCCCGGTCGACGTCGGCGGCGGGGAAGGCGAGCTGGTCGAGTTCGACGCCGTCGTCACCACGGCCGCGCTCGGCATCGCGGCCACCGGCACCATCGTGCTCGACCACGGCCCGGGCCAGGGGCGGCGTGCGCTGAGCCTGGTGCCGGACGTGCACGTGTGCGTCGTCCGCGAGGACCAGATCGTGCCGGGCGTGCCGCAGGCCGTGGCCGCCCTCGATCCGGCGCGCCCGCAGACGTGGATCAGCGGGCCGAGCGCCACCAGTGACATCGAGCTGACCCGGGTGGAAGGCGTGCACGGGCCGCGGACCCTGCACGTCATCGTCGTCGCGGAGTGAACCTCCCCGGTGGCCCGGACGTCCCTTGATCATGATCACCACGAAATCGCGTTCCCTGGCCGCCGCTTCGCTCGTCGCCGCCGCTACCGCGCTGGTGGTCGTCGCCACCCCGGCGAGCGCGGCCGACGACCAGGTGGTGACCCGGGTGAGCCCGGTGGACCGGGCCGCCGCGCTGGCCCACTGGACGCCGGAGCGGATGCGGCAGTGGGTGGGTGACGACTCCCTGCCCCCGGCCGAGAAGATCGGCCGGGAATGGCCGGGGCCGGTGCCGGCGGGTGTCGGCCGGCTGTTCTTCACCGCCGTACCGGGCGTCGACGAGTCCTGCACCGCGACCGTGGTTCCCAGCGCCACCAAGGACGTCGCGCTCACCGCCGGGCACTGCGTCAACGGCGGCCTGGACCGGTTCGACAACCCGATCAAGATCGTCAACGTCGTGTTCGTGCCGGGTTACGACCACGGGAAGGCACCGCACGGCGTGTTCCCGGTCCGGGCCTTCGCCTGGTCGAACACCTATTCCGGGCCCATGAGCGGGACCGACGACGACGCGGTGATCGCGCTGGACCCGGTCGACGGCCGGCACGTCGCCGACGTCGCGGGCACCCAGGACGTCTCGTTCGCCCGGCCACCGTCCCCTGTGGACACCACGATGCTCGGCTACCCGGTTTCCCAGGCGGCCGGTGGTGAGGCGCTGTTCTCGTGCGCCCGGCCGGCCACGCTGAAGGCGAACTCGGTCACCACGACGTGGAACACCGACTGCGACCTCGCCGGTGGCTCCAGCGGCGGCCCGTGGTTGCGCGGCTTCGACCCCGCCACCGGCCGGGGCACGATCTTCAGCGTCACGAGCCGGGGCACGATGACCGAGGACGGCGTGACCACGGACCTCAGCGGTGCGGCGTTCACCGATCCCGTGCGGGCGCTGTACGAGCGCGCGGGGGAACTCTGAGCAGCTCGGCCGGGACCGGGCCGGGGTGCACGATCCCGAGGTGGCGGGTGGCCCGGGTCATGGCGACGTACAGGTCGTGGTGGCCGAGGGGCGCTTCGAGGATCGCGGCCGGGTCGGCGATGAGGACCGAGTCGAACTCCAGGCCCTTGGCCTGAGCGGGGGTGAGGACCACGACCCGGCCGGTCAGGTCCGGGTGCGCGGTGGGGGACAGCGCTTCGGTCAGGGTGCCCGGAGTGATGATCGCGAGCCGGCCGGTGGTGTGCGCCGCGGCGAGTTCGGCGACGACGGCGGGCAGCTCCGCGCGGGTGGTTCCCAGGCGCCAGGGCGGTTCGCCGGTCGAGCGGACCGACCGGGGCGGCGTCACGCCGGTGACCAGGTCGGTGGTGGCGGCCATGATCTCGGCGGGGGTGCGGTAGTTGACGCTGAGCCGCACGAGGTGCCGGCGGTCTCGCAGGTGTGGCCGCAGCACGTCGTCCCACGAGCCGGCGCCGGCCGGGCTCCCGGTCTGGGCGAGGTCCCCGACGATGGTCATCGACCGGGTGGGACACCGGCGCATCAGCATCCGCCAGTCCATTTCGGACAGTTCCTGGGCTTCGTCGACGACCACGTGCCCGAATACCGCCGTGTCCTGGCCGAGCAGGGCGGCGGCTTCGTCCAGCAACGGGACGTCCGCGGCACTCCAGCCGCCGGCTCGCTCGCCGAGGAGGTCCGCCACCACCTGCTCAGGGGTCAGCGGCGGCCACAGCGCGTCGAGGGTCGCCTGGACGACGGGGTCGGCGAGCAGGGACTGCAGCAGGCCGGCGCGGGCGGTCTCGTCCAGCATGGTTCGCGGTCCGTCGTGGTCGTCGACCACGACACCCGCGGCGGCCAGCGCACGCAGGTCGGCCTCGCCGAGCCGCCCGTCCGGGCTGCCGCCGTCGATCGCCTCGCCGGTGTCGGTGAGCACGATCGCCTCCAGGTCCTCGACGAGACGCCGGGCGAGCGCCTCGACGACGTGGCGCTGGAAGAGCAGCCGGGCCTGGTTGTGCGGGAGCCGGGTCCGCCGGGCCTCGGCCGCGGCGCGGGCGCACGTGGCCGGGTCGAGGCGCAGCGTCTGCTGCTCGAACTCGACGTCGATGGCGTCGTCCGGGGTCCGGACCCGCGCTCGCACCGCGTCGGCCAGCCGTCCGGCCATGACCGCCCGCCCCTTGCCCGCGGCGGTCTCCGGCGGGTCCGATCGGCTGACTTCGGTGCCCGGCCGCAGCTCGGCGAGGGTGGCCGTGACGACGCTGTGCTCGCCGAGACCGGGGAGAACCTGGCCGATGTAGCCGAGGAACAGCCGGCTGGGACCGACGACCAGGACACCGCGGGTGCGCAGGTGCGGCCGGGTGTAGAGCAGGTAGGCGACCCGGTGCAGGGCGACGGCGGTCTTGCCCGTGCCGGGACCGCCCTCGACGACGAGCACGCCGCCGGTCTCGTGCCGGATGATCCGGTCCTGTTCGGCCTGCAGGGTGGTGACGACGTCGTGCATCCGCCCGGTGCGCTCCGCGGTTACCGCCGCCAGCAGCGCCGCGTCCCCGACCAGCGCGTCGTCGCCGGCGCCGTCCGCGGTCAGCAGTTCGTCGTCGAGCGCGACGACCGTGCGGCCCCGCGTGGTGATGCGCCGCCGTCGCCGCACGCCTTGGGGAGCGGCGGCCGTCGCGGTGTAGAACGCCCGGGCCGCCGGGACGCGCCAGTCCACCAGCAGCGGCTCGCCGTCGTCGTCGCGGAAGAGGCCGAGCCTGCCGATGTAGACGCGCCGGCCGTCGTCCAGATCGAGCCGGCCGAAACACAGCCCCTGCTCCACCGAGTCGAGCCGGGCCACCTCCGCCCGCCAGACGGCGGCCGCCTCCTGATCTTCGGTCGCCGAGCGCGCGACCGCCGTCTCGCGCAGGGCGTCCACGCGGGCGTAGAGGCCGGCCACGTGGTCACGTTCGAGTTCGAGCTCACGGTCTTCGCCGGTCACAGGCGTTCTCCCCCAGGTCGGTGCCGTCGAGGGTGCCCGGCGAATCCGGCGAAGAACAGTCTTGTTCTTTCCCGGCGCGAGGACGCCGTGCCTATGCGGCGGTGAGGTCTTCGGGCGGGACCCACAGCGGCGCGGTGTCCGCGCGTTCGGGGTGCAGCCAGCCGCGCTGCTCGGCCGTTTCCCGCGCGATCCGCAGGTAGGCCTGGACGGTTTCCGGTGACTCGCCGTCGCGCCACGCCAGTGACCAGGGGTAGACCGGTTGCAGCTCCCGGGGCCGGTGGACCGGCACGCCGCGGTCGGCGTAGCGGCGGGCGTAGCTGTCGAATTCGAGCAGGAAGGCGCTGTCGCGCGCGCGGCTGACGGCGGCGTGGCAGGTGTCGAACGTGCCGGGGTTGCCCAGCCAGCGCAGGGCGACGCCGGTGTGCTGTTCCCACGAGCTCAGGTACCGGCCGTGCACGTTGTACAACGCCGTGCCGGGCCCGTCCGCGAAGACCTCGAGGGGCCGCTCGTGCACCGACGCCGCCGGGCGGCTCGGGTCACCCGGCCGTCCGACCAGCCAGAACGGCTCGAGGCGGAGCAGGACGTGCTGCCACCCGGCCGGGAAGTCGGCCTTCAGAGCGGCGGTGACGCGGAGGACGGCGACGTCGAGGTGGTCCTCGAGCAGCGCGCTGAGCTGGCGGGCGCTGTCCATCTGGCTCTGGACGAGCCGGACGCCGGGATGGGCGGCGACGAACGCGTCGGCGACGACCCGGCTGGTGTCCAGTTCGAAGATGTGGGCGATCCGCAGGTGATCCGGTGCGGGCTCGCGCAGCATCTGGTCGGCGGTGGCCAGCAGCTGCCGGGCGTGGTGCAGGAACCGCTCGCCGCGCGGGGTCAGCGCGACGTGCCGGCTGTCGCGCACCAGCAGGGGCGCGCCGACGTCGGCTTCGAGCCGGCGGATCTGCTTGGACAGCGCCGGCTGGCTGATGAAGAGCTTGGTGGCGGCCCGCCCGAAGTGCAGTTCGTCGGCGACGGTGACGAAGTACCGCACCAGCCTGAGGTCGAGGTCCATGCGGGCCTTCCGGCGCGAAGGGAGTGAGGCAGTGCGCCAACGATGCCACCACGGCTATCGATGCACACCCAACGGGTCTTGGACGCCGGTGCCGCGGTTCGTGTTGGCTTCGGGGAAAGCCCGCACCAACTGGAGGATCCGATGGCCGACCCGGGCACCCCCGTCGTGTTCATCCACGGTCTGTGGCTGCACGCCACCTCGTGGAACCCCTGGATCGACCACTTCCGGGCGGCCGGCTACGAGCCGATCGCCCCGGGCTGGCCGCACGAGCCCGAAACCGTCGAACAGGCCCGGGAAAACCCCGAAGCCGTCGCGGACATCAGCATCGACGACGCCACCGGCCACTTCGCCTCGGTCATCGCGGGCCTCGAGCGGGCGCCGGTGATCATCGGCCACTCCTTCGGCGGCCTGATCACCGAGAAGCTGCTGGGCCAGGGCATCGGCCTGGCCGGCGTCGCCATCGACCCCGCCCAGATCAAGGGCGTCCTGCCCCTGCCGCTGGCGCAGCTGCGCGCCGGGCTGCCGGCGCTGGGCAATCCCGCCAACCTGCACCGGGCCGTTTCGCTGACCGAGAAGGAGTTCCGGTTCGGCTTCGGCAACGCGCTGCCCGACGAGGAGTCGTCGGAGCTGTACCGGCGCTGGACGATCCCGTCCCCGGCCCGGCCGCTGTTCCAGGCCGCGGCGGCCAACTTCGTGATGCACTCCCAAGCGAAGGTCGACACCCACCGCGAAGACCGCGGCCCGCTCCTGCTGATCTCGGGCACCGCGGACCACACCGTCCCGGACGTCGTCACCCGCTCGACGCTCAAGCAGTACCGGGATTCCGCAGCCGTCACCGAGCTGAAGCAGTTCGAGGGCCGGGGGCATTCGCTCACGGTCGACAGCGGCTGGCGCGACGTCGCCGACGCCGTGCTCGGCTGGCTGCGCGAGCACGGGATCTAGGCGGGTGGACCTCGGGCTGGACGGCGCGGTCGCCGTCGTCACCGGGGCCGGCCGGGGAATCGGGCTGGCCGTCGCGCAGACCCTCGTCGCGGAGGGGGTGCACGTCGTGGCCGGCGCCCGCGACCCCGGACCGGATCTCGACGTCCTCGTCCGGGCCGGCAAGGCACACACCCTGGCCGTGGACCTCGGCACCGCCGAGGGGCCGGGGCGGCTCGCCGAGCTGGCGCTGACCGAGTTCGGGCGGATCGACATCCTGGTCAACAACGTCGGCGCGGTCACGCCGAGGACGAACGGCTTCCTGCTGGTCACCGACGACGAGTGGGCCCGGTCGCTGACGCTGAACCTCGTCAGCGCGGTCCGGGCCACGCGCGCCGTGCTGCCGGCGATGGTGACGGCCGGGCGCGGCAGCATCGTCACGATCGCCTCGATCAACGCGAGCCTGCCCGACCCCGGCGTCATCGACTACAGCGCGGCGAAAGCGGCGCTGGTCAACTTCACGAAGTCGGTGTCGAAGGAGTTCGGCCCGCACGGCATCCGCGCCAACGCGATCAACCCGGGCCCGGTCGCGACCCGGCTGTGGCTCGGCACGGGCGGCGTCGCCGAAACGATCGCCGCCACCACGGGCGGGAACCCGGAGTCGGTCGCCGAGGAAGCCGCGGCCCACGCGGTCACCGGACGCTTCACCCAGCCCGCCGAGGTCGCGAACCTCGCGGTCTTCTTGGCGAGCGACCGGGTGGCCGGCAACATCACCGGGGCCAACTTCGCCATCGACGGCGGGTATTCCACCGAGACGCACTAGGCGTGCGAGGCCGGCGGCATGACCGATCGGGCCGGACCGCGGCGGTAACCGGAGCGAACCCGCGACGGCGGCGGCCCGGGCGCGGAGCAGGCCCGCGTCGCGTTGACCGCCGGGACCTCGGCCGACCGGCCGCTCGACCCGGACGGCGAGTGGCGGGGGCCGATCAGGATCCGCCTGCCCCGCGGCGAGTGACGGCACGGCCCTTTCCTTGACCTGACGACGACGGCCTCGCTACCGTGCCGGAACGGTCCGGTAATGCCGTCCGCAGAACGGAAACCCCGTCATGACAGCGATCCACCACGTGGCGGTCGTCGTCGACGACCTCGAAGCGGCGGTCGGCTTCTACACCCGCGTGCTCGGCTTCCGGCTCTCCGAAGCCCGCCCCGGGAACCTCGGGCCCGGAGCCTGGCTGGACGTCGGCGACCAGCAGCTGCACCTCATCGCCGGGGCGCCGGGACCTGCGCGGGGCCAGCACTTCGCCGTGCTCGTCGACGATCTCGACGCCGAGGTCCGGCGGCTGCGCGCCGACGGGTTCGAAGTCAGCGATCCCGCGCCGGTCGGCGCCGCGCGCCAGTCCTTCCTCGCCGATCCCTCGGGCAACGCCATCGAGCTGCACGAGAAATAGCGTCACGGCAGGTCGAGGTGCTCCCGCAGGGTCGTGCCCTCGTACTCCGTCCGGTAGACGCCGCGGTCCTGCAGCTCCGGGACCAGCCGGTCGACGACGTCGTCCAGCGCGGCCGGGACCAGGTGCGGGCTGAGGTTGAACCCGTCCACCGCCCGCGTCCGCACGTACCGCGCCCATTCGTCGGCGACCTGGCCCGGCGTGCCGACGAAGCCGTGCTGACGCGGCTGGACCTCGAGGACGAGCTGGTGGATCGACAGGTTCTTCGCCTCGGCCAGCTCCCGCCACCGGCGGATCCGGTCGAGCTTGCCCGTCCGGTCCTCGATCGAGATCGTCCCGCGTGACGGGTCGAGTTCGCCCTCGGCGGGCTCGACGTCCGGCAGCGGGCCGTGCGGGTCATAGGCCGACAGGTCCTGACCCCAGTACTGCTCGAGGAACGTCAGCGCGCGCTGGGGCGTGATCTGCCGGCGCCGGATGTCCTCGGCGCGCTCGGCCGCGTCGGCCGGGGTGTCGCCCAGGACGACGGTCGCGCCGGGCAGGATCCGCACCGCGTCGGCGGGCCGGCCGTGGCGGGCCAGCCTCGCGCGCAGGTCCTCGGCGTAGGCGAGGGCCTTGTCGTAGGCGGTGTTCGCCGAGAAGACGACGTCCGCGTACTTCGCCGCCAGTTCGCGGCCGCCGGCGGAGTCCCCGGCCTGGAACAGCACCGGCCGGCCCTGGGGGCTCGGCGGCACCGTCGGCGTCGCGCGCAGGCTCACCAGGTCGGTGTGGCGGGCCACCAGCCCGGTCCCGGACCACAGCGCCAGCGCGGCCTCGACGAACTGCTCGGCCCGCTCGTAGCGGCGTTCGTGCGCCAGCCAGCCGCCCCGGCGGAAGTTGGCGCCGGTCCAGGCGTTGTCGGTGGTGACGATGTTCCAGCCGGCCCGGCCGCCGGACAGGTAGTCCAAAGAGGACAGCCGGCGGGCGAGGTCGGCGGGGAAGTTGTACGTGGTGTTCTGCGTGGCGACCAGCCCGATCCGGGTCGTGGCACCGGCCAGCGCGCTCAGCTGCGTGATCGCGTCCGGGCGGCCGGCGACGTCGAGGGCGTGGACGCGGCCGCGGTTCTCCCGCACCCGCAGGCCTTCGCCGAGGAAGAAGGCGTCGAACAGGCCGCGTTCGAGCGTCCGCGCGACGGAGACGTAGGTCTCGATCTCGGTGTGCGGCGCGTTCGACGGGTCGTCCCACAGGTAGTGCGGGCCGACGCCGGTGTAGAACACGCCCAGGTGCAGCCGCGCGCTCATGCGGCACCGCCGGCCGCGAACAGGCTCGCCGGCCGGGCGAGACCGAGCGAAGTGCGCAAGGTGGCGCCCGGCTCCGGCGGGGTGAGCAGGCCTTCGGCGCGCAGCGCGGGCAGCACCTCACCGGCCAGCACCGGCAGGTCGGTCGCGAGGGCGGCGGGGTGCAGCCGGACGCCGTCGACGCTGGTGGCCAGCCAGCCCAGCAGCTCGGTCAGGCCGGGCGCGGATCCGCTGTAGCGCAGGCGATCCCCGTGCGGCCGGCGCGCGGAGATCCGCGAGCCGATCCTCGCCTCTTACGAACGGCAGGCGCAGCCGCTGTACTACGCGGCCCGGCTGTGGGTCGACGCCGTCGTGGACCCGGTCGAGACGCGTGACTGGCTGGCGCTGTGCCTGGCCATGGCCGCCGACGCGCCGAAGCGGGAGACCCGCTTCGGGGTCTTCAGGATGTGAGGGGACGATGCCGAAACGTGTGCTCATCGCCAACCGCGGGGAGATCGCCCGCCGGATCGCGCGCACCTGCCGCCGGCTCGGCGTCGACCACGTCGCGGTGCACTCCGCCGCCGACGCCGGGGCGGCCCACCTCGCGGACGCGGCCGAGACCGTCCACATCGGACCATCGCCGGCCCGGGAGAGCTACCTCGACATCGACGCGGTCGTCGACGCGGCCCTCCGGACCGGCTGCGACGCCGTCCACCCGGGTTACGGTTTCCTGTCCGAGAACCCGGAGTTCGCCGCCCGCGTCACCGAAGCCGGTCTCGTCTACATCGGACCGGACGCGGCCACTATCGAAGCAATGGGGGACAAGGCCCGCGCCCGGGAGCTGATGGCCGCGGCCGGGGTCCCGGTCCTGCCCGGCTCCGAGCACGCGACCGAGTCGGCGGACGTGCTGCTCGCCGACGCGCGCCGGATCGGCTACCCGGTGATCCTCAAGCCGGTCGCCGGGGGCGGCGGCAAGGGCATGCGCGTGGTCCACACCGAATCGGAGCTGCCCGACGCGGTCGGCGAGGCCGTCCGGCTGGGCCGCGCCGGGTTCGGCGACGGCCGGCTGCTGGCCGAGCGGTACGTCGCCGCGCCGCGGCACATCGAGGTGCAGGTCTTCGGCGACCGGCACGGCACCGTCGTCCACCTCTTCGAGCGCGAGTGCTCACTGCAGCGCCGGCACCAGAAGATCGTCGAGGAGGCACCGGCGCCGCACCTGCCGGCGCCGATCCGGCACGCGCTGCTCGACGCGGCCGTGCGGGGCGCGACCGCATTGGGGTACGTCGGCGCGGGCACGTTCGAGTTCATCCTCGACGGCGACGGGCGGTTCTTCTTCCTGGAGGTCAACACCCGGCTGCAGGTCGAGCACCCGGTCACCGAGGAGATCACCGGCCTGGACCTCGTCGAGTGGCAGCTGCGCGTCGCCGACGGCGAGCCACTCCCGCTGGAGCAGTGGCAGATCCGCGCCACCGGGCACGCGATCGAGTGCCGGGTCTACGCCGAAGACCCCGAGCACGGCTTCCGGCCGGCGCCGGGCCACGCCGAGGTCGTCCGGTGGCCCCGGCACGTCCGCGTCGAGGCCGCGTTCGACGAGTCCGGCGCGGTGCCCGGCTTCTACGACCCGATGGTCGCGAAGCTCGTGGCCACCGGGGCCGACCGCCCGGCGGCGCTCGCCCGCCTGCGCACGGCGATCGAGGAGACCACGCTCGTCGGCCTGACCACCAACCTCGGCTTCCTCGGCGAGCTGCTGGCCGAACCCCGGGTGGCCGAGGGGCGCGTCGACACCCACCTGGTCGACGGCTTCACCGCCCGGCCCGCCCCGCACTGCCGGGACGCGCAGGCCCTCGCGTGCGCGGCCGCACTGGCGGCGCCGGACCAGGCCGCCGCGGCCTCGCCGTGGACCGGGACCGTCGGGGCGTTCGACCGCGCCGCACTCGACCCGGACGCGCCGCTCGGCCGCCTCGTCCTGCGCCGCGACGGCCGCGACCGCGAGGCCCGGCTGCTGGCCCGCGACCGGGCCGGGCTGCACGTCGAGACCGATGGCCACCGCTTCACCGTGACCGCCGGACCGGCGTCCGACGGGGTGGTCCGCGGCACGGTGGGGACCACCCGCTGGACGGGTTTGCCCACCGCGGACGGCTACGAGATCGTCCTCGGCGGGCACCGTGTCGCGCTGGCCCGCCGGACGTTCGACGAAGGCGGCGGCGACGCCTCCGACGGCGCGGTGCGCACGCCGATGCCGGGGGTCGTCGTCGGCGTGGCGTGCGCGCCCGGCGCGCGGGTCGAAGCGGGGGAGCTGCTGGTGGTCGTCGAGGCGATGAAGATGGAGAACCGCATCGTCGCGCCGTTCGCCGGGACCGTCGGCCGGCTTTCCTGCGCGCTCAACGACGGCGTCACCGCCGACCAGATCCTCGTCACCCTGCTTCCTGAAGGAGACACCCATGACTGACGTGCCCACCCTGTTGTTCGTCGGCGGCGCCCGGCCGCTCAGCTTCAGCCTGGACATGGCGGCGGAAGCGCTGGCCCAGGCGGCGGCACGCGGCATTCGCGTCCACGTCACGAACACCGCCGAGGTGCTCGCCGCGACCGAAGACGTCGTCGGCAAAGCGGCGGCGACGTCCACTGTGGACGTCCTGAAGCCCGGCGAGTCCGCGGCCTGGGCGAAGGCGCAGGACGAGCGCTTCGACGCCGTCTACGCGCTGCAGGAGCTTGCCCAGGTCGCCGTCGCCGAGACGGCCGAAGCGATCGGCGCACCGGGCAACCCGCCCGAAGCCGTGCACCGCGTCCGGACCAAGGACGCCTGCCGGGAAGCCCTGGCCGCCGCCGGGTTCCCGCAGCCGGTCGTCCGGCTGTGCGCCGACCGAGCCGAGGCCGAAGCCTTCCTCGGCGAGTACGCCGGGCCGTGGATCGTGAAACCCCGCGACGCCATGGGCAGCACCGGCGTGAGCCTGGTGACCGAGCCCGGGCAGCTGCCCGCGGCGATCGAGCTGTTGCCAGATGCGAAGCCGTTCCTGGTGGAACAGTTCGTCGAGGGTCCCGAGTTCAGCGTCGAGGGCGTCTTCCTCGGGGGCGTGCCGAAGATCCTCGCCGTCACCGCCAAGGAGAAGGTGCCGCCGCCGTTCTTCGTCGAGACCGGGCACGTGCTGCCCGCGCCGCTGCCGGACGCCCGGCGGCAGGAGATCGAAGAGCAGGTCTCGGGCGCGCTGAAGACGCTCGGGCTGCGCGTCGGCGGCTTCCACGTCGAGCTGTGGCTCACCCCCGCCGGGGTCGTGCTGGGCGAGGTGCACGGCCGCTTCGGCGGCGACTGGATCCACCGCATGCTCGCCCACGCCATCCCCGGCCTCGAGCTGTACGGGCTGGTCTTCGACGACCTGCTCGGCCGACCGGGCACCGGCGTCCCGCTGGAGCCCAGTCGCGGCGCCGCCGTCCGGTACCTCACGCCGCCGCCGGGCCGGCTCGCCGCGGTCGAGGGCTGGGACGACGTCCTCGCGCACCCCGCCGTCCTGTACGCGGAACTCGGCGTCGGACCCGGCGACGAGATCAAGCCCCTGCACCGCTCCGGCGACCGCGTCGGCTTGGTCGTCGTGGGCGCCGACACTCCCGAAGCGGCGAGCGCGCTGGCCGCCGACCTCGTGGACTCGGTGAAGTTCGTGCCCGAGTCCGAACCCGATCGCCTGCCGGGCCTGTGGGCCCTGCACTGACCCCGAGGAAGACACCCGGACATGACCGACATCGGCATCATCAGCACCGGCTCCTACCTGCCCGACCGCGTCGTCCCCAACGCCGAGATCGCCCCGGCGGCCGGCGTCGACGCGGCGTGGATCGAACGCAAGACCGGCATCCGCGAACGCCGGCACGCCGCACCCGGGCAGGCCACCTCCAACCTCGCGGCGATCGCGGCCGACCGGGCGCTGCTCGCCGCCGGCCTCAGCCCGGACGACGTCGACCACGTCGTCGTCGCGACCTCCACCCCGGACCACCCGCAGCCGGCCACGGCCAGCCTGGTCCAGCACCTCATCGGCGCCCGCTCGGCTTCGGCCGTCGACGTCAACGCCGTGTGCAGCGGGTTCGTCTACGCGCTGGCGATGGCCCACGGCCTCGTGCGCGACGGCGGCCACGCGCTGGTGATCGGCGCCGACATCTACTCCCGCATCCTGGACGTGCGTGACCGCAAGACCGCGATCCTGTTCGGTGACGGTGCGGGGGCGGTCGTGCTCGGCCCCGTACCGGCGGGAGGGGGCGTCATCGGCACGCGGCTGCGCGGACACGGTGACGGCCACCGGCTCATCGGCGTGCGCGCCGGCGGCAGCCGGGTGCCCGCGTCGGTCCGGTCGGTGCTGGACGGCGAGCACTTCTTCCGGATGGACGGGCGCGGGGTCCGCGAGTTCGTCGCCGGGCACGTCCCGTCGGCGATCACCCAGGCACTGCGGGAAAGCGGGCTACCCGCCACCGCCGTCGACCACCTCGTGCCGCACCAGGCCAACGGCGTGCTGCTGCGCGAACTGCGGGAGACGCTCGACCTGCCGAACGCCGCCCTGCACCTGACGGTCGAGGAGTTCGCCAACACCGGCGCCGCGTCCGTGCCGATCACGCTCGACGCCGCCCACCGCGCCGGCGCCCTCGACGTCGGCGACGTCGTGCTGCTGGCCGGGTTCGGCGGCGGCATGAACCTCGGCGTCGGCCTCTGCCGGTGGACCGCCACCCCGCCGCGTGCCGACCTCGACGGCCGGCACCGCGCCGACGCCCTGTCCCACGGCTGAGAAAGGCCTGCCCATGCCCGCGCTCCTGCCCCGCGGCGGACCACCCCGGCTGCTCGCGGTGGCGACCCTGATCACGATGACCGGCTACGGCGTCTACCTGACCGCCGGCGTCCTGTACTTCACGCGTGTCGTCCAGCTGCCCGCCGGCCAGGTCGGCCTCGGGCTGACGGTCGCGGGCGCGGTGTCGCTCTCGGCCGGGATCCCGTTCGGGCACCTCGCCGACCGTCACGGCGCCCGCACGGTCTACGCGCTCACCCTCGTGCTCGGCGCGGTCTCGATGGCCGGACTCTGCCTGGCGCAAGGGTTCTGGACGTTCGTGGTGTTCGCGAGCCTCGGTGCCGCGGCCCAGACGGCCGGGCCCGCCGCGCGCAGCCCGCTCGTGCAGGAGTACGGCGGCGACCGGCCGGCGGAGTTCCGCGGCTACCTGCGGTCGGTGACGAACCTCGGGATCGCGCTCGGCGCGCTGCTGGCCGGCTGGGGCGTCGCGGCGGACACCCGCAACGCGTACCTGCTGCTCATCGCGGGCAGCGCGGTGTCCTACGCGGCGAGTGCGGCCGTGGTGCTGTTCCTGCCTGCGGTCCCGCCGAAACCGGCGGGCACCGGACCGCGGTGGGTGGCCCTGCGCGACCGGCCGTACCTCGTGCTGACCCTGCTCGACGGCGTCATGGCGATCCAGTACCGGGTGCTGACCGCGGCGGTCCCGCTGTGGCTGGTCGCCCGCACGGCGGCGCCGAACTGGACGGTCTCCGGCGTGATGGTGGTGAACACGGTGATCGTGGTGTTCTTCCAGGTCCGCGCGAGCCGCCGGATCGACACGACGAAGGCGGGCGCGGTGGCGTTCCGGCGTGCCGGGTTCGCGTTCTTCGCGGCGTGCGTGGCGATCGCGGCGATGGCCGGGGCGCCGACGTGGCTGGCCCTGGTGCTGTTGCTGGCGGCGGTGATCGTGCACACGGTGGGCGAGATCTGGCAGGCGGCGGGCGGCTTCGAGCTGTCGTTCACGCTCGCGCCGCCGCATGCGGTCGGGCAGTACCAGGGACTGTTCGGCATGGGCCTCGGTCTGGGCGTGACGCTGGGGCCGGCGGTGCTGATCGCGCTGTGCATCACCTGGGGGACCCCGGGGTGGTGGGTGGTCGGCGGGATCTTCGCGGCCACCGGCCTCGCGGTGCCGGCGGTGGTCCGGTGGGCCGAGCGCGACCGCGTTCAGGTCAGCGCGACCGGTGCGGAGCTTTCGAAGCGGTAGCCGATCCCGCGGACGGTGGTGATCGGGTCCAGGTGCGGGGCCAGCTTGGCCCGGAGCTTGCGCACGTGGACGTCGACGGTCCGGTCGCCGCCGTCCTGCCGCGGCCACAGCGCGGTCTTCAGCGCGGCGCGGGTGAAGACCCGGTCCGGGTGCGCGCCGAGGTAGCGCAGCAGGTCGAACTCCAGCCGGGTCAGCTCGAGGTGCCTGCCGAGCAGGATCGCCCGCCGGGAGCCGGTTTCGATGTGCAGCAGCGCGTCCGGCACCAGCTTCAGGTGGGACCGCGCCGGGAAGACGTCGACGCTCGCCAGTCCGTCGAGCGCGGTCGCCAGCCGGGCGGCGACGAGCGCGGCGTCGCGGGCCGGCCCGCTGAGGTCGATCCGGATGGTCACGTCGAGCACCTCGGGGCGTTCCGGCTGGATCGTCATGGCCGCGATTGTCGTTGCCCCGCGCGAAGATGCGAAGCGCGCCCGGCGGGTGGAACGGCTTGACGCGCCGTGCGCTCCGAGATTCCCGGGAACCGTACGCGGATTGCAGCCGACCTCTCTCCTGAGGCGGCGGCCGCCGCGGACGGGAAGGGAGCTCGATGTCGATCGACCAGAGCGACGAGCGCACGGCCGAACCGGCGGCACCGCCGAGGCTCACCTGGGCGGCGATCCGGCCGCTGGTGCTGCGCCTGCACTTCTACGCCGGGGTGTTCATCGGGCCGTTCCTGCTGGTCGCCGCGGTGACGGGGCTGGCCTACGTCTGGACGCCGCAGCTGGAGCAGGCCGTCTACGACCACGAGCTGCACGTCCCGGCGGCGCCCGGGGTCGTCCCGCTGGAGCAGCAGGCCGCCGTCGCCCGGGCCGCCGTGCCGGACGGGACCGTCACCGGGATCCGCCCCGGGCCCACCCCGGCCGACTCGACGCAGGTGATCTTCACCCGGCCCGGGCTCGAGCCCAGCTACCACTGGACGGTGTTCGTCGACCCGCACACCGGGGTCGTGCGCGGGCAGCTGGAGACCTACGGTTCGGGACAGGCGATGCCGGTGCGCGGCTGGGTCGACACCCTGCACCGCAGCCTGCACCTGGGCGACTTCGGCCGGTGGTACAGCGAACTCGCGGCCAGCTGGCTGTGGGTGGTCGTGCTGGCCGGGGTCGTGCTGTGGCTGGGGAAGCGCAAGTCGTCGCGGAGCAAGCGAGGGCGGCTCTTGTCGTGGCACCGCACGACCGGCCTGGTGATCGCGGCCGGGTTGCTGGTCCTGTCGGCCACCGGGCTGACGTGGTCCGAGCACGCGGGCGCGAGCATCAGCGAGCTGCGGTCCGAGTTGGACTGGACGACGCCGTCGGTGTCCACCGCGCTTCCGGTTTCGGCGGCGCCAGGGGACGTCGGGATCGACGCCGTACGCACGGCGACGCTGTCGGCCGGCTTGACCGACCCGGTGGAGATCCGCCCGCCATCCGCGCCGGGGAAAGCCTATGTCGTGCAGCAGGTCGGCCGCGACTGGCCGACGAAGGCGGATTCGATGGCCGTCGACCCGGCAACCGGGCGGATCACCGACACGCTGCCGTTCGCGGACTACTCGCTGGCGGCGAAGCTGGCGCGGTGGGGGATCGACGCGCACATGGGCCTGCTGTTCGGCGTCGCCAACCAGATCCTGTTGACGGCCTTGGCGCTCGGGCTGATCGCGGTGATCGTCTGGGGCTACCGGATGTGGTGGCTGCGCCGGCCGACCCGCGGCGAGGCGCGGGTCGGGCGTCCGCCGTCGCGCGGAACCTGGCGGCGGATCCCGGGCCGGGTACTCGCGCCCGTGCTGGTGGTGACCGCGGTGGCGGGCTACTACCTGCCGGTGTTCGGGTTGTCCCTGCTGGGTTTCCTGGTCGTGGACCTGATCATCGGGGCCCGCCGTGCGGAGGTGGCGTCGTGATCGAAGCGACCGGGTTGCGGTGGATCCTGACGATCGTGTTCGCGGGCACCGGGTTCTTTTGCCTGTACCGGTGTCTGAGGCAGGGGCCGGTGACGAGCCGGTTCGGCGACGTGCTGCACGTGGCGATGTGCGCGGGCATGGTCGCGATGGTGTGGCCGGCCACGATGATTTTCGCCCGGCTGCCGCAGTTGCTGCTGTTCGGCTTCGCCGCGGCCTGGTTCGCGGTGGCCGCGGCCCGGGGCACCGACCGGTGGCACCCGGGCTATCACGCGCTGATGATGGCGGCGATGGCGTGGATGGTGTTCGCGATGCCCCGCGCGATGGTGGGCAGCGGCGCGGCGACGACCATGGACATGCCGGGGATGGAAGGCATGGCGATGGCGTTGCCGTCGGCCGGGGGAGGGGTGCCGGCCGACGTGGTGGTCGTCGCGCTGGTGCTGGCGATCGCGTTCTGTTGGGCGGGGCTGGTGTTCCTCGCCCGGGCGATCGACGGGGTGCGGGTCGCGTTGCCGCCGGTCCGGACGGCCGGGTGGGGTGCCGACGCCCTGATGGGCCTCGGCACCACCGTGATGCTGGTCGCGATGCTGTGAGCCGACCCGAAACGTCTTGAATGAGTCATTCAGGACCTCCGGGGACCTGAATGACTCATTCAAGACATCACCCGCGCGCCCGGGTCGCCCGTTGGCGCGACGCTCGCCTCCGCTGCCGGCCTTGCGCTTGCGCCGATGGGCAGTCCGCCGCCGGACAGCGCGGTGCCGCCGGCCGCCGGAAGATCCCGCCCCGGGCCGGCTCTGCCGGACGCCGGCAGGTTGTGCAGTGCTGGCCGGTTGTTGGAAGTTCCACAGGGCGGTCGGCGTGCTGGAGGTCGGCTGGTGGTCAGGTTGTGTGGTGCTGGTCGGCTGGCGGAGGTTCCACAGGGCAGTCGGCGTGCTGGAGGTCGGCTGGTGGTCAGGCTGTGCGGTGCCGGCCGGTTGCCGGAAATCCCACCCCGCAGTCGGCTCGCCGGAAGTCGGCCGGAAGTCAAGCCGCGCGATGCCGGCTGGCCGGCCTGCGCGGGAACCGCCGAACCGGCGCAAGCGGCGCCGGCGCGTCATGCTCCGGAAGCCGCACCTCGCCCTCCGTCCCCAGCGCGTCCGCGTTCAACGGTGCCGGGGCCGGCCTACGCCGGTGTTCGCGGTGGACCACGAACATCAGCACCAGCCCCACCACCAGCAGGCTGTGGGTCAGCAGGCGGCCGGCTCCCACCTGGCCGTCGGACACGTCGATCACCGATGCCACCCCGAGCACCAGCGCGAACCCGGCGACCAGCGGCAGCTGCGCGCCGGCCGTCCGGGGGCGCAACGCCGCCCACAGCAGGCCGATGCCCAGCGCCAGATTCCACGCCGCACTCTCGTTGCTCAGGTGGATCGCGCCGGCGTGCGCCGCGTGCGGGTCTCCCGGTACCAGGAACTCGGCGAACCCGAGGCCGGACTGGACCAGCCCGACGAGCCCCAGCGCGACCCGCGCCGCCCACTTCTCACGCGACGGCAGCGGTGCCCGCTCGAGGATCGCCGTGGTCAGGTCGGGTACCGCGGGCGCCTGGCGCACCATCGCGCGGCGCAGCCGCTGGGCCTGGTCTCGCCAGGCCTGGCACGCGCCACAGCCCTGCAGGTGGCGTTCCACTTCGGCCTCGGGCAACGGGCCGGTCTCGCCGTCCATCGCGGCCGAGAGCGATTCCCGGAAAGGTGCACAGTCCACGGGTAGATAGTCGTCCACGGCCCCGGCCCGGTTCCAGCGGATCACCCGACGGCGCTGCGCCGGGGCGGCGCGTCGGCCATCGCGGCGAGGAGGTCGTCGCGTGCCCGGGCCACCCGCGACCGGATCGTGCCGACCGGGCACCCGCACACCTCGGCGGCGTCCGCGTACGACAGCCCGAGAGCCTGGGTGAGCACGAACGCGTCCCGCCGCTCCGGATCCAGCGCGCCGACCAGCTGGTCCAGGACCACCTGCTCCTCCAGCAGCGACCGCGTCGCCGGCTCGTCGCGCTCGGAGAGGGTCTGCCAGTCGGCGGCGGACGCCGACCGCGGCCGGCAGCGCGCGGCGCGGATGTGGTCGGCGACCGCGCGGCGGGCGATCGAGAGCAGCCACGTGCGGGCCGACGAGTCGCCCTTGAAGCGGCTCAACGACCCCAGCGCCCGCAGGTAGGTCTCCTGGACCAGGTCGTCGGCCGTCTGCACGTCGCCCAGGCTCGCCACGAACCGCCAGACGTGCGGTTGCGTGGCGCGCACGAAGTGGTCCAGGGCGACCCGGTCGCCGCGGCCGGCCAGCCGGGCCCAGCGCGTGATCTCGTCGTCGTCCGCACGAAGTGGCCTCACACCCGCTGATACGGCTCCCGGGCCGGAACGGTTGAAGATGATCTTGACGGAATTCCCGGGAACCAGCCGGGCCCGCCGGCCGACCTTGTTACGGCAAGGCCACTGCCCGATCTCGGGAAGGCCACGGCCGGAAGGCGCAACGATGACTCAGAGTACGTACGCGGTGACGGGAATGACCTGCGGGCACTGCGCGGCTTCGGTCCGCGAGGAGCTCGGCGAGCTGCCCGGTGTCCGGGACGTCGACGTCGACGTGCCGACCGGCCGCGTCGTCGTCACCAGCGAGTCGGCCCTGGCCCTCGAGCACGTCGAGAGCGCCGTCCGGGTCGCGGGCTACCAGCTCGTCCGATGACCAGCGGGTACCTGCGCGACCCGGTCACCGCGCCCATCGCCGCCCAGCGGCCCGCGCGCGACGTGGAGCTGGTGGTCGGCGGCATGACGTGCGGCTCGTGCGCCGCGCGGATCGAACGCAAGCTCAACCGCGTCGACGGCGTCCGCGCGACCGTCAACTACGCCACCGGGAAGGCCGCCGTCTCGGTGCCGGCGTCGCTCACGGTCGAGGACGTCGTCGCGGCGATCGAAGCCGCCGGCTACACCGCCCAGCTGCCCGCGCCGCCGGAGCAGGAGCCGGTTCCGGGGGCCGATCCGCTGCGGCAGCGGCTGCTCGTGTCCGCCGTCCTCGCGGTGCCGGTCATCGTGCTCGCCATGGTGCCCGTGCTGCAGTTCCCGGCCTGGCAGTGGGTGTCGCTGGTGCTCGCGACGCCGGTCGTCGCGTGGGGCGCGGGGCCGCTGCACCGCGCGGCGTGGGCGAACCTGAAGCACCGGACGGCCACGATGGACACCCTCGTCTCGATCGGGGTCGCCGCGGCCTATCTCTGGTCGTTGTACGCGCTGCTGCTCGGCGGGGCGGGCGAAATCGGGATGCGGCACGAATTCGACTTCTCCCTCGCCGCCGACCACGACGTCGACGGGATCTACTTCGAGGTCGCCACCGGCGTCACGCTGTTCATCCTGGCCGGCCGGTTCTTCGAAGCCCGGTCGCGGCGCCGCGCCGGAGCCGCCTTGCGCGCACTGCTCGACCTCGGCGCGAAGTCCGTCTCCGTGCTGCGCGACGGACACGAAGAACGCATCCCGATCGACGAACTGCGCACCGGCGACCGGTTCGTCGTGCGGCCCGGCGAGAAGATCGCCACCGACGGTGTGATCGAGGACGGCACGTCGGCCGTCGACCTGAGCCTCGTCACCGGGGAAGCGGTGCCCGTCGAAGTCGCGGCCGGCGCCGAGGTCGTCGGCGCGACGGTGAACATGAGCGGACGGCTGGTCGTGTGCGCCACCCGCGTCGGCGCCGACACGCGGCTGGCGCGGATCGCCGCCATGGTGGAGCGGGCCCAGAGCGGCAAGGCGGACGTGCAGCGGCTCGCCGACCGCGTCTCGGCGGTGTTCGTGCCGGTGGTGATGGCGCTTTCGCTGGCCACGCTGGTGTTCTGGCTCGTGTCCGGTGCGGAGACGGCGGCCGCCTTCACCGCCGCCGTCGCCGTGCTGATCATCGCGTGCCCGTGCGCCCTGGGCCTGGCGACGCCGACCGCGCTGCTCGTGGGCACCGGCCGCGGCGCCCAGCTCGGCGTGCTGGTGAAGGGCCCGGAGATGCTCGAGTCGACGCGGCGCGTCGACACCGTCGTGCTCGACAAGACCGGCACGGTCACCACCGGCAAGATGAGCCTGGCCGCCGTCCGGACCGACGACGGCACGCCGCGCGACCTCGCGCTCCAGCTGGCCGGAGCGCTGGAAAACGCGTCGGAGCACCCGATCGCGGTGGCCGTCACCGCCGCGGCCGTCAAGCGGTTCGGCTGGGTCGGCCAGGTGCGGGAGTTCCGCACGGTGGCCGGGTTCGGCGTGCTCGGCCGCGTCGACGGCCACCGCGTCGTCATCGGCCGTCCCGAGCTGCTGCGGCGGCTGAACGTCCGGCTGCCGCAGTCGTTGCTGCGCGCGAAGGAACGGGCCGAGCAGGAGGGGAACACCGCGGTGATCCTCGCCTGGGACGGGCTGGCACACGCGGTGCTGGTGGTCGCGGACAGCGTCAAGCCGACGTCGGCGCCCGCGGTGTTCCAGCTGCGCCGGCTCGGCCTGAACCCGGTGCTGCTCACCGGCGACAACGAGACGGTCGCCCGCGCGATCGGCCGCGAAGCCGGGATCACCGACGTGATCGCGGGGGTGTCCCCGGAGCAGAAAGTCGAAGTGATCCAAGGGATGCAGGCCGAGGGCCGGGTGGTCGCGATGATCGGCGACGGCGTCAACGACGCGGCGGCCCTGGCGACGGCCGACCTCGGGCTGGCGATCGGCACGGGCACGGACGCGGCGATCGAGGCGAGCGACCTGACCCTGGTCCGCGGCGACCTCCTGGCGGCGGTGGACGCGATCCGGCTGAGCCGCCGCACACTGGCGACGATCAAGGCGAACCTGTTCTGGGCGCTGGCCTACAACGTCGCTGCGTTGCCGTTGGCCGCGGCGGGCCTGCTGAACCCGATGATCGCGGGTGCGGCGATGGCGATGTCGAGCTGTCTCGTGGTGTCGAACAGCCTGCGCCTGACGCGGTTCCGGGGGAGTGCGACCGGCGAACTGCCGGAGCCGGCGCGGTAGCCGTGACGCGTCCGCATTCTGGCCGGAAACCGGGGTGAACCAGACAAAAGCACCGGCAAGCGGGTTACTTGCCGTCCACATGATGAGACAGTGGATCGATCACCGGAAAAACTCCTTAAGGTCCGATCGTCACTCGATCGGCTGAACCTTGAGGTGCTGTGTCCGCCCCCTCCCTCCCGCCACTCGCGGCGCGCTCGCTGCCTGCCGCCGTGTGGCGCGCCGTCCGGTCCGGGCGGTGGACGTCCGCCTGCGCGCTGCTGGCCGTCCTGATCCTGCTCCTCGCCGCCGGGGCCGACCTGTTCGTCCTGGTCGAGGGGCAGAGCCTCGCCCCGGACATCGCCACGCTCGGCCCGACCGGGCTGCCCGCGGGCACGCTCGGCGGGGTGAGCGGCGCGCACTGGTTCGGCGTCGAGCCCCTGACCGGCGTCGACCTCTTCGCACTCGTCGCCCACGGCGCCCGGACGTCGCTGCTGGTCGGGCTCGGCGCCACCGTGCTGGCCACCGCGCTCGGCGTCGTGATCGGGGTGAGCGCCGGCTACCTCGGCGGCTGGTGGGACCGGGTGGTCACCTGGACCGCCGACGTCATCCTCGGCTTCCCCTACCTGATCTTCATGATCGCGCTCGGCGCGGTCCTGCCGGTGGACTTCCCGCGGCAGATCACGCTGGTCGTCGTCCTCGGGCTCTTCGGCTGGCCGCGCATCGCCCGCATCGTGCGGGCGCAGGCCTTGACGCTGGCCAAGCGTGACTTCGTCGCCGCGGCCCGGGCCATCGGCGGCGGCCCGTGGCACGTGTTCACGAAGGAGCTGCTGCCGAACCTGTGGGCGCCGATCATCGTCGTCGCCAGCCTGTCCATCCCGTCGATGATCGGCAACGAGGCCGCGCTGTCCTTCCTCGGCGTCGGCGTCCTGCCGCCGACACCCAGCTGGGGCCGCACGATCAGCGCGGCCATCGACTTCTTCGAGACGGACCCGATGTACCTGGTCTTCCCCGGGCTGATGCTGTTCCTGGTCACCTTGGCGTTCAACGTCGTCGGCGACGCGATCCGCGACGCGCTCGACCCGCGGTCGGGGAGTGCCGCCTGATGCGCACCGCCCGCTTCGTCGCGACCCGGTTCGCCGGGATGCTGCTGGTCCTGCTCGTCGTCGCCTTCGTGACGTTCGTGGTGTTCTACGTCCTGCCCGCCGACCCGGCGCGGATGGCCTGCGGCCGCCCGTGCTCGCCGGAGAGCCTCGCGCTGGCGCGGGAGTTCATGGGCTACAACAGTCCCTGGTATCAGCAGTTCTTCGACTTCCTCGGCGGCATCTTCGGCGGCCGCACGTTCGGCACCGGCGCCGCCGCGATCCATTGCACGGCACCGTGCTTCGGCTACGACTTCCAGAACAACGTCGACGTCCTGAGCGAGATCGGCAGCCGGGTCGGGGTCAGCTTCTCGGTCGCCCTCGGTGCGGCCGCGATCTGGATCGTCCTCGGGGTCGGGCTCGGTGTGCTTTCGGCGCTGCGCCGGGGATCCGCCGTCGACCGGGTCACGATGGCCGCCGCGATGGCCGGGGTGTCGATGCCCGCCTACCTCGCCGGGATGATCGGGATCACGATCTTCGCGTTCGCCCTCGACGTCGTGCCGAAGAACGGGTACGTGCCGCTGACCGAGGACCCCGTGCAGTGGGCGTGGCACCTCGTGCTGCCGTGGTTCGTGCTGGCGTTCCTGCACGCGGCGATCTACGCGCGGCTCACCCGTGGCCAGATGCTGGAGACGCTCGGTGAGGACTACATCCGCACCGCCCGGGCGAAAGGCCTCACCGAGCGGAAGGTGGTGGGGCGCCACGCCTTGCGCAACGTCCTGCTGCCGGTGATCACGGTGTTCGGGGTCGACCTCGGCGCGCTGCTGGCCGGCACGGTGATCACCGAACGGATCTTCGGCATGGCCGGGGTCGGGCGGCTGCTCGTCGACGCGATCTCGTCGCTCAACCTCCCGGTGCTGCTCGGCGTGACGTTGTTCTCGGCCTTGCTGGTCACGCTCCTGAACTTCCTGGTCGATCTCTGCTACGGCGCGCTCGATCCGCGAGCACGCCTTGTCTGAAGGGGAAAAGATGAAACGGGGACACTGGCTCGTCGCGGGGGTGACCGCCGCCGTCATGCTGCTGACGGCGTGCGGCGCCAACGACACACCGGCCTCCCAGGGCGGCACCGTCAAGCCGGGCGGGAACCTCGTCCTGCTCAACGACGCGCCGTCGATCACCTGGGACCCGGCGAAGAGCTCCAACCTCGTCGTCACCACGCTGGGGCTGATCCACCGGCGCCTGACGTCGTGGGACGTCGCGCCGGGCAAGGACACCACGGTCGTGCCGGACCTGGCCACGGACACCGGGCGCCCGAGCGACGGCGGCAAGACGTGGACGTTCACCCTCAAGGACGGCCTGAAGTACAGCGACGGCACGCCGATCAAGTCCGAGGACGTCAAGTGGGGCTTGGAGCGCTCGTTCGCGCCCGCGTTCTCCGGCGGCCTGGCCTACCACAAGGACCTGCTCTCGCCGGGCCTCGCGTACAAGGGCCCGTTCGACGGTGGCAAGGAGCTCGACTCCATCCAGACGCCCGACGCGAAGACGATCGTCTTCCACCTCGCCCGCGCGTACGGCGACTGGAACTGGGTCGCCAGCACCCCGGCGTTCTCGCCGGTGCCGAAGGGCAAGGGCGCCGAGGCGAACTACGGTGATCACTCGATCGCGTCCGGCCCCTACCAGATCCAGAGCTACGAGCGCGGCAAGTCCGCGAAGCTGGTCCGCAACCCGAACTGGGACCGCGCGACCGACCCGACGCGCCAGGCGAACGCCGACACCGTCGACTTCGAGCTCGGCCAGGACACCAGCGTCATCTCGAAGCGCCTGATCGACGACACGGGCAAGGACCGCAACGCCTTCGGCATGTCCTTCGCCTCGCCGGCCCAGCTGGCGCAGATCCAGGGCAGCCCGTCGGCCAAGGCCCGCCTGGTCACCTCGGAATCCGGGGCGCTGTCGTACCTTTCGCTCAACACCCAGCGCGGCAGGCTGGTGGACCCCAAGGTGCGGCAGGCGTTCCAGTACGCCGTCGACAAGGCCGCCTACCAGGTCGCCAGCGCGGGCAACGCCCAGCTGGCCGGCGACGTCGCCACGACGCTGATCACGCCCGGGCTGCAGGGCCGAGAGCAGTACGACCTCTACCCGGCGCCGCCGTCCGGTGACCCGGCGAAGGCGAAGCAGCTGCTCGCCGAGGCGGGGCTGCCCAACGGGCTCGACGGCCTGGTCCTGGCCACCCACAACGAAAACGGCTACCCGGAGAAGGCCGCGGCGATCCAGGCCTCGCTGGCGCGGGCCGGCATCAAGGTGACGATCAAGCCGCTCGACGAGGACACCTACACGTCCGAAGTGGACACCAAGGGCCTGTCGGACTACGACTTGACGCTCACCTCGTGGCAGCCGGACATCCCGTCGGCCAACGCGAACATCCAGCCGCTGTTCCAGTCGACCGAGATCGGCAACGGCGGGTACAACGAGTCGCGCTACAGCAACCCCGACGTCGACCGGCTGATCGCCGAGGCGCAGGCCACCATCGACCCGGCCGAGGCCGGCAAGAAGTGGGCGGCCCTGGACAAGAAGATCCTCGCCGACTCGCCGGTGGTCCCGCTGCTCTACAACCGCAACTCGTTCCTGCACGGGTCGAACGTCGGCGACGTCCAGATCGGCAAGTTCCCGGCCTACGTGGACTACCGCAAGTTCGGGATCGTCCAGTGACCGGAGCCGGGCTCCTGCGGCTGCACGACGTCGCGGTCTCGTTCGGGGACGTCGAAGCCGTCCGCGGGGTCGGCTACGAGGTCAACGCGGGCGAAGTCGTCGCGGTGGTCGGGGAGTCCGGCTCCGGCAAGACGGTCACGGCGATGTCCCTGCTCGGCCTGCTCCCGCCCACGGCGAAGGTGTCCGGGCGCGCGGAGCTGGCCGGGCGGGACCTCTACGCCATGACCCCGGCGGAGCTGCGCGCGGTCCGCGGTGGCGACGTCGGCATGGTGTTCCAGGAGCCGATGAGTGCGCTGAACCCCGTGTTCACGGTCGGCGACCAGCTCGTCGAGGCGATCCGGATCCATCAGGAGCTGACCGCGGCCGCGGCCCGGGACCGGGCGATCGAGCTGCTCGGCCTGGTCGGGCTGCCGTCGCCGCGCGAGCGGTTCCGGTCGTACCCGCACGAGCTGTCCGGCGGTCAGCTGCAGCGCGTCGTGATCGCGATGGCGGTGGCGAACGAGCCGAAGCTGCTGATCGCCGACGAGCCGACCACCGCGCTGGACGTCACGGTCCAGGCGGAGATCCTCGAGCTGCTGCGGGACCTGCGTTCGCGGCTCGGCACGGCGATCCTGCTGATCACGCACGACATGGGCGTGGTCGCCGACCTGGCCGACCGGGTGGTGGTGATGCACGACGGCCTGGTTGTCGAGCAGGGCACCGCCGGCGCGATCTTCTCGGCACCCGCCGAGGACTACACGCGGCAGCTGCTCGGCTCGGTCGTCTCGCTGTCCGGCACCGCCACGACCGGGCTCGAACGCGCGCTGTCCGCGGACATCGAGGTCGGGCCGAACCACGTCGCGGCCGCCGAGCACCCCGCCACGGCGTCGGTCCCGGACGTCCCCGCCGACGCGCCCCTGCTGCGCGTGACGGACCTGTCCGTGACCTACCGCGGCCGGTTCCGCGCGATCGCCGTCCGCGCCGCCGAAGGGGTCAACCTGCACGTCGGCGCGGGGGAGGTGCTCGGGCTCGTCGGGGAGTCCGGGTCGGGCAAGAGCACCGTCGCGCGGGCCGTCACGGGCCTGCTCGCCCCCACGGCGGGGTCCGTCCACATCGGAGACGCGGACATCACCCGGGTGCGCGGCCGGGCGGCGAAGGCGTTGCGGCGCCGGATCGGCGTGGTGTTCCAGGACCCGCTGTCCTCGCTGAACCCGCGGACGACAGTGGGGGAGAGCGTCGCGACCCCGCTGCGGCTGCACAAGGCCGTGCGCTCGTCCGAAGTGGACGGACGGGTGGCGGAACTGCTGTCGGCGGTCCAGCTCTCGCCGTCGCTGGCGAACCGCTACCCCCACGAGCTGTCGGGCGGCCAGCGCCAGCGCGCCTGCATCGCGCGGGCCCTGTCGCTGCGCCCGGACCTGCTGGTGGCCGACGAGCCGACGAGCGCGCTCGACGTCACCATCCAGGCGAGGGTGCTCGACCTGCTCCGCGACCTGCGGCGCGAGTTCGGGTTCGCGTGCCTGTTCATCAGCCACGACCTGGCGGTGATCGAGCAGCTGGCCGACCGGGTGGCGGTGATGCACCGCGGGCACGTCGTCGAGCAGGGGCCGACGAAGGAGGTGCTGACGGCGCCGGCGCACCCGTACACGCAGCGGTTGCTGTCGGCGGCGCCGCTGGCGGACCCGGAGGCCCAGCGGCGGCGGCGCGAAGCGTGGCGGCAGCTGCGCTGAGGACGTTTACCTCCGAGGGAATTGTTTCCATGACCCGGCTGGGCCAAGCTTCCGCCATGACCAGTTATCCGATGCACACCGTGGAGACCGCGCCGGCCGAGGCGAAGGCGCCGCTCACCGTCCTGCGGGAGACGTTCGGGTTCGTGCCCGGTGCCGCGGCCGTCATGGCGGATTCGCCGGCACTGATCAACTCGTTCTTCTCCGCCTTCGGCCACTTCCGCGGCGGCGGCACGTTCACCCCGGCCGAGCGGCAGGTCCTGTTGCTCTCCAACGCCGTCGCGAACGGGAGCGAGTGGGCGGTCGCTTTCCACACCCTGGAAGCGCTGGCCGACGGGGTAACTCCCGAGGCCGTCGAGGCGATCCGGCGGGGAGAGCTGCCCGGCGATTCGCGGATGGCGGCACTGTCCGGCCTGACGACCGCCTTCATCGCGAAGCGCGGTCACCTCGACGAGACGGACGTCAAGACCTTCACCGCGGCCGGGTTCGGCGAGAGCCAGGTCTTCGAGGTGATCACCGGCGTGGCCATCTCGGCGATGACGAACTACGCCGCGAACGTCGCCCGGCCGCCGCTCGAGCCGGCGGTCGAGCCGCACGCGTGGACTGCCGTTGCCTGACGTCGGTCCGCTGCTGAAGCACTGGCGCGCCGCCCGCCGGCTGAGCCAGGTGGCGCTCGCCGCCGAGGCGGCCGTCTCCCTGCGGCACCTGAGCTTCCTCGAGACCGGGCGCGCGAAACCCAGCCGGGCCATGGTGCTGAAGCTCGCCGACGTGCTCGACGTGCCGCTGCGGGACCGCAACACGCTGTTGCTGAGCGCGGGGTTCTCGCCCGAGTACGCGGAGTCCGCATTGGACGCTCCGGCCCTGGCGGCCGTGCGTGACGCGCTCGAAGCCATCCTCGGGCAGCAGGAACCGTACCCGGCGCTGGTGATGGACCGGAGCTGGGACATCCGGCACACCAACGGCGCCGCCCGCCGGTTCTTCGCGTTCCTCCACAATGGACACGACGGGGAACCGCCCGGGCCGCCGAACGTGCTCCGCCGGATGTTCCACCCGGACGGCGTCCGGCCGCACGTGACGAACTGGCCGGAGGTGGCCGAGGCCCTGGTCGCGCGCGTGCGCCGGGAAGCGCTCGGCGGCGTGACCGACGAGCGCGCCCAGCGGATCCTGGACGAGGTGCTGCACTACCCCGGGGTGCCGGCGACCCTGCGAACCCTGGACGCGACCCGGCCGTCGCTGCCGATCGTCCCGATCCGCTACACCCGCGACGGCTTGCGGTTCGGCTTCTTCTCCACGGTGACGACGCTGGGCACGCCCCAGGACGTGACGCTCCAGGAACTGCGCATCGAGTGCTTCCACCCGATGGACGACGAGACCCGGGAGAACGTCCGGAGCCGGCTGAGTGCGACGGCTGCCCGGTAGCGCGCCGAGCGTTCAGTCTCCCCACGGACAGTCGGCGGCGGCGCGTTCGAGCGTGGTGACACCGGCTTCCCGGCGTTCGCGCACGAGTTCGCCGGCGATCGAATACCGCGGTGCCGTCGTGGCTTCCGCGCGGGCCGCGTGCGCGACGATCGCGTCGACGAGGGAGGGGACCATGGCCAGGCGCGGGTGCCGCTCGTGGATGCCCTCGTGCCGGTCGGCGACGACGTGGGCGTTGCGGCCGAAGTCGATGCCCACGCCTTCGCGGGTCAAGTAGGTCAGCAGGCCGCGGCGTTCGGCGATGCCCGGCGAAGTGTGCAGCGCGATCGCCTCCCAGACCCGGTCGACGTCGGACGCCGCGACGCCTTGGCCCGTCAGGAGTTCGGCGGCGAGGTCGGCGCCCTCGACCTCGAAGCGGGCCCGGCCCGGCGCCAGCGTCCCCACTCCGAGGTCGTGCAGGACGGTGGCGGCGAAGAGCAGCCCGGCGTCGTAGGCGGGGTCGTCCAGACAGCCTTCGTGCTCGGCGAACAGCCGGGCGAACAGGAAGCTGCGGATGCTGTGGTTGGCCACCGAAGGGCTTTCCGAGCCTCGCACCGTGGCGAGGATCGTGTCGGCGAGCGGTCCGGCCGGCAGTGCGAGGAAGTCGGTCACGGTGCCGACGCTAGGAGCCGGAAACCGCGTGCGACAGTGGCCCGAGGGTCGCTCATCGCTAGGATCGTGCCATGAAGAGCGTCACGGTGCTGGCTCTCCCGGGTGTGCTCGCCCTGGACGTCGGGATCCCGGTGCAGGTCTTCGGCTCGGACCCGCACTACGAGCTGACGGTGTGCGCGGACCGGCGCCCGGTGCCGGTGGCGGGCGGGGGCCTGACGATCACCGCGGACGCCGGGCTCGAGGCCCTCGACGGCGCCGGCACCGTGATCGTCCCGGGCTACGACGACATCGACGCGCCGCCGTCCGCGGAGGTCCTGGCGGCCTTGCGGGCCGCGCACGCCGGCGGCGCGAGGATGGTTTCGATCTGCACGGGCGCGTTCGCGCTCGCCGCCGCCGGCCTGCTCGACGGGCGGCCCGCGACGACGCACTGGCAGCGCGCCGCCGACCTGCGCGCGCGTCATCCCCGCGTGCGCGTGCTGCCCAACCGGCTCTACGTCGACGACGGCGACATCTTGACCTCGGCCGGCGTGACCGCGGGGATCGACCTGTGCCTGCACCTGATCCGCACCGACGAAGGGGCCGCCGCGGCGAACACCCGGGCCCGGGAGCTGGTCGCGCCGCCGCGGCGCGCGGGCGGCCAGGCGCAGTACATCGAGCGGCTGCGCCCGGAAGCGTCGGGCGACGAGCTCGGCGCGCTGCGCGAGTGGATGCTCGGCGACCTCGCGCGGCAGCTCGACGTCGACACGCTCGCCGCGCGCGTCCACCTGTCGCGCCGCACGTTCCTGCGGCGGTTCCGCGAGGAGACCGGGACCTCCCCGATGGCCTGGCTCACCAGCGCGCGCCTGGACCGGGCCCGGGAGCTGCTGGAGACCACCGACGTCCCGGTGGAGCACCTCGGCCGGCACACGGGACTGGGCAGCGCCGCGACCGTGCGGGCGGCCTTCCACCGCCACCTCGGCACGTCACCCCGGGACTACCGGGCGCTGTTCCGCCACCGGGCCGGGACCGAAGATGTGGTCACGCCCGCATCAGGATGAAGTCGCCGTGGCCGCCGTAGCCGAGGACGTCCTCGGCGTACTGGGTGCCGTCGAAGGTGGGGAGCCACCACCGGCCGCCGATCCGCACCAGCATCGGGTGCGGGATGTTGGTGCCGTACGGCGCGTTCAGCTTCCCCAGCTTGCGCAGCCGCAGGTCGTAGACCGGGTACTCGCGGGCGTCGCCGTCGCTGGCGAACAGGTACCAGCGGCCGCCCACCTGCTGCAGGATGGGGCCTTCGGTCTGGCTGACCGACAGGTCCGCGCCCAGCAGCGTCAGGCCGCGGTCGTAGTCCGCGCCGCGGGGAGCGGCCGCCAGCGCGGGGTGGAACACGAACGCGGGTTGCTGCGCCGGGCTTTCCACGAACCCGATGTGCCAGCGGCCGTCGATCTTCGTCAGCCCCGGGTCCCACGAGCTGACCGTCGTGGGCAACGGGAGCTGTTCGGTCGGCAGGACGTGCACGCCCGAAAGCACGTCGGCGCGGGTGGTGGTGTGGCGCGCGTGGACGCCGGTGAAGGCGAAGTCGCCCCAGGAGCTCATGAGCAGGATGAAGCGGTCGTGCTCGTCGTCGCGGACGATCTGGCCGGCGTGGTCGCCGAGCACGACGCCGTCGCGGGCGAAGAACAGCGTCGCCACCTGGTCGAGCTTCGTCGGGTCGGCGAGGTCGAGCGTCCACACCGCCCAGTGCGCCTGCTGGAAGAACCCGAGCCCGGCGTTGGTCATGGTCAGGTAGAGCTTGCCGTGGCGGATGTACGGCCGGCCGTCGGCGTACTGGACGACGTGGGGGTCGCGGACGCCGGCCTGGCCGAAGTAGCCGGCGCGGACCCGGTCCAGCCGCGCCGGTCCGCGGCTGCCGTAGGCGTAGCCGAGCCTGCCCAGCACGGCGGGGTCGCGGAGGTCGATCCGGGCCCGGACCTGGTCGCGTTCGGTCAGCAATGGCCGCCAGCCCGTTCCGGTGTCGGCCAGCACCGTGACCGCGTTTTCGTTGACCACCACGGCGAACCCGAACGCCGCCGGCAGGTCCGCCGGGGCGGTCTTGACCACGGAGGTGCCGCCCGGCGTGGTGATCTCGATACCCGCTTGCTTCGCGACGGCGTCGTAGGTGCCGAGCACCGAGGTCGTGTCCCCGGCCAGTCCCGCGACGACGAAAGCGCTTTCGCCGGACACCTCGACGGTCACCGTCCCGTATGGCGCCTTCGGCCGTACGCCGGTCTTGACGAGCGTGCCGGGCCGGGCCCGGGTGTCGACCTGGACGAACTTCGGCGCGATCAGGGCGAACGGCCGGAACTGGTCCGCGACGGCGAACTTCAGGTCCAGGGGGCTCGTGCCGGACGCTTCGGCGGTGCCGCCGAAGAAGCTCGCCGTCACGCCGGTCACCCCCAGCGCGGCGAGGGTGCTCAGCACGGCACGTCGATCGAAGTCGGTCACCGTTGACCTCCGGGGTCGGATCGGGGCCCGCCCAGTTTGCAACGTGGCACACCCCGTGGCAAGGGTGACCGGCGCTGTCGGGGGTGGCGCCCGGCCTGCTTCACTTGGGGGAGTCGAGCCGGCTCCGCCGTGCGCGCCCGCGCGACAGGCCGGTCCGGGACGGGAGGACGACGCCGTGTCCTCGAAGAGCCCGTGGCAGGCGGCGGCGAAGATCCTTTCGGTCGGGCGAGAAGAGGTGCGCCCGGGCCTGCTGGTCATCAGCGTCGCCGGGGAGATCGACGCTCTCTCCGTCCGGCTGCTGCAGCGCGCGGCGTGGCACGACCTGGCCGCGGTCACGGTGGTGGACCTGTCCCGGGTGACGTTCCTCGGCGCGGCGGGGCTGCGGACGCTGAGCCGGACGGCGCTGCGCGCCCACGCCCTGCGGCGGCGGCTGTGCCTCGTCACGCCGCCTCACCCGGTGTCGGTCGTGCTGCTGACGTTCTGGAACGACGACCGCGTTTTCCTGTATCCGACGTTGGCCGAGGCGCTGCGGGCGAACCCGGGCTGACGGCCGGAGCACACTGGGGCCCATGACGCCCCCGGGACCCGTGTTCACACTGGGGCGGGACACGCTCCCGCCACTCAGCGAACTCCGGCACTGGATCGCCCGGGCGCTGCCACGGCTCGAGGCCGATCACCTCTGGGCGGTGCAGCTGGTGGTCACCGAGCTGGCCACGAACGCGTACGAACACGGCGAGGGTCCGGTGACGGTCACGGCGTCGGCCACGTTCCGGCCGTGTTCGGCCCTGCTGGAGGTCCACGACGACGGCGAAGCCCGGCCGGTGGCGGGTTTCCCGCGCCCGCTGGCTGGCAGGGGCCGGGGTTTGGTGCTGGTCGGGGACCTCGCCCGGGAGTGGGGTGTGCGTGCTGGGGAAGCCGGGAAGACGGTGTGGGCGCGGGTGGATTGCGGCACCGGGACGCTTGCTGCCTGCGCGATGCGTGCTGAGCCGATCGAGATGGATCCGGAGCCGTGCTAGCCCGGCTCGCCGGTGTGCTGCCCGTTGGTGCCGACCGCCCGTACGACCTTGCCGCTGGGCCATCGGCCGGCGCAGCCTGCCGGCTCAGTCCGGCTCGCGGGCGTGCCGCTCACTGGTGAGCACCGCCCACACGACCTTGCCGCCGGACCACCGGGAGCTGCAACCCCACGCGTCCGCCGAGCGCGCCACGATGTGCAGGCCCAGTCCGGCCGCGCCCGGACGGGGCCGGGGGTGCAGTACCGCCGGGTGGGGATCGTCGTCCAGCACCGCGATCGTCAGCCGGCCGCGCCGCAGGTCCAGCCTCAGCGTCGCCGCGGAAGTGGTGTGCTGGGCCGCGTTGGCCGCGAGCTCGCCGGCGACGAGGATGCCGTCGTAGACGAACTGCGGTACCTCCCACCGCGCACACGCCTCCCGCACCGCGGCCCGCGCCATCGCCGACGCTTCGAGGCCGCGGGGAGGACCAGTTCGGTCTGCTGCCGCGAAGGTTTGCACAGCGCGCGCTCGGCACTGCCGACGTCTTCGCCGATCGCGACCTGGCGGTGGATCCCCTGCTCCCGCAGCGCCCGGGTCCGGCTCGCGGTGCCGGCCAGCGCGAACGGGATCCCCGGCCACGTCCCGAGCCGCCGGGCGACCAGCCCGAACACCCCGACCGGTGCGACGGCGTCGAGATCGAGGCCGTCGATGCCGGCGATCACGGCTTCCGGCTCGTCCGCCGCGACCTCCAGGAGGCCGTCGCGCAGGCGCCGGTAGCTGCCCAGGTGCAGGCCGCCGGTCACGGTGACCAGCGTGTAGAGCGGCTGTGACACCACCTCGAGGTCGAGCGTGCCCAGCATCGTCTCTCCTCAAGGCGAGCAGCAGTGCCGTCCCGGCACGCTCCACGCTAGGACCACGGCGCCGGAATCGGTAGGCCCGCCACCCGCGTGCCCGCCAACGGCCGAGCGGGCGGCGGGTCAGCTGTCCGCAGGCTGCGAGCCGATGGTGGTGAAGGTCGTGAGCGTGCCAAACCCGTCCTTCGGGGCGTGGTGCCCGGTCAGCGCCTGGGAGCGCGCCACACCCGGGGGTGTGGTCCGCCCGAGCAGCGGCGGGCCGAGCGGGTCGTCCGGAAGCGTGGTCTGATCCATGGGGATTCCTCTCCGGCGGACTGTGCGGACGTCACGGAAACGCCCGAGCCCCCGGATCGGTTGAGGTCACCGCGTGTTCTTGTCCCAGATCACCACCGGCGGCGCGTCCGGGTAGTCGACGTCGTGGGCCCAGACCTTGTCCACCTTCGGGTTGTGCCGCAGGATCGGGAACTCGTCCATGTCGAAGACGTTGTTGGGCCGGCGTGAGCCCAGCTCGTCACCCATGTTGGGCCAGCCGCTGGACTTGCCCGGCGTGTTCGGCAGGGCGATGTGGACGTCGCCTTCCGCGTTGCGTCCGAGTGCCTTCGACGCGTCCGTCCAGACCTTCTCGCCGTTCGGGTGGTTGTCGGAGAACTTGGGCATCTCGACGTCGTTGTCCTTCAGGATGCCTTCGAGGGTGTTGCCGCCGTTCTTCTTCGCCATGTCGATCGCCGGGTTCTCGATCGAGCCGTGGTACTGCGACTCCGTGATGTTCTTGCCGGTGGCGGGGTCGTAGAGGTGCGAGTTCGGCTTCGAGGAGTCCGCGTTCTTGCCCCACACCGGAGTACTCGAGAACTCCGAGTCCTTGATGTGGCCGCCCGACCAGAACCACGACTTGTCCTTGCCCGGCGCCATCATCTCGTCCCACTTCTTCGAGAACTTGGCGTACTGCTCGTCGGTCATGTTGTGCGGCCGGATCTTGCCGTCCGGGTCGCGGAACTCGCCCAGGCCGTCCGGTTTCTTGGCGCCCGGCGGGAGCTTCGCCGCGTCGCCGCCGCCCGCCGGGTTGTCCGGGGCTTTCGGGCCGCTCGTCTTGCCGCACGGGCTGGTCACCAGGCCGAGCGGGTCGCCCTGCAGGTGCGGCTGCTCCACGTACCCCACCGGGTCGGGCGCCGCGGCCAGGCCGAGCGGGTCCTGGCTCAGGTACCGCCCCGTCCGCGGGTCGTAGTAGCGGTAGACGTTGTAGTGCAGCCCGGTCTCGGCGTCGCGGTACTGGCCGGGGAAGGCCAGCGGCATCGGCGCGGTGCCCGTCGTCGACGGCAGCAGCTCGCCCCAGAAGCTCGTGCGCGCCTGCCAGTCGACGGTTCCGCCGGCCCCGACGAGCTCGGTCGGCGTGCCGGCGGGCGAGGTGATCACCGTGTGGAACCGCACCTCGGCGCCCCGCTGCTCGATCTGGACCACCGGCCTGCCGTCGCCGGGGTGCCGCTCCCAGGTGAGCACGCGCGACTTCCCGTCGTCGGTCAGCTCGATCTCCTCGACGAGCTCCGCGCCGCTCCAGACGAACCACGTCTCGGCGGTCTGCCGCGGCGCGCCGTCGTCGCCGATCGCCCAGCGCCGCTTGGCGAACCGCCGGCCGAGCGGGTCGTAGAGGTAGGTCCAGAACGACTCGTCCGGGGCGATGACGGCGATCAGCCGGTCCAGCTCGTCCCAGACGAAGCGCCATTCCTCCGGGCCGCGGGCGGTGACGCGCACCCGGCCCTGCGGGTCGTGGCCGTACCGCGTCCCGGCCGGCGGCACGAGCCGGCCCGCCGCGTCGTAGGCGAAGCGTTCGACGTTGTCGGGCGCGTGCACCTCCACGACGCGGCCCGCCTGGTCGAACCCGAACCGGACCGGCCGCGGATCGTCGATCGCGGTGAGCCGGCCGTCCGGCGTGTACGTGTAGGCGCGCCGGCCCACGCCGGTGATCTCCTGTGCCGCGAGCCGGTCACCGGCGTCGAAAGCCTGCCGCAGTACCTCCGAGCCATCCACCGCCCGGCGGATCTCGCGGCCGGCTTCGTCGTACTCGAACGCGATTTCGTGGCCCGCGACGCGAAGCGACGCCGGCAGTTCGCCGTCGTAGCGCCACTCACTGTCCACACCGGACAGAGTGGTGCGGTGGACCCCCGCGGCGTCGTAGGTCCAGCGCACGCCGACGCCGTTGAGCGTTTCTTCACGCACGCGCCCGCGCTCGTCGCGCACGATCTCCAGCACCGAGTCGGCGTTGACCGCGTACCGCAGCTGCCCCAGCGCGTCGTAGGCGTACCCGGTGACCCCGGTGGCAGTACGGCGTTCGACGACGTTGCCGAGCGGGTCGTACTGGTACTCGGTGACTTCCCCGAGCCCGTTGGTCATCCGGCGCAGCTGCCCGGCCTCGTCGTAGGCGTAGGTCAGCCGGCGGCCGTCGAAGTCGGTCTCCTCGACGAGCCGGCCCGCGGGGTCGTAGGTGTAGCTCCACGTCAGGCCGCGCGGGTTGGTCACGGCGACCAGGCGCAGCTCGGCGTCGTAGCGGTAGGCGGTGCGCGCGCCGGTGGCGTCGAACTCCTCGATCGGCAAGCCGAACGGGCCGTACGTGCGCCGGGACGTCCGCCCGGCGGCGTCCCGGTGTTCGACGACGCGTCCTTCGCCGTCGTGGCGCCAGCTTTCCCGCTCACCGTCGGGACCGATCCGCCAGGAGCGCTGCCCCTCGGCCGTCCAGCCCAGCCGGGCCGGGCCGCCGGACGCGGTGTGCACCAGCCGCGGCCGGCCGAACGGGTCGCGGTCGCCCGGCCGCGCCGCCGCGGTGATCACCGGCTCGTCGCCGAGGGCGTCCACCCGGCCGTCGATCCGCAACCGGGTGGAGACGCCGGGGACGGCGGCGTAGGGATCGGCCGCCGGGGCCACGGCCCGCGTGTCGCCGGCCCGCAGCTCCACCTCGCCCGCCGGGGTCGGCGCCAGCCGCACCACCGAACCGTCCGGCCGAGTCACGGTCGTCAGCACGTCGTTTTCGTAGCCGTAGAAGGTGATCCGCCCCAGTTCGTCGGACTGCGACAGCAGGTCGTCGTAGCGGGTCCACGAGTACCGGCGGGTGTGCCCGAGCGGGTCGGTCCGCTCGACGAGCTGGCCGGCCTCGTTCATCCGGTACGTCCAGGTGTGCCCCAGCGCGTCGGTGTGCCGGGTGGTCCGGGCTTCGGTGTCGTAGGCGAACGCGCCGTTGAGGTAGCGCTCGGCGCCGACGCTGCGGACGCAGCGGCCCTCGGCGTCGTAGACGTAGCGGTACCAGGTGCCTGCCCGATCCTGCCAGCCGACGATCCGGTCGCCGACGTCGTAGTCGAGGTTCACCGGACGGCCGGTGAAGCCGGCGATCTGGGTCAGCTGCTCGAGCCGGTTGTAGCCGAACCGCACGACCGGGGCGCCACGGGGCACGCCGAGCGCGGTGATCCGGCCGGCGCCGGTTTCGATGCTGATCTCGGTGCCGTCGTCCCGGCGCAGCAGCCGCGGGGCGCCGGTTCCGTCGTGGTCGATCGTGGTGCGGGAGCCGTCCTGCTCGATCACCGTCAGCGGCAGCACCCGGCCCCGGCCGTCCGCGAAGACGAGGTCGCGGGGGCCCTTCGACAACCGGTAGCCCTCGGCGGTCCGGCGCAGCGGGTGGCGCGGTCCTTCGATCGGCAGCACCGGCCGGTCGCCGTCCGGCAGCGGGTAGACGAGGATCATGCCGTCTTCGGCGAAGAACCGGACCTGCTCGCGGCCGACCTCCAGCCGCTGGTCCACTGTGGACGCCCACGAGCGGCCGAACCACCGGCCCGCGCGGTAGGACGACAGGTGCGTGCGGGTCAGTTCCAGGTCGCCCGCGTCGCCCGGCAGGGTCAGGTCGACCTGGGTCAGCACCACCTCGCCGGTGGCGACGTCCACCGGGTCGGAGACACAGACCTTCTTGTCGTCCGGCACCGCGCGGTCGCGCGGGCCGTCACCCTTGGGGTCGCCCTTCGGCTTGCCGCCCCCGTCCGGGCCGCCCTTCGGCGTGCCCCCGGGCGGGTCGGCCTTCGGCGGCGGGCCGTCGGCAGGCGGGTCGCTCTTGGGCGGCGGATCGGACTTGGGCGGCGGGTCGCTCTTCGGTGGCGGGTCGCCCTTGGCTCCCGACGTGGTGGTGCTGTCGTCGCCGCCCTTCGGGGGCGGGTCGGTCTTGGGCGGCGGCGCGTCGGGGTCGCCCTTGCCCTTGGGTCCGTCGAGGCCCTTGGGGTTGCCGTTGATGTCCGCGTGCTTCGGCGGTGGCGCGCCCTTGCCCGGCTTGATGTTCTTCAACGCCTTCGCCGCGTCGCCGAACAGGTCACCCGCCCGCTTGAGCAGCGGAACCAGCGCCTTGAGCGCCGTGACCAGCCGCTTCACCAGGTCCGCGATCTTCGACGCCGTCTTCGCGACCGCGCCGATCACCTGCGGCACCACCCAGGTCATCCCGATGCCCAAGGTGAACACCACCTGCAGCGCCCAGCTGATCAAGTGCCCGACCAGCTCGGCGATGATGTCGCGAACCAATGCCCGCACCGCCGCGACGACCTCACCCGCGGTCTTCACACCACTGGATGCACCTTCGCAGCCCTTTTGGGCGGTTTCCAGCAGCGTGACCGTGTCCTGCGCGCGCTGGCGGTACATGTCGCCGGCGTTCCCGGTCCACGACGAGACGTCCGTCTTCACCATGCCGGTCAAGTCCTGGCCGATGCTGCCCAACTCGGTCGCGACATTCTTCCAGGTCTCGGACTGGGCGGCGATTTCGTCGGCGTTGCCGGTGAGGCCGTTGAGGGCTTCCTTGAGCGGCCCGACGTGCTCGATCAGCCAGCCGACCCCGGCGGCGAGGATCGCCCCAAAGGGATCCATCGCCATCGACAGCGCGTCCAGGGCAGTACCGACGGCGCCCATGGCGACCGAGGCCCAGTCGCCGCTCTCGATCGCGGACTTCAGGTCGTTCGCCGACTCCAGCAGCGAAATGCCCGAATACGCCTTGGTGGAATCCTTGGTCTCCGCGACCAGCGGGTTGCCCACTACGCGACCTTCCTGACGTCACGGCGAACATTCGTCAAACATTCAAGCAAGCCTGACATCGAAGCTAGCAGCGCCGGAACCCCAGGTGTCCCGAAGGTGAACCGGATGCCCGAAAATCCGGCGATTGCTGCCCCGGGCGGCCAACCGTCAGCTCGGGACGGGCCGGCCGTCCAGGAAGAACCCGCCGGTGGGGCCGTCGGCGGGCAGGGTCGCCGCCCAGACGACGCCGAGGGCGGCCTCCGCGGGCGAGCGGTCGTCGGCGTCGTCGCCGCGCTCGGGGTGGGTGGCGACCGAACCGGGGTCGACGGCGTTGACGAGGATGCCGGTGTCGCGCAGTTCGGCGGCCATCGAAGCGGTGAGCGCGTTGAGGGCGTACTTGGCCAGCGAGTAGCCGGGCGACCGGACGCCCTGGGCGAGCCCGGCCCCCGCGGCGATCTGCGTGGCGGCGGCGCTGGAGACGTTGACGATCCGGGCCGCCGGGGCGGCTCGCAGCAGCGGCAGGCAGGCCTGGACGAGGGCCCAGGCGCCGAGGACGACGACCGTGTACGAGGTGCGGGCCTCGGACAGGTCGACGTCGAACAGGGACGTCGTGGCGAAGTCGGGCATGGAGGCGGCGTTGTTGACCAGCACGTCGAGCCGGCCGGTGGCCGACCGGACGAACTCGGCGCAGGCCGTGACGTCCGCCGGGTCCGTGATGTCGAGCCGCACCGCGTCCGCGGAGAGTCCTTCGGCGACGAGCCGGCCGGCCAGCTCGCGCGTCCGGTCGAGGTCCCGGCCGGCGAGGACGGCGTGGTAGCCGCGGGTGGCGAGCTCCCGGGCGATGGCGAAGCCGAGGCCCTGCGGACGGCTCGCGCCGGTCACGAGGGCAACCTTGTTTTCGTTCATGAGACCTACTGTAGGGATCTCCTACAATTGTGCCAACCCGCTTTTCCGGAGTAGGGTCGCGGCATGACCGACCGCCCCCGCGCGTTGCTGCGCTGGCCCACCTACGTGATGGGGAACCTGCACCGCAGCGGGGTCGGCCGGATCGACAAGGCGCTGGCCGGGACCGGCCTGGCCCTGCGCGACTACTACGTCCTGGTCTGCGTCGGCGAGTTCGGCCCGCTGGCCCAGCAGCGCGTCGCCGACCGGCTCGGCCTGGACCGCAGCGACCTGGTGAAGGTGCTCGACCGCCACGAGGCCGCCGGCTGGGTGCTCCGGGAACGCGACACCGAGGACCGGCGCCGCCACGTCCTCACCCTGACCGAGGCCGGCCGGGCCGCGGTCGCGCAGGTCGAGGAAGTCTCGGCCGCGGTCACCGGCGAACTGCTCTCCGAGCTGAGTCCCGGCGAACAGGAGACCCTGCACCGCTTGCTGCTCAAGGCTTTCGGAGAGCCGCCCGCCTGAGCGCCGTCAGCCGTTCTTGAGCTTTTCCCGGCGCGCGGCCGTGGCGTCACGGCGTTCTTCGAAGCGGGCCGCCTGGGCGTCGAGGGTCTTGAGGAACGCCGCCAGCTCGTCGCGCGCGGCTTCGCCCTCCGGGCCGAGCCCGGTCAGGTCGAAGATCTTCCAGTAGCGCAGCAGCGGCAGGACGACGTCGTCGTGGTGGATGCGCAGGTCGTAGATGCCCGCCTTGGCGATCAGCGCCGCCTTCCGGGCGAAGCTCGGGATCACCGCACCCGGCATCGCGAACGACACGACCTCGTCGGTGATCGCGCGCATCATGGCGTCGGGGGAGATCTCCAGCGAGGCCTTGACCAGGTTCCGGTAGAACACCATGTGCAGGTTCTCGTCGGTGGACACCCGGGCCAGCAGCCGCTCGGCCAGCGGGTCCTGGGTGTAGCGGCCGGTGTTGCGGTGCGAGATCCGGGTCGCCAGCTCCTGGAACGAGACGTACGCGCAGACGTGGAGCAGCGGCTTGTCGCCGGTTTCGTAGCCCGCCTGCATCGTCTCCATCCGCATGCGCTCCAGCTCGACGGGGTCGACGGCGCGGGTGACCAGCAGGTAGTCGCGGATGCAGATGCCGTGGCGGCCCTCTTCGGCCGTCCAGCGGTGCACCCAGGTGCCCCACGCGCCGTCGCGGCCGAACGCGCGCTCGATCTCGCGGTGGTAGCTGGGCAGGTTGTCCTCGGTGAGGAGGTTGACCTCGAGGGCCGTCCGCGCGATCGGGGTGACCCGCGACTGCTCGGGATCCCACGCCTCCCCGCCGAGCTCGGCGAAGTCCCGCCCCTGGCTCCAGGGGACGTACTCGTGCGGCATCCACTCCTGGGCGGCGGCGAGGTGCCGGTTGAGGTTCTCTTCGACCGTCCCCTCCAGCTCGTACAACAGGCGCGTGCTTTCGGGAACCGGCATGAAGACGTCCTTTCGTACCTACGCGACCGTAACTTACGGTGCCGTAGGTAGCGTAAACGGACGTGGGGCCCCGGTGGTTCCCGTTCGTGGTGGCGGTCACCCTCGCGAGGCCCCCTATCTCGTCACACGCGCAGCAGGCCGGTCAGCTCCGAGAGATCACCCAGCTCGGCCAGGCCGTACGTCAGCTCCGTGATCCGCGCGCTGACCTCGGCCGGAAGGACCCGGGCCGCGTTCAGGCGGAACTTCGTCGCCAGCTCGTCCGCCGAGAGCGGGTTGTCCGGCCCGCCCCGGTTCACGTCGACGCGTTCCTCCAGCTCCCGGCCGTCCTTCAGCCGCGCGCGCAGGACCGCCGGGAACTGGTGGGGGAAGATCTCGTCGCAGCGGGCGTCCGGGACGCAGCGCACCTTCGCCGCCAGCGCCAGGCGGGCGGGGTCCGCGGCGGCTTCGTCGGTGAAGTCGTCGTGGAAGACGCCGAGCCCGCCGCCGCCCAGCAGCCCGGCCGCCACGGTGTACGGCCCGGAGAACGCCGCGTGGTAGCCCGACTTCGGGTGGATCTTGTCCTCGCGCGGCTCGGCGATCGTGCGCAGCACCGACGTCGGCGCACCCAGCTCCAGCTCCGAGATCTCCGCCGGGTCGACACCTCGAGAACGCAGTCGCCGGGCCGCGTCGATGCCCGCGTGCGTGAAGTGGTTGCAGGGATACGGCTTGAAGAAGATCCCCGGCAGCTCCCAGCGCTCGCCGAGGCCGTCGACGATCGCGTCCACATCGGACTGGTCGCCGCAGAACGCCTGCAGCAGCCCGAATCGGCCCTCCAGGACCGTGGGCGGGCCGGTGATGCCGTGGCGCGCCATGCCTGCCGCGGTCACCGCCGCGTGGGCCGCCCAGCCGCAATGAATCCGCTTCACCGTGCCGCCGGTGCGGTTGGCCTCCAGCAGGCCCGAACCCATGCTGGCCGCGATGCCGATGGCGTCGGCGATGCCTTCGGAGTCCACATCGGACAGCATCGCCGCGGCCGCCGCGGCGCCGAGTGCGCCGCAGATCGCCGTCGCGTGCAGGCCGCGTTCGAAGAACACCGAGTTGCCGAGTTCCTCGTCGTAGCCGGCCATGCCGAGCCGGACGGTGATCTCGACGCCGACGCCGATCGCGTCGAGCAGCTGGGCCCCGGTCGCGCCGCGGGACTCCGCGACGGCCAGCGCGGCCGGCACCACGGACGCCGACGGGTGCAGCACCGACGGCAGGTGCGTGTCGTCGAAGTCGAGCGAATGCGCGAGGGTGCCGTTGAGCAGGGCCGCGCTCGGCTCGGGCAGCCGGTCGCCCGTGCCGATCGCCGTCGCCCGCCCGGTGCCGCCCCACTCCCGTACCAGCGCTCCGACGGCCGCGGCGGGACGTTCAGACGTCGCGGCCAGGCTGTTGCCCAGGACGTCGAGTACGCGCCGGGCGGCGTCGTCCCGCAGCTCCGGCGGCAGTCCCTTGGCCCGCACCGACGTCGCGAACGCGGCCAGCTGCTGGACGATCGTCGCGCTCACGCCGTCACCGCCGCGAGCGGACGCACGGGGGAGCCGGTGCCGCCGACGATCCGCAGCGGCGCCAGCACGAACGCGAACTCGTGCACGCCTTCCGCGGCGATGGCCTCCAGGTTCAGGTGCTCCATGATGAAGATCCCCGACTCCACCAGCAGGATCCGGTGCACCGGCAGCACGGCGTGCCCGGCCCCGGCGGGGATCTGCTCGTAGGCGGTGGTGTCCGCGCCGGTCGCGACCACGCCCCGAGCGGCGAGCCACTCCGCCGCCGACGTCGTCGCGCCGGGGACGCCGGTCTCCTTGCCCATGTACTTCGCAGGATGGTCGAAGTTCCGTGCCCAGCCGGTGCGGATCAGCGCGACGTCGCCGGCGCCGGGTTCGGTGCCGGCCAGCTTCGCGGCCGCGTCCAGGTCGTCTGCCGTGACGCCGTAGCCCGGTTCCAGCGTGGGGACGTCGTGGACCGCGGCCACGTCGAGGAGGACCGCGCGCCGCAGCAGGCCGGGCAGGTTCTCCGCGCCGTGGGTGCGGAACACGCCGCCCTGCTGGGCTTCCGCCGCGTCGACGTCACCGTGCAGCTTGCCGTCGTGGCTGACGTGCGAGAGCGCGTCGATGTGGGTGCCGACGTGCCCGCCGGTCACGATGATCTCGTTGGCGGCCGATCCGCCGTCCGGGCGGCGCATGTCGCCGTGGCGGCGGATCAGGGTCATCCGGAACCCGGGGTGGTTCGGCGAGCAGGGCATGCCGGTGAAGAACGGCTGCCCGAGCTCGATCAGCCGGACCCCGCCGGCGATCGCCGACAGCAGCGGATCCTGGGGACGTGTCATGAGTGCTGGCCTTCCCTTTCTCCCGCGAGCGCGAGCACCCAGCGGGCGCGCGCCACGATCGCGGCGTCGACGAACTGTCCGTGGTGGTCGATCCAGGCCGCCGCCCCGTCGGTCGCGAGCCGGTCGAGCAGGGCGCTCGCCCAGGCGGTCTCGGCCGGGTCGGGGGCGCACGCCTCGTGCACCACGGGAATCTGGGCGGGGTGGATCACCGACCGGCCGAAGAACCCGGCCGCCCGCCCGGCTTCGGTGCTCGTGCGCAGCCCGTCGAGGTCGCGCACGGCGGTCCAGACGCTCTGCACCGGGCTCGGCAGCCCGGCCGCCCGCGCGGCGACGACGACCCGGGAGCGCGGCCAGGTCAGCGCGTCGCCGCCGGTCACGCGCAGGTCCGCGGCCAGGTCGGCCTCGCCGAGGGAGATCCCGGCGACGAGCGGGTGCGCGGTGGCGATCGCGAGGGCGTTTTCCACGCCCAGCGCCGATTCCAGCACCGGGTACACCGGCACGCCGAGCGCGTCGGCGACGCGGCGCAGCTCGCCCGGGTCCTCGCACTTCGGCACCCGGACGCCTGCCGGGGCGAGCGAAGCCAGCGCCTTGATGTCGGCTTCCCCGGCCGGGGTGCCCGGCGCGTTGATCCGGACGAACGCCGTCGCGCCGTCGCCGAGTGCGGCCAGGGTGTTCCGTCTCGCGTCGTCCTTCGCGGCCGCGGCGACGGCGTCCTCGAGGTCGATGATCACGGCGTCGGCCGGGCCGGACAGGGCCTTCGTGATCCGGTCCGGCCGGTCGCCGGGCACGTAGAGCCAGCTGCGCAGGACTTCGCTCACCTGATCACGCCTTTTTCGCGCAGGGCGGCCAGTTCCGGCTCGCCGAGGCCGTAGCGGCCGAGCACTTCGGCGGTGTGCGCGCCGACCGGCGCCCCGGCCGAGGTGATCCGCCCGGGGGTTTCGGACAGCCGGAACAGCACGTTCTGCATCTTCACCGGCCCGAGTTCGTCGTCGTCGACCGTGGTGATGCTGTTCAGCGCCGCGAACTGCGGGTCGATCATGACGTCGGCGGCGGTGTAGATCGGTGCGACCGCGGCCTGGGCTTCCTCGAACGCCTTGACGACGTCGTCGCGGTCGCGGTCGGCGATCCACGAGCCGACGGCGTCGTCGAGCAGGTCGGCGTGCTGCGCGCGTTCGGCGCCGCTGGCGAACCACGGCTCGTCGATCAGCTCCGGGCGCCCGACCAGCCGCATCACGCGTTCGGCGATGGACTGGGCGCTGGTGGAGATGGCCACCCAGCTGCCGTCGCGGGTGCGGTAGGTGTTGCGCGGCGCGTTGTTGGTGGACCGGTTTCCGGTACGCGGCTGTAACGTGCCGAGCTGGTCGTAGGCGATGATCTGCGGCCCGAGCAGCGTGAGGATCGGCTCGATGATGGCGAGGTCGACAACCTGCCCGCGGCCGGTCTGGTCCCGGGCCCGCAGCGCTGTCATCACGGCGTAGGCGGTGGTCAGCGCGGCGATCCCGTCGGCGAGGCCGAACGGCGGCAGCGTCGGCGGGCCGTCGGGCTCGCCGGTGATCGCGGCGAACCCGCTCATCGCCTCGGCGAGCGTGCCGAAGCCGGGCCGCTTGGCGTACGGGCCGATCTGCCCGAACCCGGTGACACGCGTGAGCACCAGGCTGGGGTTGATCTCGCGCAGCTCGTCGTAGCCCAGGCCCCAGCGCTCGAGCGTGCCCGGGCGGAAGTTCTCCACGACGACGTCGGCGTCGGCCACCAGTTTCTTGAAGATCTCCTGGCCCTCGGGGGAGCCGAGGTAGAGGGTGATCGCCTTCTTGCCGCGGCCGAGCATCTTCCACCAGAGGCCGACGCCGTCGCGCTGGGCGCCGTGGCTGCGGACGGGGTCGCCGTTCGGGTGCTCGATCTTGATCACCTCGGCGCCGAAGTCGCCCAGCAGCGTCGCGGCCAGCGGGCCGGCGAACAGGGTGGCGGTGTCGAGCACCCGGATCCCGGACAAAGCGCCCGTCATGGGGCTTACCTGCCTTTCTCGTCCAGCGGCTCGGGCCGGAGCACCGTTTCGCCGGGGGGAACGCTTGTGACGTCCGAGTTTCGTAGCGACGTCTTTCCGTGTTTCCCAAGTTCGCACTGATCGCACGGGCACGTCAAGTTATGCGCAGATGTTGACCTGAAGTCGGGGCGAGTGTCACGATGACCGGCAACGAATCTGGCGTTTCGCTAGGCGGAACGACAGCCCTTCCAGTGGGAAGAGGTGACATGACCGCACGAATGCTCGTCGCGGGACTCGGGGCGCTGGCCCTGCTCGCGACCGGGTGCGGGGGATCGGCCCCGATGGGGGCCGGGGGCGTCGCCGCGGGGCGGGACGAGGGCCCGGTCAAGATCGGGGCGCTGCACCCGGTCAGCGGCTCGAACGCGGTCGACGGCCTGCAGATGCGCCGCGGCGCGCAGCTGGCGGTCGACGCGATCAACGCGGCCGGCGGCATCAAGTCGCTCGGCGGCCGCAAGGTCGAGCTGGTCACCGGCGACACCCAGGGCAAGGCCGACATCGGGCAGAGCGAGGCCCAGCGGCTGATCTCGGCCGGCGCGGTCAGCCTGGTCGGCACCTACCAGAGCGCGGTGAGCACCAACGTCGCCGTCGTGGCCGAACGCAACCGGGTCCCGTTCGTGATGGACGTGACCGCGTCCGACGCGATCTTTTCCCACGGCTACAAGTACTCCTTCCGCGTCCAGCCCGGCAGCAAGGCGATCGCCACGGCCGCCGCCCAGTACTTGAAAGCGGTTTCGGACCAGGCGGGCAAGCCCGTCCGCAAGGTCGCGTTCCTGCACGAGCAGAGCGACTTCGGCAGCGGCGCGGCCGACGCTTTCAATGCGGCGGCCAAGCAGCTGGGCATCGCGATCGGGCCGAACATCAGTTACGACGCCACCACCGTCAGCGACCTGACCGCCCAGGTCACGCAGGTCAAGGCGTCCGGTGCGGACGTGCTGGCGGTCGCCGGCTACTACCGCGACAGCCTGCTGGCGGCCAAGGCGATCGCCTCGGTGAAACCGGACCTCAACGCGGTCTGGGGCGTTTCGAACGGCGCGTACGACCAGCCGAAGTTCGTCGCCGACGCCGGCGCGCTCGGCAACCTGTACTTCAGCGCCAACTACCACTACGACGCGACCAACCCCGAAACCGTCGCGCTGCGCGAGAAGTACCAGAAGCAGTACGGCGACCCGATGCGCACCGGCGCGGTCCTGTCCTACGACGCGGTCCAGGTGATCGCGCACGGCGTCGAGCAGGCGGCGAGCACCGACCCCGAGAAGGTGCGTGACGCGATCGCCGCCGCCCAGGTCGCACCGCTGACCGTCGGCCGCGGGCCGATCCAGTTCGCGCCCAACGGCGACAACCGCAACGCCTTCCCGGTGCTGATGCAGGTCCGGGACGGGCGGGTCCAGCAGGTGTATCCCCCCGAAAAAGCCGAATCCCGGCCCGACTACAGGGTGGCGTGGCGACCATGACCGAACTCGACACCGGGGCGCCCGTCGTCCCCGAAACCGCACCACCCGACCGGAAAGCCAAAGCGGACAAGGGTTTCCTCGGCCGCGCCGGCATCGTGGCCGCCGTCCTCGTCGTGGCGATCGTGCTCGCGCTGGTGCAGTCCGGCAGCGGCCTGGTGGTCTGGCAGTCGGTGGTCACCGGCATCCTGACCGGCGGGCTCTACGGCCTGATCGCGATGGGCCTGACGCTGATCTTCGGCGTGCTCGACATCGTGAACTTCGCCCACGGCGCGTTCCTCGCGGTGGCCATGTTCATCTCCTTCGGCATGGTCCAGGCGACCGGCCTGCACCCGTACCTGACGCTCGTCGTCGCGGTGCCGGTCCTGTTCCTCCTCGGCGCGGCCGTGCACCGCGGGCTGCTGTCGGGGGCGGGCGGCCGGTCGCTGGAGAACCAGCTGCTGATCACGCTCGGCCTGTCGCTGCTGCTGGAGAACGGGCTGCTGATGTTCTTCGGCGCCGAGCCGAAGACGATCGCGCTGCCCGGCGACTTCCAGTTCCCGTTGCTGGGCGCGGTGGTCGCGGGTTCACGGCTGTACGCGTTCCTCGGCGCCATCGTGCTCGGCGGGCTGCTGTACTGGCTGCTGCGGCGGACCCGGCTGGGTACGGCGATCCGCGCGGTCGCCGCGAACGCGCCGGGCGCTGCACTGGTCGGCATCAACGTCCGCCGGATGCACACGCTGACCTTCGCCATCGGCACGGCGTGCGCGGGTGCCGCGGCGGTGCTCGCCGGGCCGCTCGTCACGGTGACCCCGACGCTGGGGGAGCAGTTCAACATCACGGCGTTCGTGGTCGTGGTGCTGGGCGGGATGGGCAACGTCGTCGGCGCGCTCGTCGGCGGCCTGCTGATCGGGCTGGTCGAGCAGCTCACCACGATCTACCTCGGCGGCCAGAGTTCCTTGCTCGGCGTGTTCGTGGTGTTCGTGCTGGTGCTCTTCCTCCGTCCGCAGGGTTTGTTCGGGAGGCGCGCATGAGCACCATCACCATCGCCGCGCCGAGCAATTCGGACGTCGTCAAAGCACCGCCGTTGCGGCCGCAGAACCGGCAGCTGGCCATCCTCGCGATTCTCGTACTGGTCGCGATCCCGCTGCCGCTCATCCTGCCCGCTGCCCAGGGCGCGGTCGCCGTGCGGATCATGATCTTCCTGCTGATGGCCGTCGGCTGGAACATCATGAGCGGGTTCGGCGGGATGTTCAGCTTCGGGCACGCCGCCTACTTCGGCCTCGGTGCCTACACCAGCGCGTACCTGCTGGTGAAGCACAACGTGTCGCCGTGGATCGGGATGCTGGCCGGGATGGCGGTGGCCGCCGCGGTCGCCGTGGTCATCGGCTACTTCTCGTTCCGCTACAAGCTCCAGGGCGCCTACTTCGCGCTGGCGACGTTCGCATTCGCGGAGATGCTGCGGCTGATCGTCACGAGCAGCACCTTCGCCAACAAGGCGGTCGGGTTCAGCGTGCCGCTGATCCAGGACTCGTCGCTGTGGCTGATCCAGTTCCCGGCCGACTCACCCGCGTACTTCTGGGTGGCCCTGGTCCTGGCCGGGGCGGCGGTCGCGATCAGCATCGTCTTCCTGCACTCTCGCGCCGGCCGGTACGTCACGGCGATCCGCGACGACGAACTGGCCGCCGCGTCCCTGGGTGCCCCGGTGCTGCGGCACAAGCTGATGACGGTCGCGCTGTCGGCCGCGATCACCGCCGTGGCCGGCGCCTTCTACACGCAGTACTACCTGTTCGTGAACCCCGATCTCGGGTTCGGCTCGGCCATCTCGATCCAGGCGATCGTGCCCGTGGTCATCGGCGGCATCGGCACGGTGTGGGGCCCGGTGGTCGGCGCGATCATCATCGGCTCGCTCACCGACGTCACCGCAACCCTGCTGCGCACACCCCCGGAGTTCCTGGGCTTCCTGCAGGGCCGCAGCGGACTGGACGTCGTGCTGTACGCGGTGCTGGTGATCCTGATCGTGCGGCTGTTGCCCAAGGGGATCGTCGGAACTCTCGCTGCGAGGTGGCGTCGATGAGCATCGTGGAAGTCACCGGCGTCGGCAAGGCGTTCCGCGGCGTGCACGCACTGTCCGATGTGGACGTCGAAGTCGCCGAGGGCGAGATCCTCGGCGTGATCGGGCCCAACGGGGCGGGCAAGACCACCCTGTTCAACGTGATCTCGGGCGCGCTGTCCCCGGACACCGGCCGGGTGCGGCTGGCGGGCGACGACGTCACCGGGCGCGCACCCGACCGGATCGCGCGGGCCGGGATGGTGCGCACGTTCCAGCTGATGCGGCCGTTCGCGAGCATGACGGTGGCGCAGAACGTAAGCCTCGCCGCGCAGCACCATCGGCTGAGCGCGAAAGCCTTGCGGGAGCACGCTCTCGACGTCGTCGAACGGGTCGGGCTCGGGCCGTGGGCGCACCGCGCCGCGACCGACCTGCCGACCGCCGGGCTCAAGCGTCTCGAACTGGCGCGGGCGCTGGCGACCCGGCCGAAGGTGCTGCTGCTCGACGAGGTACTGGCCGGACTGGTCCCGGCCGAGCGCGAGCCGGTGCTCGACCTGCTCGCCACGCTGCGCGAGCAGGAGGGCGTCACGCTGGTGTTCATCGAGCACATCATGGCCGCGGTGATGCGGCTGGCCGACCGGGTGCTCGTGCTCGACCAAGGCCGCGTGCTGGCCGTCGGCTCGCCCGCCGAGGTCACCAGCGACCCGCGGGTCATCGACGCCTACCTCGGTGAGGAGCCGACCCATGCTGACGCTTGAGAAGGTGTGCGCCGGGTACGGCCGGATGCGGATCCTGCACGACGTCGACCTGCGTCTCGACGCCGGGGAGATCGTCGCGCTGGTCGGCGCGAACGGCGCGGGCAAGACCACGACGCTGCGCAGCATCTGCGGCCAGCTCAAGCCGCTGTCGGGCGCCATCACCCTGGATGGCACGCCGACCGCGGGTCGCCGTCCGGACCAGCTCGTGCGCGACGGGCTGGTGCACGTGCCTGAGGACCGGGCGCTGTTCGGCACGCTGACCGTCGAGGAGAACCTGCGGATGGGTGCCTGGACCCGCATGCCCGCGCAGGCCGCTTCGTCGCTGAAAGAGGTCTACGAGCTGTTCCCGGTGCTCGCCGAGCGCCGGACGCAGATCGCCCAGACGTTCAGCGGCGGCCAGCAGCAGATGCTCGCGATCGGCCGGGCGCTGATGGCCGGGCCGCGGCTGCTGATGCTCGACGAGCCGTCGACCGGGCTTTCGCCGAAACTGACCTGGACGGTGCTGGAGGCGGTCCAGCGCATCCGGGACAGCGGGGTGGCGGTGCTGCTGGTCGAGCAGAACGCGAAGCAGGCGCTGGCCATCGCCGACCGGGCGTACGTGCTGGAAAGCGGGTCGACCGTGCTGGAAGGCACCGGCGCCGAGCTCGCCGGCGACAACCGCGTCAGGAAGGCGTACCTGGGACTGTGAAACGCGAACAAGCCGCTTCCGCCACCGCGGACCTGGGCGCGTGGGTGTCCGAACTGGACGTCACGAGCGTTCCGGCCGCGGTGCTGGACCGGCTTTCCCTCGTCCTGCTCGACGTCGTGGGTGTCACCGCGTTGGGTGCTTCGCTGCCGGAGCAGCGTTCTTTGGTCGATGCCTGGCGCGCACCGGCCGGTCCGGCGCCGCTGATCGGTGGCGGGCGGCTGGTCACGACCGACGCGGCGGCCTGGCTGAACGCCGTCGCGCTCGTCTCGCTGGAGCTGGACGAGGGCCACAAGTACGCCAAGGGCCACCCCGCCGCCCACGGGTTCCCCGCGGTGCTGGCGCTGGCAGCCGAGCTGGACAGCACGGGCGCGGACACAGCGGCGGCGCTGCTGGCCGCGTACGAGGTAGCCGCCCGGTTCGGCCGCGCGACCACCCTGCGCGCGGGCGCGCACCCGCACGGCAGCTGGGGCGTCCCCGGCACGGCCGCCGGGTGCGCCCGCTTGCTCGGCCTCCCGCCCGGGGTCGCCGCGGCCGCCATCGACACCGCGGCCGGGATGGGCATCGCCGGGCACTTCGACTCGGCGACCCAGGGCAACCCGGTGCGCAACGCGTGGCTGGGCGCGTCGGCGACGTCCGGGCTCGCGGCGGCCCGGATGGCGGCGGCCGGAATGGCCCGCACCACGGGCACGGCCGCCCTCTCCCTCGGCACGCTCCTCGGCGAGTTCGACGCGGCGGAGCTGACCGTGGACCTGGGCACCCGCTGGGATATCACGCGCGGCTACTTCAAGCGGCACGCGTCCTGCTCGTTCACCCACCCGGCGGCGGACGCCGTCCTCGAACTGCGCTCGCGTCCGGCTTTCCGGGCTGAGGGCATCACACACATCCTGGTGGAGACCCACGTCCTGGGGGCCGGGCTGTCCGATGTGGACTGGTCGAACCGGCTCTCGGCGATGTTCTCAACGCCGTTCGTGGTGGCAACGGCCGCGCTGACGGGCGAGATCGGGCCGGCGAGCCCGCTCGACGACCCGGACGTCCAGGCGCTCGCGAGCCGGGTCCGGCTCGTCGAAGCCGGCGACCTCACCGCGCGCCTCCCGGCCGAGCGGGCGGCCCGCGTGACCATCGCATTCGACGACGGCACGTCTCTGACCCACGAGGTCCCCAACCCGATCGGCGACGCCGACCACCACCCGCTGACCGAATCCGACCTGGTCAGCATGCTCGAAAACTGGCTGCCCGCGCGAGTCGTGGATCGCGCCGCGGCGCTGGGGCGCGACCTGCCCGGCCTGCCCCACGTCGGCGCGACGCTGCGCGAGCTGGCCGGAACCGAAGAGAAGGAGCCGAACTGATGCGTGCCCTCGCGGTGACGCCCATTCACCTGCCGCCCGAGGAGATCCGGCGGAGGCAGGAGCGCTACGACCGGCTCGCGCCGCCGGGCCTGGAGATCGAGCTGCGCGACGTCGGCCCGTCGGCGCCGAAGACCCTGGACACGGACGAGTCCATGCGCGTCTCGGAGAACGCCGTCGCCGCCGCGCTCGAAGCAGCCGGCGACGGCTGGGACCTGGCCTTCCCGGACTGCGTGCTCGATCCGGCGGTACCCGACGCCGTCGCCGACCCGGCTCTGCCGGTGCACGGCCTGCTCAAGCTCTCGGCCACCTACCTCGCCGCGAAGGGTGTCAGGTTCGGCGCGGTCGTGCGCAACGAAGCCATCGCCGAGGAGTTCGCGAAGCGCATCGCCGCCTACCGGCTGACCGAGTACCTCGCCGGGATCCGCGTGCTGGACCTGCCGTTCTCCGCCATCGCCGAGACCGAGACGTGGAACGCGGCGCTCGGCACGGCCGTTCGCGAACTGGCGGAACTGGGCGCGACGGCGGTGATCAACGGCTGCTCGGCCGTCGACGTCGAGCCCGCCGACCTCCCGGCGCGGATCGTCGATCCCACCGAACTCGCGATGCGGCTGCTGGCCGTCGAGGAGCAGCGGTGACCGACGGACCCGACCTCGTCGTCGCCGGCGCCGGTGGCGGGCTCGCCGGTGCCCTGCGCGCCGCCGAACTCGGCTTGAACGTGCTGATCGTCGAGGCGAGTGAGCACTTCCGGCGCGGCAACAACACCTCGATGTCCACGGCGATGTTCCCCGGCGCCGGCTCCCGCTGGCAGGCCGAGGAGGGCGTCGATGACTCGCCGGAGAAGTTCGTCGAGGACATCATGGCCAAGACGCACGGGCAGGCCGACCCGCGGCTGGCCCGGACCCTCGCCGAGGTCAGCGCCCCGCTCGTCGAGTGGCTCGCGGACTCGGCCGGGCTGCCCCTCGAGCTGGTCACCGACTTCAACTACCCCGGCCACGCCGTGCCCCGCTGCCACTCGATCCCGGGCCGCCACGGCTCCGGCGTCATCGACCACCTCGCCCGGAAGGTCACCGAGCACGAGAACATCGAGCTGCTCGCCCCGGCAAAACTGGTCGACGTCCTGTCCGATGTGGACGGAGTGCGCGCCGCCGTCGTCCGGTACCCCGACAGGACCGAGGAGGAGATCCCGACCCGCGCGGTCCTGCTCGCCACCAACGGATTCGGAGCCGACACCGACCTGGTCGCGAAGCACCTGCCGGAGATCGCGGGGTCGCTCTACCAGGGCAGTGACCAGTCGCTCGGCGACGCGTTGCGCATCGGCGAGAAGCTCGGCGCCGCGACCGGGTTCCTCGACGCGTACCAGGGCCACGGCGCCGTGTCGGCCAGCGCGGGCACGCTCGTCGGCTGGGCGACGATCATCCACGGCGCGATCCTCGTCGACGTCGAAGGCCGCCGCTTCGGCAACGAGACCCGCGGCTATTCCGAGTACGCCGCCGAGCTGGCCGCGCAGCCCGGCTCGACCGGCTGGATCGTGCTCGACGAGACGATCTTCGAGCAGTGCCAGCCGTTCCAGGACTTCCGGGACGTCGTGTCCGCGGGCGCGCTGGTCTGGGCCGACGACGCCGCCGGACTGGCGAAGGCGACCGGCCTGCCACCGGACGCCCTGGAAGCGGAACTCACCACCGCGGCCGCGATAGCCCGCGGCGAACGCGAAGACGAGCACGGCCGCACCCACTGGGAGCGTCCACTGTCCGGCCGCTACGCCGCAGTCCGCGTGGTGCCCGCGCTGTTCCACACCCAGGGCGGCCTGCTGGTCGATGAGCACGCCAACGTCGTCGACACCCAGGACCGCCCGATCCCCGGGCTCTACGCCGCGGGTGGTGCCGCGGCGAGCATCTCCGGCCACGGCGCCGCCGGCTACCTGCCCGGCAACGGCCTGCTGCCCGCCTTTGGGCTGGCCTACCTGGCCGCCGGCGACGTCGCCCGGCGCCGAACCCCTGACCCCGCAAGCTGAGGAGAGAAATGGCAACGACGGAACTGCTCGTGAAGAACGTCCGGGTCGTCCGCCCCGACGACGCCGACGGATCCGAGCCCGAACTGCTGGACATCGCCGTGAACGACGGCACCATCACCCGCGTGGCCCCGGACCTGCCAGCCGACGCCGCCGCCCGCGTGGTCGACGGCCGTGGGCTGCTGGCCTTCCCCGGCGTGGTCGACGCGCACCAGCACTGGGGCATCTACAACGAGCTGGCCACCGACACCCGCACCGAAAGCCGTGCGAGCGCGCAGGGCGGCGTCACGACGTCGCTGACCTACATGCGCACCGGCCAGTACTACCTCAACAAGGGCGGCAGCTACCGCGACTTCTTCCCCGAGGTGCTCAGCGCGTCCGAGGGCAACGCCTACGTCGACTACGCCTTCCACCTCGCGCCGATGAGCTCGCAGCACATCTCCGAAATCCCTTATCTGGTCGAAGAATTCGGCGTCACGTCGTTCAAGATCTTCATGTTCTACGGCAGCCACGGCCTGCACGGGCGCTCGACCAGCCAGAGCGACTTCCTGATGATCCCGCCGGACGAGCGCTACGACATCGCGCACTTCGAGTTCGTGATGCGCGGTGTCCAGCAGGCGCGCGAGGTCCTGACCGAGTACGCGCCGCACCTGTCGCTCTCGCTGCACTGCGAGACGGCGGAGATCATGACCGCGTACACGAAACTGGTCGAGCAGGACGGCTCGCTGTCGGGCCTGCGGGCCTACAGCGCGTCGCGGCCGCCGCACTCCGAAGGGCTCGCCGTCACCATCGCGTCCTACCTGGCGCACGAGACCGGGCTGCCCAACATCAACCTGCTGCACCTGTCGTCGGAGAAGGCGCTGTCGGCCGCGCTGACGATGGGGAAGGCGTTCCCGCACATCGACTTCCGGCGCGAAGTGACGATCGGGCACCTGCTGGCCGACGTCGACACCGCGTCGGGCATCGGCGGCAAGGTCAACCCGCCGCTGCGCGAGCGCGAGGACGTCGAGGCGCTGTGGCGGCACGTGCTCGCCGGCGACGTCGACTGGGTGGTCAGCGACCACGCGTGCTGCCGCGACGAGCTGAAGTTCGGCGAGGACCGCGACGACGTCTTCCTCGCGAAGTCCGGCTTTGGCGGGGCCGAGTACCTGCTGCCCGGCCTGGTCGGCGAGGGCACCAAGCGCGGCCTGTCGCTGCAGCGGATCGCGCAGCTGACGTCGCGGAACCCGGCTCGCCGCTACGGCCTGCTGAAGAAGGGCACGATCGCCGAGGGCTTCGACGCCGACTTCGCGCTGGTCGACCCGGGCGTCCGGTGGACCGTGCGCGCGGCGGAGTCGGAGTCGACGCAGGAGTACACGCCGTTCGAGGGCTTCGACATGACCGCGAAGGTGACCGACACGTTCGTGCGCGGCAACCACGTCTTCGCCGACGGCAAGATCGTCGGCGAACCGGTGGGCCGGTACCTCAAGCGCGGCCGGTGAAAGGTCCGGTGGGCCCGCGCCGCTGCGGTGTCTTGAATGAGTCATTCAGGTCTTCCAGCGTCCTGAATGACTCATTCAAGACCTCTGGCGCGGCCGGCTCGGACCCTAGCGGCCGCCGGACTCCTGCAGCCACGCCCAGCTCTGCCGGATCTCGGCCGCGGCTTCGCGCACGAGGTCGCGGTAGCGGCCGACGGCGTCGGGCGTGAAGCGGTACTGCGGACCGCAGATGCTGACCGAACCGTGCACCTCGCCGTCCGGCCCGAACAGGGGTGCGGCGACAGACCCCGCGCCCGGCTGCCGTTCCCCGAGCGAGACGGCGACGCCGTCGCGGGCCACCTCGGCGAGGACGTCGCGCAGCTGCTCGGCCGCGGTGATCGTGTGCTCGGTCAGCGCGGGGAGCTCCCGGTGCAGCAACGCCTCCCGGCGCTCCTCGGGCAGGGACGCGAGGATCACCTTGCCGGAGGAGCCGGCGTGCAGCGGGAACCGCTTGCCGAGCTCCACGGTCATCTTGATCTCGCGCGGGCTCTCGAACTGGTCGAGGTACACGCGTTCGTCGCCGACCAGCCCGGACAGCGTGGTCGTCTCCCCGGTTTCGTCGCGCAGCCGCCGCAGGACGGGGGTGGCCGCGACGCGAGCGTCGAACCGGCGCAGGGCGCTCGCCCCGAGCGCGACGGCCGCCGGGCCGAGCCGGTAGCCGGCGACGCCGGGATCGGTGGCCAGCATCTCGCGCGAGACGAGCGACTGCAGGATCCGGTAGACGACCGCCTTCGACAGGTCGAGCTCCCGGCTGATCGTGCTGACGCCCAGGTACCGGGGGCCGCCGGTGAAGAGCAGCAGCACGTCGGCCACCCGGGCGGCGGCCTCGGTGCCGGCGTTGTCCGGCGGGGCGGCGGGCTTGCGCCCGGCGGTACTGTTGACGGCCAAGCTCGTGGTCCTCGGTTCGTTTCGCTGACAGGAACGATTCGACGCGAAGCATAGCACTTTGGGGCCTTGTCTCGGGTGAGCCGTTCCGGCCAGCGATACGTCGTTACGCGACCGCCGTCCCTTCCAGCTCGACCAGCTGACCGGGGATCGCCAGCCGGGTGACGCCGAGCATCGTCGTCGCCGGGGCCACCCCGGCCGCGCCCAGCCGCGCCGCCAGCACGCCGTAGTGCGGGAAGAGCCCGTCGACGTCGGTCGTGTAGACGTTCAGCCGGACGAGGTTCGCCAGCGTCATGCCGGCCTCGCCGAGCACGGCCTCCAGGTTGTCGAGGCTCAGCGCCAGCTGCGCGGCCACGTCGCCGTCGTGCTCGGGCTTGCCCTCGGCGCTCATCGCGGTCTGCCCGGAGCAGTACAGGGTCCGGGCGGGCCCGGAGACGAGCTCCCCCTGGTTGAACCCCATCTCCGCCGACCACGTCGTCGGGTTGACCGCCGTTCGTTCCACTGCCACATCAGCTCCGTCCGGTTCGACTTCCGTGTCCAGGACCCTTCCGGCAAATCACGACATCCTCTGTCGTGTATTCGCTAGGGTTTGCGCATGCGTGCCGACCGGCTGGTTTCGCTGGTCCTGCTGCTGCGTCAGCGCGGCCGGCTGACCGCGGACGCCCTCGCCCGCGAGCTGGACGTGTCCACCCGGACCGTGCTGCGCGACATCGAGGCGCTGTCCACGGCCGGTGTCCCGGTCTACGCCGAACGCGGCCGGCACGGCGGGTTCGCGCTGCTGCCGGGGTTCCGGACCGAGCTCATCGGGCTGAACCACGACGAGGCGCTGGCCCTGCTCGCCACCGGCCCGGGCCTCGGTCTCGGCCCGGCGCTCGCTTCGGCCCGGCGCAAGGTGGTCGACGCGCTGCCCGAGAGCCACCGGGCCGCGGCGAGCGACGCGGCCCGCCGGTTCCTGGTCGAGCCGGAGACCGACCTGCTGTCCCGTCGCCCGGTGACCGAGGAGGTCCCCGGCCCGGCGATGATCGAGATCCGGCGCGCGGTCCTTTCCGGACACCAGCTGCGCATCCACTACGCGGCGGCGGATCAGGAGCCGCGGTGGCGCACGGTGGACCCGATCGGCCTGGTGACCGTCCGCGACCGGGGTTACCTGCTGGCCACGAGAGCCGGCGCGGACCGCACTTACCGGCTGTCGCGGGTGCTGGCCGCCGAGAGGCTGCCCGAACGGGCGCAGCGGCCGGACCGGGTCGACCTGGACCGCGTCTGGCAGGAGCGCTGCGAACAGTTCCTTTCCGGCGGGCACATCGCCGTGCTGATGCGGGTGGATCCGAAGCGGCGGGAGGAAGTGCTGAGCACCGCGGTGGCGGTCCGCGCGGCCGAACCCGACCCGGCCGGCTGGCTCCGGCTGGAGGCGACGTTCCAGGACGCGTGGCACGCCGAGTGGGCGCTGTGGCAGCTCGGCACGGACGCGGAAGCCTTGGCGCCACAGTCGTTGCGCGCCGCCCTGCGCGACCGCGCCGCCGCGATCGCCGCCCGCTACGAAGACTGACCGCCCAGCTCCACCGCGCGGCGCAGGTCGCGGACGTAGGCCTCGGGCTGTTCCCAGGCGGCGAAGTGGCCGCCCACCGGGTGTTCCCGATATTCGCGGACGTTCAGGAATGCCTCGGCGTAGCTTCGCGGCTCCGGCTTGATGTCGTCCGGGAAGATCGACAGCACCGTCGGCGTCTCGATCCGGTCCGGGAGCGCGACCGGTTCGGTGTAGGTGGCGAACGAGGTGCCGATCGTGCCGGTGACCCAGTAGGCGGTGACCCAGGTGAGCAGGTCGTCGAGTGTGAACGCCGACGCGCCGGACCAGGATTCCAGCTTCTCGGCGATCCAAGCCGCGAGGCCGGCGGGCGAGTCGCCGAGGGCGACGGCGAGGGTGTTCGGCCGCGTGGACTGCTCGGCGATGTAGCCGCCCTCGCTCCGGAACCACCGTGCCGCCCGGCCGAGGTAGGCGGCCGCGTCGGGCGCGAGCTTCGCCGGGTCCGCCGTGAGGGCCCGCTGCGGGGCGACGTTCGTGAGGTGCAGGGCCGCCACCCGGTCCGGGTGCTCGCCCGCCAGGACTTCCGCGACGGTGCCGCCCACGTCGCCACCCGACACCGTGTAGCGCGGGTAGCCGAGTTCGGCGAGCCCGTCCGCGACGACCTCGGCGATCCGGCCGGCCGACATGCCGGGCGCGGTGAGCGGGGCCGCGAACGGGAAGCCCGGCAGTGCGGGGACCACCACGTGCACGTCCGCGAGCAGCGGCAGCACGCGTTCGAACCGCAGCACCGAGTCCGGCCAGCCGTGCAGCAGCACGACGACCGGGGCGCCGGGATCCGCCGACCGCTGGTGGATCACGCGCAGGCCCGCGCTCACCGCGACCCAGGGGAGCGCGTGGATACGGCGTTCGTGCACGTCCCAGTCGTACCCGCCGGCCCAGTGCGCGAGGAGCTCGTCGAGCCGGATGCCGGTGATGCCGCGTGTCTCGTCGGCGTTCCAGGGGGTCGTGACCCGCCGGGTTCGCCGGAGCCGGTCTCGCAAGTCGTCCATCATGTGTACGACGATACACATGATGTGTATGCTCGTACACATGACTTCTCGCGACGCTGCGGCCACCCGGCAGCGGATCCTCGAGCAGGCGCGACGCCAGTTCGCCCGGCACGGCTACACGGCGATCACGGTCAAGGGCGTGGCCGACGCGGCCGGAGTGTCACCCAACCTCATCACGCGCTACTTCGGCGGCAAAGAAGGCCTTTTCCTGGCGGCGACCCGGGTGGAGATCCCGGTCGAGGACTCCTTCGGCGGCCACCGGTCCGAGCTGGGGGCGCGGCTCGCGGCGAGTATCGTCCGGCGCTGGTCCGGCGACCCGGGGGAGGACCCGCTGCTGGTGCTGCAACGCGCGTCGGGCGAACGCCCGGAGGCCGCGGAGGCCCTCGCCGCCTTCCTCGACACGAACTCCCTGGAGCCGTTGCGCCGCTACCTGCGCGACAGCGGCCTGGACGACGCGGAGGCCCGCAACCGCGCCGCCGCGATCGACGCTTTCGTGCTCGGTGTCTCGACCCGCCGCCGGGTGCTGCGTTCGGAACTCGGTGACCCCGCTGAACTCCAGGCCTGGCTGGGCGCGGTCATCCAGCGTCTCGCCGACGGCTGACTTCAGGCTCGGAACGCTTGAACCGTGAGCGCGGCGAAGCGCCGGGAGGCCGCGATGCGGGCCGCCGGCGTGCTCGCGCGGATGCCGGTGCCGGCCATGAGCATCAGGTCGAGGTCGGCCAGGCCGACGTCCGGACGCAGGTGCCCGGATTCCTTGGCCCGGCGGATCAGCCGGGCCGCGGAGGTCAGCGACGTCGTGCGCATCGCGGCCAAGTCCACCGCGCGCGGGAACTCGGACTTGAAGGCCGTCGTGAAGCCGTGGTCGCGTGCCTGCAGTTCGCAGAGCTTCCGGACCGTGACGCGGAAGCCGCGCCAGGGATCGGGGTCGGCGAGCCCTTCGTCCATCGCGGAGCGCCAGGCGAGCACCTGCTCGGTGAACGCCGCGGCGACGAGCGTTTCCTTGGCCGGGAAGTGGCGGTAGACGGTCGCGGGCCCGACCTCGGCGCGCCGGGCGATCTCCCGGACCGGCACCTCCAGGCCTTCGGTGACGAACACCGCGCGTGCCGCGTCGAGGATGCGGCCGCGGCTGTCCCGGGCGTCGGAACGCCGGTGAGGCAAACGAGCGGTCACGGCTCTCACTTTAGCCAGGCCGCCGGGAGCCTCCGTTACGGTCCGCTGATGACTTCGATCCGACGACCCGGGGACGACTGGGACCTGGCGTCCAGCGTCGGCGCGACCGCGACCATGGCCGCGATGGCCCGGGCGATCGCGACCCGCACGGACCGGCCGCGCATCGACGACCCCTACGCCGAACCGCTGGTCCGCGCGGTCGGCATCGACCTCCTCACCCGGCTGGCGGCCGGGGAACTGCCACCCGGCGACCTGGTCGACCAGGTGGCGATCGACGGGGCCAAGGTGCGGACCCGGTTCTACGACGAGTTCTTCCTCGAGGCGACGAAGGCGGGCATCACCCAGGTGGTGATCCTGGCTTCGGGGCTGGATTCGCGGGCGTACCGGTTGCCGTGGCCGGCCGGGACCGTGGTGTACGAGCTCGACCAGCCGCGGGTCGTCGAGTTCAAGACCCGCACGCTGGCCGGGCTCGGCGCCGAGCCCACGGCCGACCGGAGGGTGGTCCCGGTCGACCTGCGCGAGGACTGGCCGGCCGCACTGCGCACCGCCGGGTTCGACCCGGCCCGGCCGAGCGCGTGGAGCGCCGAAGGCCTGCTCGGCTACCTGCCGCCCGAGGCGCAGGATCTCCTGCTGGACACCGTCACCGAGCTCAGCGCGCCGGAGAGCCGGGTCGCCACCGAAAGCCGGCCGAACCCGCAGCCGGGCGCGGAGGGCAGGACGAGGCGGCGCCTGAACGGCATCTCCGAACTCTGGCGCGAACACGGTTTCGACACCGACATGGCGCGGTTGCGGTACTTCGGTGAGCGCAACGAAGCGGCCCCGTACCTGACCGGCCGCGGCTGGACGCTGGACGCCGTCAGCACCCGGGACCTGCTGGCCGCCCAAGGCCTTCCGCCGCTGACGGACGACGACCTGCGCATGGGCGACCTTCTTTACGTCAGTGGCGTTCTCGAGGGGTAGACGGGTGTGTCATTGAATGGCACGCCGATGGGCACCGCCCGGACCGGCGGTCATGCTCGGCCGCATGCTCCCGTACCAGGATCCCGCGCGGCCCACCGAGGAGCGCGTCCGTGACCTGCTCGGCCGGATGACCCTGCCGGAGAAGGCCGGGCTGTTCTTCCACGCCCCGGTGGCGGTCACCGCCGAGGGGGGGTTTCGTCGAGGAGCCGGCCGGCCCGCTGCCGACCGCGCCGACGACGGAAGTGGTGCGGGACCGGCACGTCCGCTGCCTGTCGCTGATGGCACCGGTCTCGGCCGGGCCCCTTTCCCGCTGGCACAACGAAGTCCAGCGGATGGCGGCCGGCAGCCGGCTGGGCATCCCGGTGCTCGTCTCGTCCGACCCGCGGCACTCGGCGAACGAGAACCCGCTGACGTCGGTGCCTTCCGGTGGCTGTTCGCGCTGGCCCGAACCGCTCGGGTTCGGCGCGCTGGCCGACCCCGATGCGGTGCGCTCCTTCGCCGCAGTGGTGCGCGCCGAGTACGCGGCGGTCGGGATCCGGCTGGCCCTGCACCCGATGGCCGACCTGGCGACCGAACCGCGGTGGTGCCGCACCTCGGGCACGTTCGGCGCCGACCCGGACGTGGTCGCCCGGCTGGCCGCCGCCTACGTCGAAGGTCTGCAAGGGACGGACCTGGGGCCGGATTCGGTGGCGGCGATGGTCAAGCACTGGCCGGGCGCGGGCCCGCAGGCCGGCGGCGAGGACGCGCACTTCGCGTCCGGCAAGGACCAGGTCTACCCCGACGGGCGCTACGAGGAGCACCGGAACGTCTTCCGCCCGGCGCTGCGGGCCGGCGCGGCGGCGGTGATGCCGTACTACGGCCGCCCGGTCGGCGTGCCGGGACTCACCGGGGTCGGCTTCGCCTTCGACCGCGAGGTGATCGCCGGGCAGCTGCGCCGCGACGAAGGCTTCGACGGCCTGGTGTGCACCGACTTCGGGCTGCTCACCGACACGACGCTGCCGGGCGGGTCGGTGTGGCCCGCGCGGGCGTGGGGCGCCGAGCACCTCGACGTCGCCGGGCGGGTGCTGCGGCTGCTCGACGCGGGCGTCGACCAGTTCGGCGGCGAGTGGTGCCCGGACGTCGTCGCCGGCCTGGTCGAAGCGGGCCGGCTGGCGGAGACGCGAGTCGACGAGTCCGCCGGGCGCGTCCTGACGCTGATGATGCGGCTCGGGTTGTTCGAAGACCCGTACGTCGACGAGGCGCGCGCGGTCGCCATCGTCGGGCGGGCCGACTTCACCGCCGCGGGAGCCGACGCGCAACGCCGGTCGATGGTGCTGCTCACCGGAAGGCTGCCGCTGGAAAAGGGAATCCGGCTGTACGTGGAAGGGATCGACCCCGCGGTCGCAGCTCGCTACGCGTCCACAGTGGACGACCCGGCCGAAGCGGACGCGGCGGTGGTGCGGATCGGCACCCCGTACGAGCCGAGAGCACGGCTCCCCGAAGCGTTCTTCCACCAGGGACGGCTCGACCTGCCGGAGGATGATCGAGAACACCTGCTGGCGCTCATGGCCACCGTGCCGACGGTGATCGACGTCTTCCTCGACCGGGCCGCCGTCGTCCCCGAACTCGCCGGGCACGCCGCCGCCCTGCTGGCCGACTTCGGCGCGACCGACGACGCCGTCCTCGACGTCGTCTTCGGCCATGCCGTCGCGGAGGGCAGGCTGCCGATCGAGCTGCCGTCGTCGATGGCTGCCGTCGAAGCCCACCCGGAGGACCGGCCGGGCGGCACCGCCGACCCCCTGTTCCCGCTCGGGTACACCGCCCGCGTCCCCGAAAGGCAGGCCTGATGCCCGTCCACCCCGCGATGGCGGCGAAGTTCCCGCTGCTGGAGCGCGCTGAGTTCGAGTGCTCGGCGGTCCCCGACGACGTGCCGGCAGTGTCCACAACGGACACCAAGGCCGGTTCGGTCCCGGTGCGGATCTACGGGACCGGCTCCACCTGCCTGGTGTGGCTGCACGGCGGCGCGTTCCGGATGGGCGACCTGGACATGCCCGAAGCCGACCGGGTGGCCCGCGAACTCGCGCACCGGGCCGGGATCGTGGTGGTCAGCGTCGGCTACCGGCTCGCGGTGGGCGGGGTCGCGTACCCGGCGCCGCTCGACGACGTCGTCACGGCGCTGCGGTGGGTTCGCGCCGAGCTGGGCGTCGACCGCGTCTGCGCGGGCGGGGCGAGTGCGGGCGGCAACCTGGCGGCGGGCGCGGCCCTGCGCCTGCGTGACGAAGACGGCTGGCAGCCCGTGGCGCTCGCGCTGGCCTACCCGGTGCTGCACCCCCTGCTGCCACCCGCGCCGGCGTCGCTCGTCGCCGAGATGGCCGAGGTGCCCGCGATCCTGCACTTCCCGCCGGGCGAGGTCCGCGCGACGACCGAGAACTACCTGGGCGGGCCGCTGAGCCGTGCCGACGGCTACGCGATGCCGGGCCTGGCCGTCCTGAAGGACTCTGCCCGACCCTGGTGCTCACCGCCGAGTACGACGACCTGCGCGTCTCCGGGCAGGTGTTCGCCGGGCAGCTGGCCGAGGCCGGCGTGGACGTCCGGCACGTCGTGGTGCCGTCGATGCTGCACGGGTTCCTGAACCTCCCGCCCGCCCTGGACGAGGTGGGGCGGGCGGTGGACCTGATCATCGAGGCAGTGCGGCCCGCAGGAACTTGACGGACGTGGCCACCACGGCCGCGGGATCGGCGCCCGTCCAGCGGTGGCGGGCGCCGGGCACCAGGTGCAGCTCGACCGGCGCGCCCACGGCCTCCAACGCCTCGGCGAGCCGGACGCTCTGCGTGGCGGGCACGAGGTCGTCGTCCTCGCCGTGCATCAGCAGGACCGGCGGCGCACCGGCGTGGGCGTACGACAGCGGGCTCGCCTCGCGCGCGAGCTCCGGCACCGATTCCGGCGGCGCGCCCAGCAGGAGTGCTTCGCGGGACACGCCGTCCGGCGCCGCGGGCACCCCGAGCAGATCGGTCGGCGGGAACCAGGCGACCACACCGTCCACTTCGGACCCGCCGAGCGCCGCGAGCAGCGCCAGGTGCGCACCCGCCGACTCGCCCCAGAGGAACACCGGCTTCCCGTCGCGCACGAACTCGATGGCCGCGCGCACGTCCTCCAGCGGCGCGGGAAAGGTCGCCTCGCCGCTGAGCCGGTAGTCGGCCATGGCGACCCGGAACCCCTGCGCCGCCAGCTCTTCGGCCAGGTGCTCGAAGCCCGGCAGCGGCGTGAGCCGGGAGCCACGCCGCCAGCCGCCGCCGTGCAGGTACACGATCGTCGCGACCGCGTCGTCCGGTGCGGTCAGGTCCAGCTCCAGGGGCCGGAACCCCGGCACCTCGCGGTAGATCACGCGGCCTGCTTGTGGAAGCGGCCGCCCTGCATGATCACCTCGAGGTTGGCCGGGTCCTGCAGCAGCGTGACATCCGCGACCGGGTCGCCGCGGACGACGAGGACGTCGGCGAAGTAGTCCTCGGTGAGCAGCCCGACGGGCAGGTCCATCACCTGGCCGCCGTGGAAGGTGGTCGCCCGCAGCGCTTCGGCGGGGGAGTAGCCGAAGAGCCGGACGAACAGTTCGAGGTCGCGGGCGTTGCGCCCGATGGGGTTGTTCGGGAACCCGTAGTCGCCGCCGGGCAGCACGCGCAGGCCGCGCTTGCGCAGCTCCGGGTACAGCTGCTCCATCGCTTCGAGGGACTTCACCGAGCCCATCTTCTCCGCCATCGCCGTGTCGATGCCGAACTCGGCGCCTTCGTGGACGTTGGCCCACATGATGCCGACGGCGGGGGAGAGGAAGATCGACTCCTTGTGCGCTTCCAGCAGGTCGATCGCTTCGGGGTCGGCGTAGGAGCAGTGGTAGATCGAGCGGAACCCGGCCCGCACCGCCCGCTTGATCGCCTCGGGGGCCTGGGCGTGGCAGTTGAGCCACACCCCGGACTCGCGCGCCTGCTCGCCGGCCGCGTTCGCCTCTTCGGCGCTGTACTGGGTGACCATCGAGCCGCCTTCGAAGAAGACGTCGTCGTTGCTCATCAGCAGCTTCACGCTGTCGAAGCCGAGCTCGGCCTGTTCGCGGATGAAGGCGCGCACGGCGGCCGGACCGGTCTCCTGCGGGGCCGGCCCGTCCGGGCCCATCCGGACCGGGTTGTTGTCCCGCTCGAACGACGCCGCCCGCATCCGCGGCCCGGCGGTCAGGCCGGCGGCGATCCGGTCGCGCAGCCGCACCTCGGTGGGCACCGGGGTCAGCGACCCGGCGGAGTAGGCGCTGGTGAACCCGTGGTCGAGCAGGATCCGGGCGTTGCGCTCGGCGATCGCCAGGTGCTCGTCCGGGCTCGGCATGTGGTGGAAGAAGCTCACGTCGATCGGCGGGTTGAACGACGGGTCGACGTGCCCGTGCGCGGACGGGAACGTCAGGTGGCAGTGCGACTCCACCAGGCCGGGCAGGACGGTGGCACCGCGGCAGTCGACGACGTGGTCGTCCGGCTCGGGTTCGGTGCCGCCGCCGGGGCGCACGCTCTCGATCCGGTCACCGCGGACCACGACGTCGCCCGGGACCGCGGGGGAGCCGCTGCCGTCGAAGACGCGTCCACCGGTGAACACGACTCTGGGTCCCATCTGCGGCCTCCTCGCCGAGATCATGCGCCGAGCATGGTGTAGCCGCCGTCGGCGACCAGGAAACCGCCGGTGATGTGCGCGGCTTCCTCGGTGGCGAGGAACAGCGCCGTGCCGGCCAGCTCCTCGGGCTTGGGGATGCGGCCCATCGGGGTGGCGTCGCGCAGCTTCTCCGCGCGGCCCGTCTTCCAGTCCTCGCGGCTGAGCGTGGCTTCGGTCTCGATGAAGCCGGGCGCGAACACGTTCACCCGCACGGTGGGGGCGAAGGCGTGGGCGTAGGACTTGGTCAGGCCGATGATCCCGGCCTTCGCCGCCGCGTACTGCGGGGCGCGGGCACTGCCGCGCGCCACGACGGTCGAGCCGATGTTCACGATCGCGCCGCCGCCCTGGGCGAGCATCCGGTCGCCGAACTCGTGCGTGCACAGCAGCGTGCCCTTGATGTCGACGGCGAGGACGTGGTCGACGGACTCTTCGGTGAGGTCCCGCCACGACATCTGGTCGCGGGCGACGTCGCCGACGTTGTTGACCGCGACGTCGACCCGGCCGAAGTGGCTCCACACCTCGTCGGCCATCCGCTTGATCTGCGCGTGCTCGGAGATGTCGGCCTGGACGAGGAAAGCCTTGCGGCCCAGCTCTTCGACGCGCGCCGCGGTGCGCTCGGCACCGGCGCGCGAGCCGCGGTAGTGCACGGCGACGTCGGCACCCTCCGTCGCGGCCCGGACGGCGATCTCGGCACCGAACCCGGTGCCGGCGCCGGTGACGAGGACGGTCTTGCCGGTGAAACGCACGAAAGGACTCCTTCAGACGAGGGTGCGGCCGCCGTCGGCGTACAGGACGTGTCCCGTGACGAAGGCGGCGTGGTCGGAACAGAGGAACAGGATCGGGCCGGTCAGGTCTTCGGTGGTGCCCAGCCGCCCGGCCGGGACGAGTCCGGTGAGGCCGTCGCGGACGCCGGGCTTTTCGAGGTGGTCGTGGGTCAGGGCGGTCTCGGTGTAGCCGGGCGCGACGGCGTTCACCGTGACGCCCGAGGCCGCCCACTCGCGGGCCATCACCCGGGCGAGCTGGTTGACCGCGCCCTTGGTGGCCGCGTACGGCGCGTGGTGCGGGTGGGCGAGCAGGCCGGACACCGAGGACAGGTAGACGATCCGGCCGTACCCGCGGGCGACCATCAGCTCGCCCGCCGCCTTGCCGGTCCAGAACGCGCTGTCCAGGTTGACCGCGGTGATGCGGCGCCAGACGTCGTCCGGGGTGTCGAGGACCGGCCGCCGGTCGTTGACGCCGACCGCGTGGACGAACACGTCGAGCCGTCCCAGCAGTGCGTCGGCGCGGGCGACGCAGTCCCGGGCGCCTTCCGCGTCGGTGAGGTCGGCGCGCAGGGTGCGGATCCCCTTGACGGCCAGGTCGTCGAGGCGCTGTTCGTCGACATCGGCGACGACCACGTCGGCGCCCGCGTCGGCGAGTGCGAGACCGGCCGCGCCGCCGATCCCGCCCGCGCCGGCGACCAGCGCGCCCTTGCCCCGCAGACCCAGCCAGTCCACTTCCGCTCCTCGCTCCCGACCTGGCGGCGACGCTAGGCGCGCGGTCCGGCGGCGCGGAACGGATGTGCCATTCAATGGCAGGCCATCGACCGCTCACCGGGTGTGCTGCTGGGATCGGGGCATGACGAGACTGCCCCGGCTGTCCCCGGCCGACCTGGACGACGACCAGCGCGCGCTCCGCGAAGCCATCGCCGGCGGTCCCCGGGCGGGCGGCCCGTTCCCGCTCACCGACGCCGCGGGTGCGCTGACCGGGCCGTTCAACGCCATGTTGTTCGCGCCGCCGGCCGGGCAGGCGCTGCAGCGGCTGGGCGCGGCCGTGCGGTACGAGACGGCGCTTCCGGACCGGGTGCGGGAGCTCGCGATCCTCGCGGTGGCGGCCCGGTGGGACTGCGCCTTCGAGCGGTACGCGCACGAGCCCGCCGCCCGCGCCGCCGGGGTCACCGGCGCCCAGCTCGCCGCGATCGCCGCGCGCACCCCGCCGGCCGGCCTCGACGAGGGCGAAGCGGCCGCGTTGCGGTTCGTGCTGGCGCTGCTGGACGGCGACGTCGACGACGTGACCTACGCCGAGTGCGTGCCAATCATTGGCAACCGCGTGGCCGTCGAGCTGACCACGCTGGTGGGCTACTACGCGACGCTGGCCCTCCAGCTGCGCGTCTTCCGAGTCACCGTCCCCGTGGAGCGCCCGTGAAGCTCGTGACCTTCGACGACGGCCTGGTCGGCCGTCTCGCCGACGACCTGGTCCTGGAACTCGACACCGCCTCGACGCGCGAGTTCTTCGAACGCGGCGGGAGCGTGCCCGAGACCGGGCGCCGCTTCCGCGCGTCGGAGGTGCGCCTGCGGGCCCCGATCGTGCCGAAGAAGTTCTTCCACACGGCGGGGAACTTCCGTGAGCACCACGACGACCTCGCCCGCGTGAACTGGTCGCACCCGGTCAACAAGGGCATCGTGTTCTTCCAGAACGTCGACGCCATCATCGGTCCCGGCGACCCCGTCGTGTACCCGTCGCACCTGACGAACGAGCTCGACTACGAGCTCGAGATGGCCGTAGTGATCGGCAAGCCCGGGAAGTTCTTCACCGCCGAGCAGGCGGCCGAGCACATCGCCGGGTACCTCGTGTTCAACGACATCACCGCCCGCGACATCCAGCGGCGTGAGATGGAGTCCGGGGTGTTCTCGTTCTCCAAGGCCATCGACACGTTCTGCCCGATCGGCCCGTACATCGTCACCGCCGACGAGGTCGGCGACCCCCACGACCTGGACATGGAACTGCGGGTCAACGGCCAGGTGCGGCAGAAGTCGAACACCGGCCGGATGTCGCTGACGATCCCGGAGCTCGTGGCCTACCACTCGCCGCAGGTCTACAGCGCGGGCGACCTCGTCACGACGGGCACGGTCGCCGGGGTCGCGGCCAGCACCGACGACCCGTTCGCGAACTACCTGAAGCCCGGGGACGTGGTCGAAGCCCAGATCGAGAAGCTCGGCGTGCTCCGCAACCGGGTCGTCTCGTGGGAAGACGCCTACGGGACCCCGCCGCCGGCCGGTCGCGCGTGATGCGCCTGGCCAACCTCGACGGCCGGGCCGTCCTGATCTTCGGTGATCGCGCGCTGGACGTCTTCGACGCCGGCGGCTTCGGCCCCGACCCGATGGACGTCTTGGAGAACTGGACGGAGTTCTCCGCGTGGGCGGCTTCGGTGGCTCCGGCCGGGAGCCCGTACGACCCGGCGCTGCTGGGACCGCCCGTGCCGCGGCCCCGGCAGGTGTTCGCCGTGGCGCTCAACTACCCGCCCCACGCCGCCGAAGCCGGCTACGAGCCCCCGGCCGACCCGCTGGTGTTCACCAAGTTCCCGACCTGCATCGCGGGTCCGCAGGAGACGGTCGAGCTGCCCGGTGACCGCGTCGACTGGGAAGTCGAGCTGGTCGCGGTGATCGGCCGGGGTGGGCACCGGATCGGCGAGAAGGACGCCCTCGGGCACGTCGCCGGGTTCACGGTCGGCCAGGACCTGTCGGAGCGGCGGGTCCAGTCGCTCGGGAAGCCGCCGCAGTTCTCGCTGGCCAAGTCGTTCCCCGGGTTCGGCCCGACCGGACCGCACCTGGTCACCGAGCTCGACCCCGAGGCCGCGATCACCTGCCTGCTCAACGACGAAGTGGTGCAGAAGGCGTCCCTCGCGGACCTGATCTTCGGCGTCCCGGAGCTGGTCGCCCGGCTCTCGGCGGTGTGCCGGCTCCTGCCGGGGGACCTGATCTTCACCGGTACCCCGGCCGGGGTCGGCAACCGCCGGACGCCGCCGCGCTACCTCACCGCCGGCGACGTGCTCACCAGCCGGGTCGAGGGACTCGGCGAGCTGGTGACCCGCTTCCGCGCCGGGCCGCCTCCCGGCTGACCCGGCGCCGGCTCACTCCGGTGACGGCGGCGTCCGGTACGCCCCTCCCACCGCCGGGAGCTGGTTCCTGAGCAGCGTCAACGCCTGTTTGGCGGCGAGGGTGAACAGCCCCATCGTGATCTCCGGCTGGCCGAACACGACGAGGAGCAGCGACCCCTCGACGGGGAAGACGCAGACGTAGCCGGAGCTGCCTTCGAACATCGCGCTGCGGGACTCGCCGATCCTGGCCTGGGCGGTGAACTGCGCGGCCAGGCCGATCGCCGCCGCCGACATGGCGGCGACGCTGTCGGCCTCGACGGAGTCGGTGTCGTCGGCCAGGACCAGGCCGTCGTGGGTGGCCACGAGCAGCCCGGCCACCTGGTCGACCTGGTCCTGCACCGTGCGCAACGCCTCGAGCATCCGCCCGGAGTCGAGGGGCGGGCGCTTCATCGCCCGGCCCAGCGGCGCGCCGGTGTTCTCCGGCGCCGGTGTGCGGACCGGCAGGGGCATGCGTGAGGACTGACTGTGGGTGTCGGCACTCGTCATACGGACAGGCTGGTCTCGATGCGCTTGAGGCTGTGCCGCGCGAGCGCGAGGTTCGCGCGTTCACGGTCCAGCACGAGGTAGAGGAACAGGGTGGAGTTGCCCCGGGCCGACAGCGGCCGGATCACGTGGTACTGGCGGTGGAGCGTGATGAGGATGTCCTCGATGCTGTCGTCGAGTCCGAGAGAGGACATGACGCGCAGCTTCGCCCGCACGACCTCGGTGTTTCCGGCCGCCGCGATATCCAGGTCGAGCCAGTCGCCACCACCCAGGGAACCGAGGGACATTCCGCTGTCGTAGTCGACGAGCGTCGCGCCCACGGCGCCGGGAATGTTCATCGCTTCTTTCAACGCCAGGTCGATCGTCATGAAAAGCCGTCCTCCAGTGAGTGAACCACGTGCTATGTCCGCAATCGACCGGTCGGGGACTCGTCTTGGTCCATCCGGCGGGGCCGATCGCGCAGGCATGTGACGTTATGTGTCCGAGGCAGTTTCAAGTACGGCCGTTCGGAGCAACTTTCATTTCAGCTCGTGACTTGTTCGCGGGTCGTGCAATACGTTTCGGAATTCATTTTCTCGAATAGTGCTCACATGAGCGCGGAATCCGGATCTGCAATTTGCAGATCGCAAATGGACGTTGTTCGAGGGGGCTGCCTGAGCTCGGCACGGTTCGTCGTCGCCGGGACGAGGTCGAGTTCAGCCGGTGGTCCAGGTGGACCCGGCGCGGTGCTCATCGCGGGGTGCCGCACGACGTTCGCCCGCCGGCCCGGCTCCCCGAACCGGCGGCCGAACCGCTGGACCATCGGGTTCGCGCCTTCTCCGCCGGTCACGGGCGGCGGTAGATCGTGATGGAGTGGCCGACCTCGTCGACCGGGACACTGCCGGCGATCAGCGCCGTCAAGCGGTCGTCCGCCTTGGCGATCGCCGAATCCGACACCGCGAGCAGCCCGTGCACCTCATCCGGAGGCACCGCGAGCGGGTCGGCCGCGTCGATGCCGTACGCCGACGGCACCCCGCTTCCCTTGTAGACCAGCCAGACCCGCTCACCCGCCAAGCGGTCTCCCAGCCGGCCCAGGTCCTGGCCCCAGTCGACGTTCGAGTCGTGCAGGCGCAGGTGGGTCTCCGCCGGGCCGCCGAACGCCTCGTTGGAGTACGGCAGGTAGTACGGGAACGTCCGCAGCGAACTCACGGCCGTGAAGGCGACCAGGACCGCCACCGCCACCTGCGCCCACCGCACGCGGACGGCGACGAGGCTCGCCGCCGCGACCGCCAGGAACATCGGGACGAAGATCGCGTACCGGACGCCGAGGTCGCGGGTGCTGGTCATGGCCGCCGCCAGCAACACGGCCGCCGGGACCAGGACGTACGGCGACGCTGGGCGCAGCCGGGGGATCGCCACCATCGCGACCGCGCCGGCCAGTCCGAGGGCCAGCGCACCCAGCGGTGTCTTGATCAGCAGCGCGACCGGCAGGTAGTACCACACCGAACCGGGGTGGTACGTGCCCAGCAGGAACGTGCTCCACGTCCGGTCTTCGAAGGCGAACTGGACGCGCATCCCGTCGAGGTACGGCCGGGGCAGCGGCAGCCGGTCGGCGAGCGCGCGCAGGCCGTGGACGGCCGGCAGGTCCGGTGGCGTCGTCCAGTGCAGCCGCGGATCCACGGCGAGGTAGGAGGCCCACACGACGGCGACCGCGATCAGGGCGACGGCGGCCGCGCCGAGGACGATCCGTCGTGGTCGTCGCGTGTGCCAAGTGGACAGTACGACCAGGAGCAGCAGCACCGGAACCGCCGCCAGCGCACTCATCTTCGTGGCCACGGCCGCACCGAGCGCGAGCCCCGCGAGGGGAACGTACAAGGCGGGACGACGGCGGGCCCGCCACAGCAGCCAGGCCGACGTCAGCAGGAACCCGGCCACCGGCACGTCGAGCGTCGCCAGCGATCCGTGCGCGATGAGGTCGGGTGAGAACGTGTACAGGGCCAGGGCTGTCACCCCGCCGACCCGGCCGGTGAGGTCGCGGGCGAACGCGAAGACGACCAGCCCGAACAGGAGCGTCAGCACGATCACCGGCAGCCGCGCCGCCAGCAGCAGCCGGCCCGGGTCGTCGCCCGACTCGTACAGCACGCGGCGGCCGAGCTGCGTCTGGTCGCCGGTGAACGCGGGATCGAGGTGCGCGCCGGAAAAGGCCAGGCCGGTCGCGATGATCAGCTTGCCCAGCGGCGGGTGCTCCGGGTTGTACCGCAGGCTGTGCTGCTCCAGGTAGACCACCGCGGTGCCCACGTAGACCGGCTCGTCGATCGTCGGGGACTGCTCGACGGCCGTCGTGAGCATCGCGATCGCCATCTCGGCGAGCAGCGCGAGCACGACGAGAGCGAACAGCCATCGCCGCTGGTCCGCTGGCTTTTCCGAGACCGCCTCGTCCGGCTCGAGGCACGTCGAGAGGGACATCCCGCGGTCCTTCCGTCCGGACGAAGCGATCACTCCAGGGACGTCCGGCCCGCCCGGTGGTTCCGCAGGAGGGGCAGGAAGAGCTCGTCGACGATTTCGCGGATGCGGGCCGGTGCCGGCGGCCGGAGGTCCATGAGCAGGTCGTGGCGCACGAGGTCGAACGGCAGCTCGAGCACCGCGGCGGGCACGCGGTCCAGGTCGAGGTCGCCGCGGTCGTGGGCGCGCCGGTAGAGCGCCCGGCTGTGCGGACGCGCCTCGTCGCCCATGACCTTGGCGCGGACCTGGGCGGGAGTCAGGCCGGTGCCGGCCGACAGTCCCGAGAAGGCGGTTGCCGCGGAGATGGCGAAGAACGGGGCGCGGGCCCGGCTCACGGCCGTCAGCCGGGCGATCAGGTCGCCGCGCAGGGTGCCGGTGTCGGCGTCCGCGACCGGGTGGACGGTCCGGTAGTGCTCGATCGCGGCCAGCACGAGCTCGTCCTTGTTGGCCCAACGGCGGTAGAGCACGGCCTCGCTGGTGCGGGCGCGCACGGCGATCGACTCCATCGTCAGGCGGCCGTACCCGGCTTCGACCAGCTCGTCCCAGCCCGCGGTGAGCAGCTCGGCCTCCAGCTGCTTGCCGTTCCGCCGTCGGCGGACGGGTTCGGCGGGTTCAGCGGTCACCGGCTCACGATAGAAAGGTTTTACTTTCTTGGCAACCGCGGCTACCGTGGTTAGAAAGTGATTCCTTTCTTACGTGGGGGACTGATGACGACCACCGTGCTGATCGCCGGCGCCGGCCCGACCGGCCTCACGCTGGCTTGCGAGCTCGCCCGCGCCGGCGTCCCGTTCCGCCTGGTCGAGGCCGCCCCGGGGCCGCGGCCCGGCTCCCGCGGCAAGGGCGTCCAGCCGCGCACCCTCGAGGTGTTCGACGATCTCGGCATCGTCGAGCGCGTGCTCGCCCACGGCCGGATGGCGATGCCGATCCGGTCGACCGCGCCGGACGGCCAGGTGACGCTCGGTGGCGCCGCGCCGGCCGGACCGCGCCCCGACGTCCCCTACGCGGCCAGCCTGATCACGCCCGAATGGCGCGTCGAGGAGGCGCTGCGGCTGCGGCTGGCCGAACTCGGCGGCGCGGTCGAGTTCGGCACCGCGCTGGAGAGCTTCGAACAGTCGGCCGAGGGCGTGTCGGCCGTCGTCGTCAAGGACGGCGAGGCCGAGACGGTGACCGCGCGCTGGCTGGTCGGCTGCGACGGCGGCCACAGCATCGTCCGCAAGCAGGCCGGGATCGCGTTCGAGGGCGAGACCCGGGATGACGTGCGGATGATCGTCGCCGACGTCGAGGTCGACGGCCTCGATCGGACCGCCTGGCACATGTGGCGCCACGAGGACGGCCTGGTCACCCTCTGCCCGCTGCCCTCGACCGGCGCCTTCCAGTTCCAGGCCAGCGTCGCGCCGGGCCAGGACGCCGACCTCGGGCTCGCAAACCTGCAGGCGCTCCTCGACCGGCGCAGCGGCCGCACCGACATCCGCCTCTGCGAGCCGGAGTGGTCGTCGCTGTGGCGCGCCAACGTCCGCCTCGCCGAGCGCTACCGCGAGGGCCGCGTCTTCCTCGCCGGCGACGCGGCGCACATCCACTCGCCCGCCGGCGGCCAGGGCATGAACACCGGCATCCAGGACGCGCACAACCTCGGCTGGAAGCTCGCGGCGGTCGCGAAGGGCGCCTCGCCGGCCATGCTCGACACCTACGAGGCCGAGCGGCGACCGGTCGCGGCGGGCGTGCTCGCGCTGTCGGACGCGCGCCTCAAGGAGGCGATGGAACGCAAGAGCATCCCGATCCGCGGCGACGCGGCCACCCGGCAGCTGGGCATCGGCTACCGCGGGTCCGTCCTGGCGCGCGACGACCGCGATGAGACCGCACCGCTGCGTGCCGGCGACCGCGCCCCCGACGCGACCGGGCTGACCACAGTGGACGGCGAACGCCGGCTGTTCGACCTGACCCGCGGCGGGCGCTTCACGCTGCTGGACTTCGGCGGTGCGCCCAGGACGTATCCGGACGGGCTCAGGACGTTCCGCGTCGTCGTCCGACCGGCTGGTCCCGGCGAGATCGCCGACACGCGCGGTCACCTCGCCGGCGCTTACGGCGCGTCCGGCAAAACCCTCGTGCTGATCCGCCCCGACGGGTTCATCGGGCTCATCTCCGACGCCGGTGACCTCGCGGCGGTCGCCGACCACCTCGCCGCGCTCGGCCACCCGGAGACAACCTAAATGACCTATGCCCGATCCGGCTGTTCTCACGTAGCGTGGGAATCCCTGTCGTCGACGTTTGCGAGGTCCGGATGGAAAACGCCGCAACCCCCAACGAGATGCCCGCCAGCGGCCTGCTGCTCGGCGTGGAGACGCTGACGGCCGCGGTGGACCGGGGCAAGGCCAACGGCGCGGTGGCCGACAACGACGGCAACGACTAGTCGTCGTCCCGCTCCGTGACGGAGATTCCCGGACTGGCCGGCCTCGTTGCTCCGCTCGAGGCCGGCCAGTTCTTCGAAGACGTCCTGGGGAAGGCGCCGCGGCGCTTCCCGGGGGAGAAGGGCCGGTTCGCCGGTCTCCTCCCGTGGCCGGAGCTGGACCGGGTGCTGCGGCAGCACCGCCTGGAGTTCCCCCGGCTGCGCCTCGCGCTCGACGGTGACGTCGTGCCGGCGCACACCTACACCGAGATGGTGTCGACCCGGCGCAACGGCCTCGTGCCGCGCGTGCTGTCGGCGCCCTTCGCCGAACACCTGCGCGCCGGGGCGACGCTCGTCGTCGACTCGGTCAACGAGCTGGTCGACGGGGTCGGGGAGCTGGCGAGCCGGCTGGAGCACGACCTGCGCGAGCGGATCCAGGTCAACCTGTACGCGGGCTGGGGCACCACGCACGGCTTCGACGTGCACTGGGACGACCACGACGCGTTCATCATCCAGCTCTCCGGCCGCAAGCGCTGGCGCCTGCACGGCGTCACCCGGCGCTCGCCGCTGCAGCGGGACGTCGAGCTGCCGGAGCGCCCGGAGGGGGAGCCGTACGAAGACTTCCTGCTGGAAGACGGCGACGTCCTGTACCTGCCGCGCGGGCACTGGCACGACGTGTCTGCCGTCGGTGAGGAGTCGTTGCACCTGACGATCGGGTTCAACGCCGCCACCGGCGTGGACCTGGTGGCGTGGCTCGCCGACCAGCTGCGGGCCGACGAGCTGTTCCGGGAGGACCTGCCCCGGTTCGCCGGGCCCGAGGTGCGGGCCGAGCGGGCCGAGGCATTGCGCCGGCGGCTCGCCGAGCTGGCCGCCGGGGACGTCGTCGACCGTTTTCTGGCCGACCGCGACGCCCAGGCTCCCGCGCAGACCCGCGTCGGCCTGCCGTGGGCGGCGACGGCGGAGCTGCTGCCCCCGGACGACGACTTCGAGGTCCGGCTGCTCGCCCCGCGCGCCGCGCTGGTGGACGGTGAGGGCACCGTGGCCCTGGTCGGCGCGGGGAAGCGCCTGGTCTTCGCGGCTCCCGCGCGGCCGGTGCTGGCCGCGCTGCTCGGCGGCCTTCCGCAGCCGTTCAAGGTGCTGGCCGACGCCGCGCCGGGCGTGGACCGGGCCACCGTCCGGGCGCTGCTGGGCGAGCTGGTCACCCAGGGGCTCGTGGCGAGAGCGTGACCCCTGTTCCGGGCGGCTCGGCGACCGCTCACCGCACGATCGGGTGTGGTGGTCGCCGAGCCCGTCACATCAGGGGGGTTGACGCGCGCGTATTCGGGTACGCTTAGGCATGCCTAAGTCAGAGGTGATGGCTGAGGCGGGAATCTGCTCTCCCGGCCGGACCGCGGTGCCCGCGTGCGCCGCGCTGACCCGTGACCTCGGCGGCGAGCCCGCCGGGACCGCCGCGCGCATGACGTCGTGGCTGCTCATCGAGCAGCCCGGTTCCTGGGCGCCCGACGCGCTCGAAGACGTGCTGGCCGAAGCACTGCCCGCCGCGAGCCTCGACGCCGCCCGTGACGCCGGCCTCCGGCCCCTGCTCATCCGCAAGCCCGGCCGCCACGCGCGCGTCCCCGGTGCCCCGCGCGCGGTGTACGTCGCCAGCGGCCGGCCGGGGCACCGCTGGCTCGAACGGCTCGACGTCGCCGACCTCGGCGAGCTCGCCCACCTCGATCTCGAAGCCGTCGCCGCGGGCCGCCGCGGGCACGGCGAGCCGGTGTCCGGGCCGCTCTTCCTCGTCTGCACGCACGGCAGCAAGGACATGTGCTGCGCGGTTTTCGGCCGCCCGGTGGTGGCCGGGCTGGCGCAGAACCACCCCGGCCAGGTCTGGGAGGTCAGCCACGTCGGCGGCGACCGCTGGGCCGGCAACCTGCTGACGGTGCCCGACGGCTACCTCCACGGTAGCCTCGCGGTGACCGAGGCCGAGCTCGTCGCCAAGGAAGCGCTGAGCGGGAACGTCCGCCTGGAGCACCTCCGCGGCCGGACGTCCGCGGAGAGCCCGTGGTCGCAGTTCGCCGAGATCGAGATCCGCGCCCGCACCGGCCTGCGCGGGCTCGACGCGGTGCTGGCGACCGACGAGGAACCCGGCGGCGACGTCCGGAAGGTGCTGGTGACCGGGGGAGCCCGGCGGTACGAGGTCGTCGTCCGCCGGCTGCCGTCGATCGCCTCGGGGCACAGCCGCTGCTCGGCGCGAGTCGTGCTGGCCGGGTTCGAGACGGAGTCGGTCCGCGAGGTCTGACTTCCGGGACCGGTCCCGGGCCCCGCGATACAACGACGCCGCGGCCCCGGCACCGCCGGCCAGGGCAGGTCGTCCGGATCCACCGGAAGCACAGCGCCGTCGCCGACGGACTGTGGTTCCTGACCGTCTTCTGGAGTGGCCGGGGCAATCCGGGGGAGAACCGGTTCGGCCCGCCGCCGGAGTGACGCGGGGTCAGCGGGCTGTCACGGCGTTTCGTAGACTGCCCGCGTGGGCAACGGGCGCGTCGTGGCCGGCCGCTACCGGCTGGAAGAGGAGCTCGGCCGGGGTGGCATGGGCGTCGTCTGGCGGGCGGCCGACCTCGAGCTCGGCCGGCAGGTGACACTCAAGCGGTCCCTGGGCGAAGACGCGGGGCAGATCCGGCGCGAGGCGCGGATCGGGGCCGGGCTGCTGCACTCGAACGTCGTCACCGTGTTCGACACGGTCGTCGACGGGGACGCGCAGTGGCTGGTCACCGAATACCTGGCCGCCCGGAGCCTCGAAGAGCTCGTCGACGACGGCGGGCCGCTGCCCGCGGACCGGGTCCGGCGGATCGGCGCGCAGCTCGCCGCGGCGCTCGCGGAAATGCACGCCCGCGGCATCGTCCACCGTGACGTCAAGCCGGGCAACGTCCTGGTGACCGCGGACGACGTCGCCAAGCTGACCGACCTGGGCATCGCGCGCTGGACCGAGGTCACCCGCACCGGCGGCGCCCAGCTCACCGGCACCCTCGGGTACGTCGCGCCGGAGGTGGCCGACGGCGGCGAGGCCGGGCCCGCCTCGGACGTCTTCTCCCTGGGCGCCACGCTCTACGCGGCGGTCGAAGGCCGGTCGCCGTGGGGCTCGGGCGAAGACGGCCCGTTCGCGCAGATGCGCCGCGCCGCCGGCGGACGTCCGGCGCCGGCCGAGCGCGCGGGGCCGTTCGCGCCGGTGCTGACGGCACTGATGGCCCGGCACCCCGCCGACCGGCCGAGCGCCGCCGAGGCGGTCACGTTGCTGACGGAGGACGCGCCGGTGCCGCGGCGGCCGCGACGGCGTCTGCGCCGCCGGCTGCTGGCGGGAGCCGCGGTGGTGGTGGCGGCCGCGCTGGTGGCCGGGTTCGTCCTGATCCGGTCGTCCCCGGCGACCCCCGCCGCGGCCGGGCCGAACACCCTCGGCGCCGACCCGGCCGCGACCGACCCGTGCGCGGCGATCTCGACCGACTCGCTCGTCCCGTTCGGGCAGCCGTTCGTGGACCCCGAGGTGCTGGACTTCGGCACCTGCGTGGTCACGACCACGTTGTCCGACGACTCCGGCCAGGTGCAGACCGTCCTCGCGCTGACCGGCCCGCAGCGGTACCCGACCCGGCCGCCGGTGGCCGGCAAGGTGGGCGAAATCGAGCGTCCCGAGGTGCGCGACGGCAAGTGCGAGCGCGCCATCTCGCTGGCCGACGCCAACCGGATCGTCGTCACCTCGCACCCGGTGGACCGCGCCGAGGACGCGCCGCTGTGCGCCTTCTCGGAGGCGGTGCTGTCCGGCGTGCTGGCCAAGCTCGCCAACGGGCCCCTGCCCGTGCGCGAGCGGCCGTTCCCGGAGTGGTCGCTGGCCCACGTCGACGCCTGCGGCCTGCTCGACCCGGCGACGACATCGGGTGTGCTGGGCCAGGCCAAGCAGCCGGACCGCGAGTTCGGCGGCTGGGGCTGCACCTGGGAGCACGACCCGCGCACGATCACCGTGGAGTACAGCCGGGAATGGCCGATCGAGGCCGACTCGGACGTGCCCGGCGACCGGATCCGCGTGGGCGACCGCAACGCCGTCGTGGCGCCGGTGCCGGGTGGGAAGCCGGAGTGCGCCGTCGAGGTCGTGCACCGCTTCTACACCCCGGTGCTGCCCGTGCTGCGCGGCACCGACCCGCACCGCGAGGAGGTCGTCGTGGTGTCCCTCCAGGACGCCGGGGCGGCCGACGGGAACGCCCTGTGCGCGACCACGCGCTCGCTGGCGGAGGAGCTCGTCCGGCGGCTGCCGTGAACCGGGGACCGGTCCCCGGCGGTCTCGGCTAGACAGTGCATGTCGGGAACGCGGGGAGAGACGGGACGAGAAGTGGCGATGCGGGTGCTGGCCGTGGTGGCGCTGCTCGTGGTGGCCGCGGCCGGTCCGACGGCCGAGGGGGCCGCCGGACCGGTGCCGCGGACCCGGCACGTCGGGCCGCACGGGGAGTACGCCACCGTGCAAGCCGCGGCCGACGCGGCCCTGCCGGGTGAAACGGTCGCGATCGAAGCGGGCACTTACCCCGGTGGGCTGACCATCCGCCACGACGGCGCCCCGGGCCGCCCGATCCGGTTCACCGGCACCGGCGGGACCGCGGTGCTGACCGGCGGCCTGGCGATCGGCGGGCATGGCTGGCTGGAGTTCACCGACGTGACGGTGGCCGGCTCGACCGGCTTCGGGGTGTACGCCGAGGGCGCGCACGACCTCGTGTTCGCCCGCTTCGGCGTCGACGGCTCCCGCGACGGCGGGCTTGTGCTCGTCGGCACGCGGCGGGTGCGCGTCGCGGGCTGCGACATCCGCGGCACCAACTCCCGCGGCACCTCGGCCGACCACGAAGCGCTGAGCATCGCCTCGGGCTCGTCGGACGTCGAGGTGTCCGGCTGTCGCGTGCACGACAACGGCGAGGAAGGCATCGACGTCAAGTACGACGACGGGGCCCGGGTGAAGATCCACCACAACGTCGTGACCGGCAACCGGGGGCCGGACATCTACGTCGACTCATCGTCGGTTGTGGACGTCTACGCCAACGTGGTGAGCGGGACCCGCGAGGCCACCAAGGCCGGGATCGGGCTCGCCGTCGAGGACTACTCGGAAAGCCGGCTGCTCTCCGACGTCCGGGTCTTCGACAACCTGTCCACCGGCAACGCGCAGGCCGGGCTGAGCCTCTGGGTCGAGTCGACCGGGACCATGCGGAACCTGGAGATCGTCAACAACACCTTCGCCGGCAACCACCGCGGCTCGGTGCTCGTCGACGCCGACCGGTTCGCCGGGACGAACACCTTGCGCAACAACGTGTTCGGCGACGGGCCGGTCGACGCCGGGCCGTTCGCCGCCGACCACAACTTCGCCGGTGACCCGGGTTTCGCCGACCCGGCCCGCGGCGACTACCACCTCACCGCGGGCTCGGCCGCGATCGACGCCGGCAGCTCCGACCAAGCACCCGCGTTCGACCTCGACGGCGTCGCCCGGCCCACCGGCGCCGGGTTCGACATCGGCGCCTACGAACGGAAACAGCCGTGACCGCCGGACGCCTCGACCCGCACCGCCGGCGCAGCCTGCGTCACGGCGTCGCCGGCACCGTGCCGGGCACGCTGAGCGCGCTCACCGTCACCGGCGGGGTCGCGGTGCCGCCGTCGCCCGGGAGCCGGGTGACGTTCGGGCGCAACCGGCTGGAGGTCGACGTCTGCGTCGGCGAGGAAGACGTCCGGATCAGCCGAGTCCACGGGCAGCTCGTGCGCGAGCGGGACCGCTGGTGGCTCAGCAACACCGGCCGCTCGCCGATCCGGCTCTCCGACAGCGTCCTGCTGCACCGCGACAGCGAACCGCTGCCGCTGGCCGAGGGCTACACCGCGGTGTTCCTGCGCGGCACGCGCGAGCACGTGCTGGAGCTGCTCGTCTCCGACGGCGACGCCGAGGTCGCCACGCGCCGCCCGACGCAGCCGACGGCGCCGCCGAAACGCTGGCGGCTCTCGCCGGAGGAACACCTCGTGCTGGCGGTACTCGGGCAGCGTTACCTCGGCTACGATCCTCAGCCGTTGCCGCTGTCCCGGCAGCAGGCGGCGGCCGAGCTCGCCGAGCGGCGGCCGCGCGAGAACTGGACGGCCAAGCGCGTCGAGCACCTCGTTTCCCGGGTCCGGCAACGGCTTTCCGACTCCGGGGTGCACGGGCTGCGGCGGGAGGAGGTGGGGGAGCCGGTGGGCCTGACCCTGACCGTGAACCTGCTGCGCGAGCTGGTGCTGTCGACGACGCTGGTGCCGATGGACCTGGAGTGGCTCGAACTCCCCGACCGGCCGATGTTCCCCGGATGACGGCGGCGAAGGTTCGCTCCCTTCGCGACCTGCTCGGCGGCGGCCCGGCCAAGCGGCTGTCCCGCGCCGCGGCACGGCTCGCGGCGGCCTTTCCCGACCCGCCCGTCGGCCCGCCGTCCGATCGGGCGATCCGTGCCTACCGCGCCGCCTTGCGGCTCGCGTTGCGCGTGGACACCGCGCACGCCGAGGAGCTTTTCCTGCGGTACGACCACCGGATCCCGGCGGAGCGCTACCCGCTGACCGCGGCCGACGAGCCGTGGCTGACCGGCCCGGACGTCCCCGCGGCGACGGTCGCGTTCGAGGTGGCGACGCGGCTGGGGCCGCCGGCGTCGCAACTGCGCGCCCGGGACCGGCTGGCCGGACTGCTCACCGGCGCCGCGCCGATCGTGCGCGCCTTCGACCGGTGGCAGGCGCTGGGCGTGCTCGACCTCGACGTCGTGACGCGGGTCCTGCGCGGCTGGTCGTCGCCGGATTTCACGTGCGACGAGCAGATGTGGCGCTTGTTCTTCGAGCACCTGCCGCCGGAGCTGGTGCCGGAGCTGTTCGAGGTCCGGCGGTTCCTGGGGCACGGTTCGGCCGCCGTCCGGCTGGCCGGTACACCGGAGCAGGAACGGCAGGCCTTGGACGTCTGCCTGGCCAGTGCGGAGATCGACGACGTGACGGCGGGGCTGGCCCTGGCGCGTGGACGAGGTGACGACGGCACGGCGCTGTCCGGGCGGCTGGCGGACCTGCTGGCCGAGGCCGGCCGGTACGCCGAGGCGCTCGTGACGTGCCCGCCCGTCCAGGACGAGCGGTCCGACCGCCTGGTGGACCTCTTCGTGGCCGACGCCCACCGGCTGCTCGAAGAAGAAGACGTCGCCGAGGCCGCGCGGCAGCTGCGGCAGGTCCTCGACCACCGTGACCACCCTCGGCTGGCCGAGCTGCGAGCGACGCTCCTCGGCGTGGCGCGCCGGCACTTCGGGGAGCTCCTGCGCCGCGGTGACGACCGGCGCGACGTCCTGCGGGCGTGGAGCCGCGTCGAGGAGGCCGCGGGGGAGCCCGCCCAGGCGGCCGCCCGTGCCGAGGACGGTGGCGAGTTCTTCCGCGCCCACCAGCTCTTCCTGCGCGCCGGCCGGTTCGGCGAGGCGGTCCGGGTGCTGCGCGACGACGACACGCCCGACGCGCTGGCCGCCCGGGCGGAGGCGTGCGAGGCCGGGGGTGACGCGGCCGGCGCGGCGGGGCTGTTCGACCGCGCCGGGCAGCTGGAGCGGGCCGTCCCGCTGTACGTGGCGGCCGGCTGGTTCGCCGCCGCGGCGGACTGCCTGGTGCGGTGGCTCGGCGACGCCGCGGCCGACGACGTCCGGCTGGCCGAATGCCTGCGCCGGACCGGTGACCACGACGAACTCGTGCGCCGCTGCCTCACGGCGGTCGAGGCGCGCGGCACCACGTCCCCGGCCGCGGACGTCCTGCGCGAGCTCGTCGACGACAGCCTGGTGCCGCCGCACCTCGGCACCCGGGTCCGGGAAGCACTCGACGCGCTGGGCGCGCGGGAACGCGCCCGGTTCGAAGAACGCGCGCAGGCGTGGGTCGCCCGGGCCCGCGCTGACGTCGACGCGCGCTACAGCGGCATCTGGGGGTTCGACCTCGGCACCACGACCTGCGCCGCGGCCGTCTACGACACCGAGACACGGCATCCGGTGTTCTGCCCGTGGAAGGGCGAGGTGCACTTCGCCTCGACGGTGAGCCTGGACCGCGACGGCAACGAGCTGGTCGGCCTGCACGGCGAGGAAACGCTCGCGCCGTGGCTGACCGGCCACATCGACGCCGCCAAGCGCAAGATGGGCCGGGGCACGGTCTTCAAGGTCCGCGACCGCACCTTCCGGCCGGAGGAGGTCGCCGCCCGGCTCGTCCGGCACGCCCGGGGCCTGGTCGAGACCTTCCTGGCGGACCGGGTGCGCGAGCGCGTCGCCGATCTGGCTTCCGGCGAGCTGGGCGCGGTGCGCGAGGACTGGCTGTCGTGGGCCGAGCGGAACCACGACCTGCGGCTGGAGCGGCCGCGGGTGGTCGTGACCATCCCGGCCTACTTCACCAACAACCAGAAAGCCGCCACGCGCGCCGCCTGCCGGATCGCCGGGGTCGACCTCGTCCGGCTGATCCACGAGCCGACGGCCGCGTGCATCACCGCCGCGCGCGAACGGCGGCTCGGCGGCGCGATCGCCGTCGTCGACCTCGGCGCGGGCACACTGGACCTGAGCCTGCTCGACGTCGGCGAGAACGTCTACGACGTGCGGCAAGTGGGCGGGGACAGCGGCTTCGGCGGTCAGGACTTCGACACCGCGGTCACCACGGCCTTGGCGAACCGGCTGGAGCGGCGCGGGATCGCGGTGCCGGCGAGCCGGTCGGCGCGGCGGCGCCTGGCGATCGCCGCGGAGAGCCTGAAGATCGAGCTGTCCGCGCGGGAACAGGCCGAGTACGAGCTGCGCGGCCTCGGCGACGGCGACGTCCGCCTGGAGCTGACGCGCGCCGAGCTGGCGGAGATCCTGGCCGGGCAGCTGGCGCACCTGCACGAGATCTGCGCCGGGTTCGGCTCGTCGGTCACCACCCGCCCGGAGCACCTCGTACTGGTCGGCCGGCCGATGTTCTCCCCGCTGGTGCGGGAAACCGTCGAGCGGGCCTTCGGGCTGCGCCGGACCGTGGTGTCCGATCCCCGGACCGCGGTGGCCGGCGGCGCCGCGCTCCTCGGCGCGATGCGCGACGGCTCGCTCGACGACATCGTGCTGCTCGACGTCACACCGCTGTCGCTGGGCATCCGGGTGCACGACGAGCACGGCCGCGAGAGCCTGTCCGAGCTCGTGCCGCGCAACACCACCATCCCGGTGACGCGCTCGGACGTCTTCACCACGCACGCCGACAACCAGTCCGTGGTGCGCGTCGAGATCTTCAACGGCGGCCTCGACCAGGAGTCGAAGATCGGCCAGTTCCTGCTGTCCGGGATCCCGCCCGCGGAGAAGGGCGTGCCCCAGATCGACGTCACCTTCGAGATCGACGCGAGCTGCGTGCTGTCGGTGACCGCGCGGGACCGGGCCACGGGCCGAGCCGGGTCGATCCGGATCGCCGACACCACCCTGCTTTCGCCGCGGGAGGTCGCCGAGCTGACCCGCAGCTACGAACGGCAGCGGGAGATCGAACGGAAGCAGGAGGACCTCGCCGCCCTCCGCGACCGGGTGCGAGAGCTGGCCGCGTCCACAATGGACGACGACACGGACGCGGCGTGGCGGGAGTTCCGGCACCGCCTGGACAGTCACGTTCCCGTGCCCGGCGCGGGTGACGCCGGAGTGCTGGTCGAGATGTTCGGCGAGGCCGGCCGGACCGAGCCGGACCTGAACCGCGCGCGGGAGTCGGTGCGCGAGGCCGCGGTCGCGGCGCTGAGCCACCTCGACCGGCCCGGTGGCGCGCTGGACGCCGACTTCGCCGAAACCACGCGGCTGACCGGCGACCTGACCGCCCGGATGGCCGTGCTGCGCGACCTGGCGACGAAGATCGCCCGCTGGAACGCGGTCCTGGTGCGGCTGGCGCTGGCCGAGCCGGACCCGGTGCGCCGCTTCCGCGCGCACTACGCGGCCGGTGACTACCGGCAGGCACTGGCCGCGCTCGACGAGCCGCCGTCCGCCGTCGACGACCGCCGCCGGTACGCCCGCTGCCTCGCCGAAACCGGCGACGCCGACGGCTACCGGGAGTTCCGCCGGGCCGGACCCGCGGACGTGCCGTGCGTGCCGGTCCTGGTCCGGGTGGGGGCGGATTCCCGCGCCGGGTTCCTGATCTCGGACCGCCTGGTCGGCACCGTCGCGGCGGGGCTCACCGCGGACGCCGTCGTCACCACCGGCGACGGCACGCGGAGTGTGGCCCGGATCCACCTGCCGGACTCGCCGGAGCACGACGTCGCCGTGCTGAGGCTGGCCGAGCCGGTCGGAATCGCCGTGCCACCACTGGGTCATCCCGCGCTCGTGCGGATCGGCGACCCGCTGCGGACGCCCGGCGGAGAAACCGGTCTGGTCGACCGGTTCGGCTCGGCGGCCGGTGCCCGGCTGTTCCACGCCGGGCTGCGGGTGCGGCCCGCCGACGTGGGCGGGCCGGTGCTGGACGAACTCGGTGAGGTGGTCGGCGTCGTGGTGGCCGCGGAGTCCGCCGCGGCGCTCGTGCTCGGCGTCGACGCGCTCGTGCCGTTGCTGGCGGAAGCGGGTTTCAGTCGCTGAAGTCGCCGTTGAGCGACTGGGTCGACTCGCCGTCCCCGCTGCCGCGGCTCTGGCCCCAGGGCTGTCCGTCCACTGTGGCCGTCGCGTTCACTTCGCCGCCGCCGGAGCGCATGACGATGTTGTAGACGTGCTTGCCGCTGTGGGGCGCGAAGTCGAACGTGTGGCTCCAGGGAAGCTTGACGTTCTTCTCTTCCATCGTTTCGCCGTCGATGGTGTAGGTCAGCGTGGTGAGGACGGCCGTCCCCTCGATCTTGATCTCGAGCTTGTGCGGCTGGGCCGGGGGAGCGCTGGACTCGGAAGGGGCCGGTGTCGCCGGGGCGGGCGACGGCGTGCCGCCGGTACTGGCCGAGCACCCGGCGAGCAGGACGGTGGCGGCGAACGCGGGCAGCAGCCTCATCCCCCGACTTTAGTGCGGCCGGAAGGAGTCCGGTGGGGTTTCGTCGCCATTCGGCGGCTTTGCGCAGGAATCGGCGCCCGCGTTGGTGATGATGATGTCCAGTCTTTCCCGCGCGTCCGCCAGTTCGCGGGCCAGCTTGTCGATCCGGTCGCGTTCGGCGACCAGCAGTTCGAGTGCTTCGGGGGTCGCCCGGCCCGCCCGGACCGACGGCAGGATCGCCTGGATCGACTTGCTCGACAGGCCCGCCGCGTAGAACTGCTGGATCAGCCACACCATCCCGACGCCGGTGTCCGCGTACGTGCGGTGCCCGCCGGCGCTGCGCTCCGGCACGAGCATCCCTTTTTCTTCGTAGTAGCGCAGCGCGCGCACGCTGACGCCGGTCTTCTCGGCGAGCTCTCCGATGCGCATGGGGCCTCCCGGCGTGATCTGCCGCACAAGAACTTGAACCTCACGTCCACGTCAGATTCTAGCCTGGGTGTCAACCCGACCAGGAGGAGCTGGAAATCGTGGAAACCCGTGCCGCACAAGTGCTTTCCCGTCCGATCACCATCGGCGGCCTGACACTGCCCAACCGCGTCGCCATGGCGCCCATGACGCGCGGGTTCTCGCCCGGCGGCGTGCCCGGGGCCGACGTCGCCGCGTACTACGCCCGGCGAGCCGCCGGCGGGACCGGGCTCGTGATCACCGAAGGCGCCTACGTCGGCGACCCGTCCGCCGGCCAGCACGACCTCGTCTCGCGCATGTACGGCGACGACGCGCTGGCCGGCTGGGCTCGCGTCACGAAGGCCGTGCACGACGCCGGCGGGCGGATCTTCGCCCAGCTGCAGCACGTCGGGATGGTCCGCAAGGCCGGGGATCCGCCGCACCCGGAGGCGCCCGCGATCGGCCCGTCAGGCCTGCCGCTTCTCGGTGACGACCTGGGGCACACCATGACGCAGGCCGACATCGACGCCGCGCTCTCGGCGTTCGGCCAGGCGGCCCGCGACGCGGAACGCGCCGGGTTCGACGGCGTCGAACTGCACGGGGCCCACGGCTACCTGATCGACCAGTTCCTGTGGTCGGAGACCAACCGCCGCACCGATCGCTACGGCGGCGGCGTGCGGGCGCGGGCCCGGTTCGCGGCCGAAGCCGTCGCCGCCGTCCGGGCCCGGGTCGCGCCCGGCTTCCCGGTGGTCGTGCGGCTCTCGCAGTGGAAGCAGTCCGACTACGCTGCCCGGCTCGCCGGCACGCCCGAAGAGTTCGGCGTCATCCTCGGAGAGCTGGTCGACGCGGGCGCGGACGCCTTCCACGCCTCCACCCGCCGCTACTGGGAGCCCGCCTTCGACGGTGCCGACCTGAACCTCGCGGGCTGGGCCAAGAAGCTGACCGGGAAGCCGGCGATCACGGTGGGCTCGGTCGGCCTGGACACGGAGTTCACCGCGAGCCTGGCCGGAGCCGGCGCGGGCCGCACCGGGATCGACGGCCTGCTGGACCGCCTGGAGGCCGACGAGTTCGACGTAGTCGCCGTGGGCCGCTCGCTGCTGGCCGACCCGGAGTGGACGGCGAAGGTCCTCGACGGCCGCGAGGACGACGTCGTCCCCTTCACGCCGGAGGCCTTGGGCGTTCTCGGCTGAGCGGGCCGATCGCCGGGCGGCCACAATGGACCGCATGGCAGGTTCGGAGATCACGCGCGTCGGGGTGGTGGCGCACCCGCGGAAGCCGGTGCACGACTCGGTCGAGGTGCTCGTTTCGTACGCCTCGCGCCACGGAGTCGAGCTCGTGGTGCGCGGCACCGACGCGGCGCAGGTCGGGGCGGGCGTGCCGGTGGTGTCCGACGCCGAGTTCGCGGCCGGGGTGGACGCCGTCGTCAGCCTCGGCGGCGACGGGACGATGCTCGGCGCGATGCGGCTGGCCGTCGAGCGGCCGGTGCCGGTGCTCGGAGTGAACTACGGCAACGTCGGGTTCCTGGTCGAGATCTCGCCGTCCGAGCTCGCCGAGGCGCTCGAGCGGGTGCACACGGGCGACTTCGAAATCGAGCCGCACAGCTGCATCGCGCTGGCGGAGGGCGACGCGGCGGCGGTCGCGTTCAACGACGTCGTCGTCGGCGGGGCCGAGCCGGGCGCGACGGTGGAGGTGGACCTGCTGGTCGACGGGGCGCAGTTCGGCTACTACCGCTGCGACGCGCTGATCCTGAGCACCCCGACGGGTTCCACGGCGTACAACTACGCGGCCGGCGGCCCGGTGATCTCCCCGGCGGCGGAGGTGCTGGCGGTGACGCCGGTGGCGTCGATGTCGGGCGTCAGCCGCTCGATCGTGTTGCCGGCCCGCGACGTGGTCACCCTGCGCGCGGCGGCCCGCAGCGCCCCACCGACGGTCCGCGTCGACGGCAACGCGTGGCGGCCGCTGGATCCGGCAACGCCGTTGACGGCGACCCTGCGCCCGGACGCGGCCCAGGTGGTGCGGTTGGATCCCGGGCGGCATGCGCGGCGCAGCCGGGTCAAGCTCAGCCTGCTCGACCTGCCGTTGCGTCCGGAGCAGATGGCCGAGCTGCTGCCACTGGAGATGCGCGAGGACTTGGCCCGCCTGCGCGAACGACGGCAGTTGCCGGAGAACTGACCGTTCTTGCCATGACCCGCCTAGCGACGGCTGGGCGTCGTCGATGGCGGGAGCGAGTACTGCACCGTCCTCCCGTCGCGGAGGCACGTCGCCGGCGAGACCGTCGGCGTGATCGTCGACTCGACCACGTCGCGGCCGCACTCCGGCGGCGGTGGTGCTTCGTCACCGCCGGCCGAGGCGAAGCCGATCACCGCGATCACCGCGCCGGCCGTGACCAGCGCCCCCGCCCCCGCCCACAGCAGGCCGCGGGCCGGGCGGGTGGGCTCGGCAGGCGGCGAAACCCGGGGCCGGGCCACCTCGGTGACCTCGATCGTGAACGGCTCCGAACGTTCCGCCCGGAAGCCCTCCTCGTCGGCAAGGAACCGTTGGTACACCGACAAAGCCGCACTCCGAGTCCGGGTCAGCTCGGCCGGCGCCGCCACCGGGTCGCCGTCCGGGCACAGGAAACCGTGCAGCAACACGAGCGGACGGCCGTACTCGTCCCGGGGCTCGCCGCCGGCCTCCGCCGTGGTCACCGCGTGCTCGGCCCAGACCAGCACTCCATGCGGGGTCGCGGCCGCGCGTGAAGGCACCTCGTCCAGCGGGGTTGCCGTGGCCTCCAGGAACCCGTGCTCCCGCAGGAAACCCGGGACCAGCAGCGCGGAATAGCCGCGCCGCCGGCCGCGGGCGATCAGGAACGGCCACGCCCGGCCCGTCACCAGTCGCCCCAGCGGTCGCCGCCCAGGCGGGACACCGGCAGTTTCGCCTCGAGCACCGCCACCTGCCGCTGCAGCTCGCCGACCACCCGGCGCCGCGCCTGGACGTAGTGCTCCGCCATCCGGTCGGCCTCACCGAGCTTCGCCAGCCGGCCGGCGCGCTCGGCCGGGTCGCCGTACGGGGTCAGCGTGTCGAGCAGCAGCATCAGGCCGGACTCGGCGACCAGACCCGCGCCGAGGCTGGACGCCAGCACCCGCGCGGCGTGCGCCGTGAAGTGGGCGCCGAGCGTCCGCAGCGCCTCGGCCGGGCCCATCCGCAGCCGCCGTTGCGCGGCCGCGAGCAGCTCCGCGCGGGTGGCGCGGTCGAGCGCGAGCTCGGTCTGGCGCAGGATGTCCGGCACCACCACCGACAACGCGGCCTCGACGTTGCCCGGCCGGAACCGGCCGTCGGGCTTCTTGCGGACCACGCCGCCGGAGAAGACGGCGAAGTCGTGGCCGACCGCGGTCACCGGGATCAGCCGGACGATCCGCCGGGCGCTGTGCACCTTGACCAGGTCGGCGAACCCCGGCGTCGCCATCAGCCGGTCACGCACGATCCGCAGCCGCTCGTTCTCGTCCGGGTGCAGGTGGTCGAGCAGGTCCCACTTGGTGATCACGAAGACGATCGGGCTGCGCACCGGCAGCATCGCGTTGATCATCGCGTCGAGGGACGCTTCGAGCATCAGCGCGCCGCGCTGGTCGCCCTGGTCCGCCTGCAGCAGGCGGAACCCGTCGATGATGCCGACGAGCGCGTCGGCCCCGGCGATCGCCTGCAGCAGCGTCGCCTGGGCGGTCGACCCCGGCGCGTCCGGGTCGGTCAGCAGCTCGCCCGGGTACTCGAGGTAGCCCAGCTTGACCACGGGTTCGGTGGCCCCGCCGACGTCGGTCATCACGCTGAACTCGAACTCGCGCAGCTCGCCGCGGGTCGTGCCGCGCGGCCACTCCTCCTGGACGTCGGCCGCCTTGCGGTACCACCGGTTCAGCTCGATCAGCTGCTCGTGCGGCACGCGCAGGTAGAAGCCGCGGTCGCCCGGGGTCTGCAGGCGGCGGTAGATCCCGGTCAGCAGCAGGGTCTTGCCCGAGCCCTGCAGCCCCAGCGTCACGATCCGGAACGCCGGGACGCCGCCGGGCGGCCCGGCGAGCACCGCCGAGGTCCGCTTGCGGCGGCGCCGGCGCGCGAGCAGCACGACCACCAGCACCAGAATGAGAAGGATCAGCACGGCGCCCACGGTTTCTCCCCTTCCGTCATCGAGGACGGAGTCGCGGGGCCGGTCCGGAATACATCGGATTTCCGGCACCCGCGACAACGGGATGGCGGGCTTACGGAGCCCAGGGCGCCGCGACGGTCCAGCTGCTGTCGGCCGTCACCGTCTGGGGACGGTCGGAGCCCGTGCCGCCGCCCGAGGCGATGTAGACCTGCGAGTCGAAGTGCCGCAGGAACGCGCCCGGGATGTTGAGCGACTCGAACGTCACGCCCGTGCCGCCGAGGCCCGGCCGGGTGCAGAACGTCGCGTCCGCGCGCATCAGGGCCGAGCCGTCGTCCGGGGAGTTGCGGACGCGGCCGTCCTGGTGGCGCAGGAACTGCCCGGGGTAGTTCACCGACTCGAAGGAGTAGCACGACGACTCCGCGAGCCCGCGCCGCACGGTGTAGGTGGCGTCCTGCTTGAGCAACGCGCTGCTGCTGCCGGTCACCACCTCGGTGTAGGCGAGACCGCCGGCGTGCCGCAGGTACCGGTCGGTGTACCCCCAGGTCGTCACCCGCAACGACTGCCGCGCGTTGACGGCGAGGGGCACCGAGCTGCGCCACAGCGCCGGCGCCGAGACGTCCCACGTCGCGTCGGCGGCGAAGCTCGTCGCCGTGTCCCACGGGTTCGGGCCGCCGCTGAGGGCGAGGTAGACGTTGTCGTTGTAGTGCCGCAGGTACCGGCCGGGCAGGTTCAGCGACTCGAACGACGTCCCGCCGGCGGCGAGCCCGGGCCGGGAGCACCAGGTGGCGTCGGCGGCGAACGTGCCGCCGGTGTCGCTGTCGATGCGGACCCGGCCGTCGGCGTGGCGCAGGTACTTGCCGGGGAAGTCGACCGACTCGAAGGAGTAGCAGCGCGGGTCAGCGAGCCCCGCGACGGTCCGGAAGGAGGCGTCCTGCCGCGGTCCGTCCGCACTGCCCGTGGTCAGGACGTCGGTGCGGGCGAAGGAATCCGCGTGCCGCAGGTACCGGTCGGTGAACCCGGGCGTGGTCACCCGGAACGACCGGACGTGCCCGAGCGTCAGCGGCACGGCGGCGTTCAGGTTCTTCGACGCGGCGATCAGTTCGGCGTGCGCCGCGCGAACGCGGGCGGTGTCGACCTTCTGCACCCGCCGGTCGTAGGTCAGCAGGCCGTTGTACTCGCCTTCGACGTCGGTGATCTCGGTGTAGACGGACGCCGACAGGCCCTTGGCGGTCATCAGCTGCTTCGCGTCGCGGACCATCCCGGTGTAGCGGTCGTTCAGCTGCGCCGCGCTCGCCATCTGCTCGTAGGCGAAGAAGCCGCCGGTCGGGCTGTACTCGTGGCCGGGGTTGCGCAGGCCGAGACCGCCGAACTCGCCGAGCACCGACACCCGGGTCGCGGACGGCCGGGGCGCGTCCGGGCCGGTGTAGATGTGCCAGTCGATGATGTCGCCGGTGCCGGGGTCACCCTTGGACACACAGCAGTTGAACCCGCTGTGGGCGTTCACCAGCCGGGTCGGGTCGTAGTTCTTCAGGCTGGTCGTGACGCGCCGGGTCTCGTCGAGGTTCCACTCGCCCCAGCCCTCGTTGAACGGCACGTACGTCACGACGGCGGGGGAGAAGCGGTGCTCGTCGACGATCTCGCGTGCCTCGGTCTCGAACTCGGCGATCTGCGCGGGTGTGCGGTTCGAGTCCGCCGTCGGCGTCGACGGGATGTCCTGCCACACCAGCAATCCGAGCCGGTCGGCCCAGTAGTACCAGCGCGCCGGCTCCACCTTGATGTGCTTGCGGACCATGTTGAAGCCGAGTTCCTTGTGCTTCTGCAGATCCGAGGCCAGCGCCGCGTCGGTCGGCGCCGTGTACAGGCCGTCCGGCCAGAAGCCCTGGTCCAGGGTGCCGATCTGGAACACGAACTCGCCGTTGAGCGTCGGCCGCAGCACGCCGTTCACGTTCTTCGTGCCGACCTCGCGCATGCCGAAGTAGCTGACGACCTGGTCGATCGTCGTCCCCGCGGCGTTGCGCAGCGACACGCGCAGGTCGTAGAGGAACGGGTCGTCGGGTGACCAGCGCCGCGCGTTCGGCACGGGCACGGAGAACTCGGTGAAGCCGCCGGTGGCGCTGCCGACGACGGCGCCGCCGGTCATCGACTCGGCGAGCACGGAGTACCCGCCGACGTCCCCGCGGCCGAACACCCGCACGCGCGCGGTGTTGTTCGCCAGGTTCGGGTAGATGTCGACGGAGTAGATCGACGACGGCGCGGTCGGTTCGAGCCAGACCGTCTGCCAGATACCGGAAGACGGTGTGTAGAAGATGTTCGACTGCGTGGTGGCCTGCTTGCCGACGGGCTGCTTCTCGCCGCGGCCGTCGGTCGGGTCGTAGACGCGGACGACGATTTCGTTGGCGCCACCGGTGAGGCGGGCGGTGATGTCGGCCTCGAACCGGTCGTACCCGCCCTGGTGCGAAGCGACCTGGACGCCGTTGACCCAGACGGTGGCTTCGTAGTCGACGGCGCCGAAGTGCAGCTGCACGTTCCGGCCGGCCCACGCCTGCGGCACGGTGAAGGTGCGGCGGTAGAACATGAGGTCGCGGTTGTCGTTGCGCATGATGCCCGACAGCGCCGACTCGACGGGGTAGGGCACGAGGATGCGCTCGGGCAGCGTCTGGCCCAGCGGCGGCGCGGCGTAGCGGTCGACGCTGCCGCCCGCGCCGGTGGCGGGGTTGAGGAACTCCCATTCCCCGTTGAGCGACTGCCAGTCGGGCCGCGTCATCTGCGGCCGCGGGTATTCGGGCAGCGGATCGGTGGTGCTCACCTGCGAAGTCCACGGCGTGGACAGTGGCGGCGGCTTGGGCGCGACGGCGGCGTCCGCCACCGGCGCCAGGGAGATCGTGCAAAGCAGCGCGAGAACCAGGACGGCGAGACGACGCATCGGACTCCCTCAAGCACTACCGCGGGCTCGAAAATCGAACATAACAGGTAACACGGGCAAACGGAATAACTCAGAAACCACCAGACAATCAACACTCGACTGGAGGATTCCGTCGTTCACACGCGCGAGGGTCGGCTGGGGTTGAGTCGCTTCTCGGGCCGGCTGGAGAGGATGGCGTCATGACGGACGAGTGGTACGCGGTGCGGTGCGTCTTCCGGTGGACCGGATCCGAGGGCCGGCCGTACGAGGAGCGGATCACGCTGTGGCAGGCGGCCGACTTCGCCGCGGCCGTGGCCCGGGCCGAGGCGGAGGCCGGGGAGTACGCGGCGGACACCGGGGTGACCTACCTCGGGCTCGCGCAGGCGTACGCGACCGGGGAGGGAGTCCTGCAGTCCGGTAGCGAGGTGTTCTCGCTGCTGCGCGACAGTCCGTTGCCGCCGGAGCAGTACCTGGACCGCCATTTCGACACCGGCTCGGAGCACCAAGGCGTCCTCTGATCAACGCGCCCAGCGCCCGCGCGGTGCTCGGCGGCCCGGGCACCAGGGTGAGCGGGTTCCGGCCCGGGGTGGCGTCGCGGCCAGCGCGGCGATGACAGCACCTCCGGGCGCGCGACCGGGCACGGCGACACCGCCCGGAACGGCGGCGTAACCGCGATTCGCGGCCAGGATCCGGGCGGCGGCAGCGCCGTCCCCGGCCGGACCCCCGCGCCCTCGAGCACCTCTCGTCCGGCCGTACTCGCAGTACAGGGCATCGGGCGCGGCCGCGGAACGGGCCTCCGGATCAGGCCACGCGGATCCGCGGTTCGGTCTGCTTCCGCACCTGCTCGAAGTCGACGCCCGGGGCCAGTTCGACGAGGGACAGTCCGTCCGGCGTCACATCGAGGACGCACAGGTCGGTGATGATCCGCTGGACCACTCCGCGGCCCGTGTAAGGCAGCGTGCACTCCTCGACGATCTTGGGCGAGCCGTCGCGGGCTACGTGCTCCATCAGCACGATGACCTTCTTCGCGCCGTGGACCAGGTCCATCGCGCCGCCCATGCCCTTGACCATCTTGCCGGGGATCATCCAGTTCGCGAGGTCGCCCGCAGCGGAGACCTGCATCGCGCCGAGGATCGCCGCGTCGATCTTGCCGCCGCGGATCATCCCGAAAGACAACGCCGAGTCGAAGAACGACGCGCCCTTCCGAACGGTGACCGTCTCCTTGCCCGCGTTGATCAGGTCCGGGTCGACGGCGTCTTCCTCCGGGTACGGCCCGACGCCGAGGATGCCGTTCTCCGACTGCAGAACGAGTTCGACGTCGTCGGGCACGTAGTTGGGCACCAGGGTCGGCAGGCCGATCCCGAGGTTGACGTAGTCGCCGTCGCGCAGCTCGCCGGCGGCGCGGGCGGCCATTTCGTTGCGGTTCCACGCCATGTCAGCCGGCCTCCGTTCCGGTGCGCACGGTGCGCTTCTCGATCGGCTTGTCCGCGGCCTGCTCCGGCGTCAGCGCCACCACGCGGTGGACGTACGCGCCCGGCAGGTGGACGTCGTTCGGGTCGAGCTCGCCGGGCTCGACCAGCTGCTCGACCTCGGCGATCGTGACGCGGCCGGACATCGCGGCCAGCGGGTTGAAGTTGCGGGCCGCGTCCTTGAAGACGAGGTTGCCGTGCCGGTCGCCGCGCCAGGCGCGGACCAGGCCGTAGTCGGCGACGATCGCGTGCTCGAGGACGTACTCCTTGCCGTCGAAGCTCTGCTTCTGCTTCGGCGGGCTCGCCTTCTCGACGGCGCCGGCGGCGTCGTACTTCCACGGCAGGCCGCCGTCGGCGACCTGGGTGCCGGCCCCGGTGGCGGTGAAGAACGCGGGGATGCCGGAGCCGCCGGCACGCAGCCGTTCGGCGAGCGTGCCTTGCGGGGTCAGCTCGACCTCCAGCTCGCCGCCGAGGTACTGGCGCGCGAACTCCTTGTTCTCCCCGACGTAGGAGGCGACGACCCGGCGCAGGCGGCCGGCGCCGAGCAGGATCCCCAGGCCCCAGCCGTCGACGCCGGCGTTGTTCGAGACCACTTCGAGGTCCGCGGTCCCCGCCTCGAACAGCGCTTGGACGAGAACGGCGGGCACGCCGCACATCCCGAAGCCGCCCACCGCGAGGGTGGCGCCGTCGGGGATGTCGGCGACGGCCTCCGCGGCCGACACGATCACCTTGTCCATGGCCGACATCAGACTGGACGGCTTTTGTGTGGTCAACCAGTGAACGCGTTCTACCAGCGGATTGTTCGTCTCGCGGTCGACTCGGGTGGGGTAGTGTTCACTGAGTGGACGCTCCTGGAGACCTCGTCGGACGGGCCCATCGCGCGTTGCGTGCGGTCGCGGTTCATGAGCCTGGTGGTGCGACGACGACGGCTGTGGCCCGGGAGGCGGGGCTGCCTCGGCCGACTGTGCACCGGTTGCTGATGTCGCTGCAGAGTGTCGGGCTGGTGGAGCGGGAGACCGATCAGTGGGTCTTGGGGCCGGAGCTTTACTTTCTCGGTGTGGCGGCGGCTCGACGGTACGACGTCACCGAGGCGGCGTTGCCCGTGGTTCGGCGGTTGGCGGTGGCGACCGGGGAGAGTGCGTTCTTTTCGGCGCGGCGGGGGGAGGAGACGATCTGCCTGATCCGGGAGGACGGCGCTTTTCCCATTCGGAGTCATGTTCTTTTCGAGGGGGCTCGTTTTCCGCTCGGTGTTGTGTCGGCCGGGATGGTGGTGCTTGCTCATCTGCCTGATCGGGAGGTTGAGGAGTATCTCGGGCGGGTGGACCTCGGGAGTTACGGGCCGCAGCACGATGTTGCCGAGATTCGGCGGCACATCGCGGTGACCCGCGTGAACGGGTATGCGGTGAATCCTGGGCTGGTGGTGGAGGGTAGTTGGGGGTTGGCGGCTGCTGTTTTCGATCAGGGTGGGGTGCCTCGGTGGGCGCTTACTTTGACTGGGGTGGCGCATCGTTTTGGGGCTGAGCGGATTCCTCAGCTGGGGGCGTTGTTGTTGCGGGAGGCTCATGCTCTGTCGGAGACCTTGGCGCGTGGGCAGACTCGTGGTTGAGGCTGCTTGGTGGAGTGATTAGCCCTGCCGATTTCCGTCTTCTCAACCCCGAAGCCTGATTGTGACTACGGCCGGCAGCACCGCGTCAAGGCGGGAAAGATGCCTTGACCCGGCGCTGCCGGCCGTGTTCTGGCTTCGGATCGGGGTTGCGGGGGGTCTGGGTTGCGTGGGGCTGTGGTTCGGGTGGCCTGTCCGGAACGCCGCGTGCCGCGTGCTTGAAACAAGTTTCGAGATTGACTGTTTGTTAGGGTGCTTCGATGGAAGAGGAGCTGGACTTCTGGTCGTTCGTCGAGCTGGCCAATCGGCGGCTTGCGACGGAGTACGGCTTTCGGCACCAGTTGGCCACTGAGGTGCTGCTGACGCTCAACCGGGCGTCGGACCTGGTCACCTATGATCTGGAGGCCTCGGTGCACCGGCCGCGGGGCCGGTCGTGGTCGGCGTTTCGGCTGCTTTTCGTGGTCTGGCTGGCCGGGCCCCTGGAGCCGAAGAGCGCCGCTCGGCTCACCGGGATGAGCCGGGCTGCGGTGTCGAACCTGATGAAACCGCTGGTCGCGGACGGTCTGCTCGATCGCGTTCCGGACGAGCGTGACGGCCGTTCGGTCCAGCTCTCGCTGACCGAGGCCGGCCGCGAAGAGATGGTTTCGGTGTTTCGCGAGCACAACGAGCGCGAGTTCGGCTGGACCGACGCCCTCACCGAGGAAGAACAGCGGATCCTGGTGATGCTGCTGGGCAAGCTCATCACCGGCCGGACGGCGGCCGACACCCGCAGCCGTCGCTAGCCCCTACCCGTGGTGCGAGCCGGGGGCTAGTCTGGACTCAAGATAGTAAAAGCATGAACTATGTGGCCGGATCGGTCAGGAGGCGAACCATGGCGTACTACCGCCGAGCGGGGACCATCCCGCCGAAGCGGCACACCCAGCATCGCACCCCCGAGGGCGGGCTGTACTCCGAGGAGCTGATGGGCGAGGAAGGCTTCTCGTCGGACTCGTCGCTGCTCTACCACCGCGGGGTGCCGTCGGCGATCGTCGGCGCGACGCCGTGGGAACTGCCGGACCAGACACTCACCGAGAACCGCCCGCTGGTGCCGCGCCACCTGAAGCTGCACGAGCTGTTCGCGGGCCAGGACTGGAAGAGCGCCGACGTCGTCACCGGCCGGCGGCTGGTCCTGGGCAACGGCGACGTCCGGATCTCGTACGTCGCCGCGGGGGAGGCGTCTCCGCTCTACCGCAACGCCGTCGGCGACGAGTGCGTGTACGTCGAGTCCGGTGAAGCGCGGGTCGAGACGGTGTTCGGCGTGCTGGAAGCGCGTCAGGGCGACTACGTGATCCTGCCGCGCGCCACCACGCACCGCTGGGTGCCGGCCGGTGGCGAGCCGCTGCGGGCGTACGTCATCGAAGCGAACTCGCACATCACGCCGCCGAAGCGCTATCTGTCCCGCTTCGGCCAGCTGCTGGAGCACGCGCCGTACTGCGAGCGCGACCTGCACGGACCCGAAGAGCCGTTCCTGGCCGAGGGCGAGGACGTCGAGGTGCTGGTCAAGCACCGCGGCTCGCGCGGCATCACCGGTACGCGCTACGTCTACCCGACGCACCCCTTCGACGTCGTCGGCTGGGACGGGTTCCTCTACCCGTACACGTTCAACATCGCCGACTTCGAGCCGATCACCGGCCGCGTGCACCAGCCGCCGCCCGTGCACCAGGTGTTCGAAGGCCACAACTTCGTCATCTGCAACTTCGTCCCGCGCAAGGTCGACTACCACCCCCTCGCCGTGCCGGTGCCGTACTACCACTCCAATGTGGACTCCGACGAGGTGATGTTCTACTGCGGCGGGAACTACGAGGCCCGCAAGGGATCCGGCATCACGCAGGGCTCGATCAGCCTGCACCCGGGCGGGCACAGCCACGGTCCGCAGCCCGGCGCCGTCGAACGCTCGCTCGGCGCGGAGTTCTTCGACGAGCTGGCCGTCATGGTCGACACCTTCCGCCCGCTCGAGCTCGGCGAGGGCGGCCTGGCGAGCGAAGACCCCGGCTACGCGTGGACCTGGGCCGGACGGGGGCCGGTCGCGTGATCCCCGCGCTCTTCGCCGGGCTCTGCGACGACGCCGCGGTGTTCCCGCCCGGCCTGGCGCCCCTGCCGGACGCGATCGCCGCGCACGACGCGTACGAGCGGGCCTGGTACGCCGACCTCGTCGGCCCGCTGGTGCTCGCGGCCCCGGCCCTCGACGCGCTGGGCGACCTGCTCGGGCCGCGCGAGACGCCGTTGCCGGTCGCGGTGACGCTGCCCGGCGGCCCCGACCGGCTGCCGGCCGTGCTCGACGCCGTCAAGACGCTGCCGGTGGACCTGCGGGCCCTGGAGATCGCCGTGCCGGACGGCCTGAGGCCGGCCGAGCTGCTCGACGCGATCTCCGCCGCCACCGCGCCGGTGTACGTCGAGATCCCGCGCGACGACCGCCGCGGGCCGCTGCTGCGGGCGCTCGCGGGAACGGGTCACCGCGCGAAGTTCCGCACCGGCGGCGTCCGCGCGGACCTCTACCCCGGCGAGGCCGAGCTGGCCGCGTCGATCCGGGGCGCGGTCGAGGCGGGGGTCCCGTTCAAGGCGACCGCCGGGCTGCATCACGCGCTGCGCAACACCGACCCGGAGACGGGGTTCGAGCAGCACGGCTTCCTCAACCTGCTGCTCGCGGCCGCCGACCCGGACCGCGGTGAAGCCCTGCTCTCCGAGCGCGACGGCGCGGTGGTCGCCGCCGCGGTCCGGGAGCTCGCGCCGGACGTCCGCGCGCGGTTCACGTCGTTCGGCACCTGCAGCATCACCGACCCGTTGACCGAGCTGGCCGCCCTCGGCCTGCTGCCCCGAGGAGAGGCATGACCACGATCGACATCCCCGAAGGCTCCCCGTTCGGGATCGCCAACCTGCCCTACGGCGTGTTCTCCGCCGGCGGCGACACCCCGCGCGTCGGCGTCCGCGTCGGGGACTCCGTGCTCGACCTGGCCCGCGCGCTCGGCGACGACGTCTTCGCCGCGCCGACGCTGAACCCGTTCATGGCGCAGGGGTACGACCGCTGGGTGGCGGTCCGCTCGCGGATCACGGCGCTCGTCGCGGGCGAGGTGCCCGACGACGCCGTGCACGCGGTCGACGGTGTCACGCTGCACCTGCCGTTCGAGGTCGCGGACTACGTCGACTTCTACGCGTCCGAGCACCACGCGTCCAACGTCGGGCGGCTGTTCCGGCCGGACGCGGAACCGCTGCTGCCCAACTGGAAGCACCTGCCGGTCGGCTACCACGGCCGCGCGGGGACGATCCTGGTCTCGGGCACGGACATCGTCCGCCCGAGCGGTCAGCGCAAGGGCGACCCGGCGCCGGTGTTCGGCCCGAGCACCCGCCTGGACATCGAGGCGGAGCTGGGTTTCGTCGTCGGCACGGGCACGCCGCTGAACACGCCGATCGCCCCGGACGACTTCGCGCGGCACGTGTTCGGCGCGGTGCTGCTCAACGACTGGTCCGCGCGCGACATCCAGGCGTGGGAGTACGTGCCGCTGGGCCCGAACCTGGGCAAGAGCTTCGCGACGTCGGTCTCGGCGTGGGTCGTCCCGATCCTCGCGCTGGAGGCGGCGCGGATCCCGCTGCCGGGGCAGGACCCGGAGCCGCTGCCATACCTGCGCGAGAGCCGGCCGTGGGGGCTGGACGTCGAGCTGGTCGTGGAGTGGAACGGCGAGGAGGTCAGCCGCCCGCCGTACCGCGAGATGTACTGGTCGCCGGCCCAGATGCTGGCCCACTTGACGGTCAACGGCGCGTCGTCGCGCACGGGAGACCTGTACGGCTCCGGCACGATCTCGGGCCCGGAGAAGCACCAGCGCGGCGCGTTCCTCGAGCTGAGCTGGGGCGGCAAGGAGCCGCTGACCGTGAAGGGCGAGGAGCGCAGCTTCCTCCTCGACGGCGACGAAGTGGTGATCACCGGCACGGCCCCGGGCGCGGACGGCTCGCGGATCGGTTTCGGCGAGGTCCTGGGGAGGATCCTCCCGGCCGGCTGAGGCGTGCGGATCTCGTCGGCGGCCGCTCGTTTCGCGCCGAATTCGTCGCGGCCGCCGGACGATCACAGGAAATCCGTGACCTTCCGGCGATTTGCCATTCCGGTAATGATCACAGTCCGCAATTCCGGAAATACCGCGACTAGTGCGGCAGGACGCCGCGGAGGGCGTCCGACGGCTCGAGTCCCAGTTCTTCGAGCAGGGTGCGCCGGCACTGGTCGTACTGGTGCTGGGCCGAGGCCCGGTTGCCGGCGGCGAGGTGCGCGTCGATGAGGACGCGGTGCGCGCTCTCCCTCAGCGGCTCGGCGCGGACCGCGGCCAGCCCCGCCGCCACCGCCTCGCCGTGGCGGCCGGCCGTCGTGAGGCGTTTCGCCATGGCCTCCAACGCATACAGCCGCAGCTGGTGGTACTGCTCCTGCTCGAGCAGGACCCACTCGTTGTCCGACCACTCGGGCAGCAGGTCGGCGGAGAGGTCGTCGCGGGTCCGCCGGTCCAGGATGTCGTCGCACCCGCAGGTCCGGTCGAGCAGGCGGTGCGCGCTGGCGACCGCGTCGTGGATGTCGACGGTGATGTTGCCCGCCAGCGCCATCTCCTGCACCGACGCCTCGATCACCCGGTACCCGGTGCGCGACGCGCGCCACAGCGACGAGCGCAGGTTCGCGTTCGCGCGGGGCGTAGGCGCCTCGGGCCACAGCGTTCTCGCCACGTACGTTCTGGTCCGCGGCCGGTCCTGCAGCGCCAGGAACGCGAGCAATCGCTGCGCGCTCGACGACAGCGCCACCCGGTCGTCGTCCACGAGCAGCGCGAAACCCTTCAACAGCCGCAGTGTCACGATCTGCGTTTCTCCAGTGCGCATCGGCTCCCCAACCTATGCCCGGCACCGATCGGATCGACCCCACCCTTGAGCAATTCGCGACCCCGGTGCGAAACGTTACCGGAATTATCGCGCGCACGGCGTCAACAGGGCGTCACGAAAACGTCATCGGGCCTGATCCGAGGTCTTCCAGCCAGTTTCGCACGGCCTCGAGCACCGCCTCCGGCGACGTCACGGCCAGCTGCCTGGCCTCGGTGGTGCCGATCGTGGAGAGGATGCGGACCCGGAGGGCGTCGGGCTCGCCGCCTTCCAGCCACGCACGGAGAACCATGCTGCCGGAACGCTCCTCGGGTGCCTCCACCACCGCAGGATGCGCGCCGGTGTGTCACCACCCCGTCGCGGACACGTCAACGCGTGTCCGGGCAACGCCGCCGTGACGCCGGTGCGACGCGCGGAACGCGGTCCTGCCACGCCACCCCTGCGATGCTGCGCCCCGGTACGCCGGAGCCACCTCCCGGCGGGCCACAGGGGAGGACTGGCATGGGGGATTTCGGCGTCGTCGCCGACGTTTCGACGATCATCGTGGACCGGCTCACCGAGGCGCTGCGCAGCCTGGACCCGAACGACCCGCCGACGGCGGTGCTGAGCGACCTCGAGGACCGGCCGAGCCGGGCCACGCTCACGGTCTTCCTGTACGAGATCGCGGAGGACCCGACCTCGCGCAACCGGCCGCCGGTCCGGTCCCTCCCGCCCGACGCGCCCACCAGCCGCAAACCGCCGATGGCGCTCCTGCTCCGCTACCTGATCACCCCGTGGGGCGGCAACCAGGAAACCCAGCACCAGATGATCGGCCGCGCCCTCCAAGTCTTCTACGACGACGCGATCTGGTCCGGCGGGGAGCTGACCGGCAGCATGGCGGGCACCACGGAGGCGCTGCAGTTCACGCTGACCCCGCTGACGCTCGACCAGAAGTCGTGGATCTGGTACGCGATCCAGAAGCCGTACAAGCTGTCCCTCAACTACGAGGTCCGGGTCGTCAACCTCGACTCCCTCGACATCGCCGAGCTCAGGCTCGTGCGGAGCCGCACGATCAGCGGGGCGACGCTGCCATGACCCGCTTCTACCCCGTCGAGACCTCCGTCCTGCATAGCCCGGCGTGGTTCGTGCCGTTCGACGAGTTCGCCCAGCGCGTCCGGGCCGCCGACATCGCCACGGAGCTGGACCTCTTCGACCCGGACGTGAACGGCTGGGTGCCGCAGGACACGCCGGCGATCCGGACGCCGAGCGGCGCGATCGCCTACCCGGAGCTCGGCCGCCGCCGGGCGCCGGGTGCCGAGCCGGAGCGGTTCCGCGTCCGGTTCGCCGGCACCGGGCTCGCGCCGCTGTACCCGGCGGACGGCGTGGACTTCGACGCGACCGTGGCGGGGGTCGAGTTCACCGCGTACCCGTACGACGACGCGCACCCGCCCGCCGTCGGCAGCGAGCCGAGGCTGGTCCGGCTGCTGCCGGGCATCGCGTTCCCGTACGGGCCGGGCGTCCGCACCGTGTACGGCGTCGTCGTCGACGCGGTCACCCGGGCGCCGGTGGCGAACGCGCTGGTCGAGGCGCGCGGCACCACGATCCGGGACGGGATCGCGTGGCTCGAGCGGACCCTCACCAACCCCGACGGCGCGTTCCGGCTCGCCCTGCGCTGGGAGGGCGAGCCGGTCACCGGGCCGACACCCGTGCAGATCTTCCCCCTCACGGCCACCGAGCGGCCGGGCCGGGCCGGGGCGCTGGACGTCCGGCTGCCCGCCGAGCGGGACCGCCGGCACGTCATCGAAATCGTCCAGCAGTAGCGGCAGTAGAGAAGGAGCCAAGCCATGCCCGAGTACCTGAGCCCCGGCGTCTACGTCGAGGAGGTCGACGCGGGGCCGCGGCCGATCGCGGGGGTGAGCACCAGCACGGCGGGCATGGTCGGGGTCACCCAGCGCGGCCCGACCACCGGGAAACCGAAGCTGGTCACGAACTTCCTGGAGTACCAGACGACCTTCGGCGGGTTCCTGCCCGAGCCGGACCCGGCGATCCGCGACGCCTGGGCGGAGAACCCCACCGAGGGCGGCCGCTGGTGGCTGTTCCCGCTGGCGGTCAAGGGTTTCTTCGACAACGGCGGCCAGCGCCTCTACGTCAAGCGGGTCGTCAGCGGCGACGCCGAGGCCGCCTCCGGCACGGTCGGCACGGGCCTGGTCAGCGCGGTCACCCAGGACGCGGCGGCCGGCGCCACCAGCCTGCAGCTGGCCCACCTGGTCGGCTTCACCGGCACGGACGAGGTCACCGTCTTCCGCGGCAGCGACAACGTCGAGATCGGCACGGTGACGATCACCGCGTACAACGCCGGCACCGGGCGGGTCACACTCGGCACCGGGCCGGCCGCGGAGGTGAAGGCGGCCCGCGGCGACTACGTGCAGGTGGGCGACCGCGACGCCACGCCGAGCGTGCGGTTCTCCGCGTCGAGCCCCGGCTCCTGGGGCAAGGCGGTCCAGGTCCGGATCTCCCCGTCGGTCAGCGCCTCGCTGCCGGTACTGCCCGACCCGAACGAGGGCCCGCTGTTCATCACCGCGCTCGCCGCCGACGCCGGCCGCGACGCTGCGTCGGTCGAGGTGAACGCGGTGCCCGGCCTCGACCCCGGCCCCCTTCCCGACGACGTCTGGATCCTGATCAACAACCGGCGGTTCGAGGTCACCGTCGCGCAGCCGGCGAACGGGAAGGTGACGCTCACGTTCCCGGGCGGCACCACGCACGCGCCGTGGCAGGCCGGCCTCACCGTGCGCCGGGTGCGCCGGGCGAGCGCCGGTGCCGGTCCCGAACTGCGGGTCAGCGGCTCCTCCCGGCTGTACGAGGGCGCGGTCGCGCAGCTCGACACCGGGGACAAGCTGAGCACCCTGAACGTCGTGTCGATCGGGCCCGACGACCTCGTCACGTTCGACGCCGATACCCCCGAGCTGGTCTTCGAGACCGCCAAGGTCCGGCTGGTCGAGTCCACAGTGGACACCCGGTTCGCCGATCCCGGCGGCGGCTCGGTCACCGAGACCTTCCGCAACCTGCGCCTGACCGGCGACGCGCCCGGGACCGTGGTGGGCACCCTGGCGAGCCAGTCGCGGCTGGTCCGGGCGGCCACACTGACGGGCATCAGCACCGATCCGGCCCATTTCCCCACACCGGGGACCGGTTCCTGGATCAGCCTCGCCGACGACGGCTCGGACGCGTTCGACGGGCTCACGGTCGCGGACTTCGTCGGCACGGACGGCGGGAGCGGCAAGCGCACCGGCATCGTCGCCCTCGAGGACATCGACGAGGTCGCGATCTGCGCGGTGCCCGGCGTGTGGGCCGGCACGGTCGAGTCGGCGCTGGTGACCCACTGCGAGCAGCTGAAGGACCGCTTCGCCGTCCTGGACCCGCAGGACGGCCTCGACATCGAGGGCATCCAGGCGTTCCGCGAGCCGTTCGACACCAAGTACGCGGCGCTGTACTACCCGTGGCTGGTGGTCAACGACCCCTCGACCGGCCAGTTCGTCGAGGCGCCGCCGTCCGGGCACGTCATCGGGATCTACGCCCGCACCGACACCGAGCGCGGGGTGCACAAGGCACCGGCCAACGCGGTCATCCGCGGCATCCGGCTGACCGACGGCATCGCCCAGGACGTCACCAAGCGGCACCAGGACCTGCTGAACCCCCGGGGGATCAACGCGCTGCGGTTCTTCCCCGGCCTCGGTCAGCGGGTGTGGGGCGCGCGCACGCTGTCGTCGGACACCTCGTGGAAGTACGTCAACGTGCGCCGGCTCTTCCTGTTCCTGGAGGAGTCGATCGACGAGGGCACGCAGTGGGTCGTGTTCGAGCCGAACGACGAGCCGCTGTGGGCGCTGGTGCGCCAGACGGTCGCGAACTTCCTGACCACCGTGTGGCGCACCGGCGCGCTCGCCGGCACGACCGCGGACGAGGCGTTCTTCGTCCACTGCGACCGCTCCACGATGACCGACGACGACATCGCCAACGGACGGCTCATCTGCGTGATCGGGGTGGCGCCCGTGTTCCCGGCGGAGTTCGTGATCTTCCGGATCCAGCAGAAGACCCGCGAGACCCAGCTCGTCTGACCACTGAAAGGCAAGGCAAATGCCACCTGTGACGCGGGACGACCCGTATGCCGCGTATAACTTCCTGGTCATCGTGACCAACGTCAGCGACGACGGCATCTCGGTGAGTGGCTCGTTCACCGAGGCCAGCGGGCTCGACGTGGAACTGCCGGTGATCGAGTACCGCACCGGCAGCGAGGACATCACGGTCCGCAAGCTCGTCGGGCTGAAGAAGGCCCCAAGCGCGCTGACGTTCAAGCGCGGGGTCACCGGCCACGTCGGCTTCTGGAACTGGGTGAAGGAAGCCCTCGACGGCCGTGTGCGGCGCACGGCCGGCTCGATCGTGATGCTCGACGAGAACCGCCAGGAAGTCATGCGCTGGAACTTCGACCGGGCCTGGCCGACCAAGTACACCGGACCTTCGTTCAACGCGACCAAGAACGAGATCGCCATGGAGACGCTCGTGCTGGCCGTCGAGAGCTTCGTGATCGACGCGTGAGCGGGCGGACATGACCAGCACGGCGCTTCCCGGCGTCTCCCTGACCTTCGAGCGTGCGGCCACCGGCGACGAGCCGTTGCGCACGGACGTGGCCGTGTTCCTCGGCCGCACCCGTCGCGGCCCGGTCGGCCGGCCCGTGCGCGTCGAGAGCTGGAACGACGTCGTCGGCGCGTTCGGCCCACCGGACGGCACGTCGGCGACGCCGTACGCGCTGCGCGGGTTCTTCGAGAACCAGGGCCGGACGGCCTGGGTCCTGCGGGTCTCCGGGCCGGCCGAACTCGCGAGTGCACAGTGGACGGACGGCTTCCGCGTGGTGGCCGCGAGTCCCGGCGCGTGGGCGAACGGCGGCCGGGTCAGCGTGCGGTACCGGGCGAGCAGCGTCGCGGGCCCGCCGGTGGTCACCGTGCGGGTGCTCGTGCCGGGTGAGCCGGCGGAGATCTTCGCCGGCATGGCACCCGGCGAGGTCGTCGGCCGGATCGCCGCGTCCCACCTCATCCGGGTGGTTCCGGCGGGGGCGGGGAACCCGATCCCGGCGGACGGGCCGATCTCGCGGTCCTGGGACCTGACGCTCACCGGCGGCACGGACAGCCCGCCGGAACGCGCCGACTACGCGTCCGCGGTGGTGACGCAGGCCGAGCTGCCGGAACCCGCCCTGGTGGCCCTGCCGGACCTCGGCGCCGACCTGGGCGGCACCGAGCACACGAGCTTGGTGCTGGACCTGCTGGCGGCCGTGGCGCCGCTGCTGGACCGGCTGGTGCTGCTGGACGTGCCGCCGTCGGTGTCCACAGTGGACGCGGTGGTGGCCTGGGCAGGCGAGCTGGCGGGGTTCGGCGACGAGGCGCTGCTCGCCGCGGCGGCGGTGTACCACCCGCCGCTGCGGGCGCCGTCGCTCGACGGGACCGGCCTGCGGACCGTGCCGGCGTCCGGGCACGTCGCCGGGCTGATCGCCCGGCTCGACGCCGAGCGTGGCCCCGCCGACACCCCGGCGAACGCCACCCTGCTGGACGCCGTGGACCTGGCGGTCGAGTACCCGGAGGCGCAGCAGGTCCGGCTGTTCGAGGGAGGTGTCGACCTGGTGCGGTGCCTGCGCGGCCGGGGTCTCGTGGTGTGGGGCGGGCGGACGCTGTCGGGCGACCCGCGCCGGGTGTACGTCGCCCACCGCCGGCTGCTGCACCTGCTGGTGCGGGCCATCCGGCGGGCCGCCGCGCCGCTGGTGTTCGAGGTGAACTCGCCGGAGCTGCGGCTGTCGCTGGTCCGCGCGATCACCTCGGTGCTGCTGGAGGCGTTCCGCACCGGCGCGCTCGCCGGCAGCCGGCCCGAGGACGCGTTCCGCGTGGTGTGCGACGAGTCGAACAACCCGCCGGAACAGGACCCCGGTCAGGTCGTGTGCGAGATCGATGTCGCGCCGGCCGTGCCCATGGAGTTCATCGCGCTGCGGCTGGTGCTCGGCCAGGACCGCGGCCTGGAGGTGATCGAACAGTGAGCACCCCGGGCGAGCAGCTGCTCGCGCTGAACGAGCCGCTGACCAAGTTCCGCTTCCTCGTGACGCTCGCGCCGGCGGACGTGTACCTGCCCCCGGCGCAGGCCCTGCTGCTGCAGGCGGTGGCGGCGGGCGCGTTCCAGGAGGTCACCGGGATGGGCGCGCAGCTGGAGGTGGTGACGTACGCGGAGGGCGGCCGCAACGACTCCGTGCACCGGCTGCCGCTGCGCCACTCGTGGAACCCGATCACCCTCAAGCGCGGCGTGGTCCGCGACCGGCTCCTGTGGTCCTGGTACGAAACCGGCCTGCACGACTCGCTCGGCGCCCGCCGCGACGGTGCCGTGATCATGCTCGACCAGGCCGGCGTGCCCGCGAAGTCGTGGATCTTCCACGGCGGGCTGGCCGCCAAGTGGACCGGCCCGGACCTGCACGGCGAGCAGAACGCGGTCGCGATCGAGTCACTGGAAATCGCCCACGAGGGCCTGACGGCCGTCCTCTAGGAGAGCAGACCGTGCCCAAGAACCTGATCATCCACAACCTCGAGGTGCGCTTCCAGGTGGAAGGCGACGACGGGGCCCTGTTCACCCGCCTGTTCAACAAGCACATCCAGGCGTGGTCACGGCTGTACGAAGACGAGTGCGCCCGCGCCGAGCGCAGCGACAACGACCGCAAGCTCGGGGATCCGGGAGGCCGGCGGTGAGCGTCACCCCGTTCTCCCTCGTGAGCCAGGGCGCCGACGCGCACCTGGAGATCGAGCAGCCCGAGAACCCGCAGAACGTGCCGAAGCGGATCCCGCTGAAGTTCAACCCGACCGAGTACAAGCTGAGCAAGAGCAACACCTTCGCCGAGATCACCATCCCCGGTCTCGAAACCCCGCCGATCCAGTACATCCGCGGCGGCAGCGAGTCGCTGTCGGTACAGGCATTGGTGGACACCTCCGACACGCTCGACGACGTCCGGAAGACCTATGTGGACAACATCCGCAAGCTGATGCGGCCCCAGGAGACCCTGCACGCACCGCCGATCGTCAAGTTCGTCTGGGACCGGACCGTGTTCCGCGGCGTGCTGGAGAAGCTGGACGTGAACTACGTGCTGTTCGCCAAGAACGGCGTGCCGCTGCGGGCCCAGCTCGACCTCACGCTGAAGGAGTACCGGCCGGCCAAGGAACAGGCCAACGACCCGCCCCGGTCGTCGCCGACGGTGGAGAAGAGCTACGTGGTGCGCCGCGGCGACACCTGGGACCGCATCTCCGCCGCCGTCTACCGGCGCCCGGACGCGTGGCGGGAACTGGCGCGTGCCAACGGGATCTCCGATCCCCGCGACCTGAAGCCGGGGCTGGTGCTGACCGTGCCCCGGCTGCCGTGAGAGGAGGTGTGCGATGACCGCGCCCGCGGGCACCCAGCCCGAGATCGCCGACCCGGACCGCTACGCCCCCGGGTTCGAGGTGGTCGTCGACGGCCTCCAGGCCGACCCGACGACCAAGAACGACATCCTCGACGTCAAGGTGCACCGCGACCTCGACGAGATGTCCGGCTTCGACCTCGAGCTGAACAACTGGGACGACGTCACGCTGAAGTTCAAGCACAGCGACTCGGACAAGCTGCAGATCGGCACGCGCGTCTCCGTCCGGCTCGGCTACGCGGACAAGCTGCTGACCGTCGGCACCGGGACGATCAGCTCGCTCGCGCCCAAGTTCCCCGACGGCGGGTCGCCGACCGTCTCGATCACCTGCGTGGACGGGATGCTCGCGCTCAAGGACCGCAAGCCCACCAAGGAAGAGGACAAGAACTTCGTGGGGAAGACCGACTGGGAGATCGCCGAACAGATCGCGCGGCGCAACAAGCTGGCGTTCAAGACGACCCACGAGGGCCCGCGGCACGACCTGGTGGTGCAGAAGAACCAGTCCGACGCGCAGTTCCTGATGGAGCGGGCGAAGCGGATCGACTTCGACTGCTACATCCTGCCGGACCCGCGGACGGGCGAGCAGACGCTCTACTTCATCAAGCCCACCGACGGCCGCGACAGCCGGCCCATCCGGCTGTTCCGCCTCGCCTACGCACCCGGACTGGCCACCGGACCCAGCGGGCAGCCCGCGGGCCTGGTGCCCAACCTCATCGACTTCACCCCGACCATGACCGTGTCCAACCAGGTCAGCAAGCTCACCGTGCACGGCTGGGACCCGGTCAAGGCGCAGCCGATCGAGTACGTTGCGACCGCGAACGACCTGCCCGGCGGGCAGAACCAGGCCGACGGGCAGAGCGGGCCGGAGGCGGCGGAGAGCGCGGCCGGCGGCCGGCAGGAAGTGATCGTCGACGCCCCGGTGCTCAGTCAGGAGGAGGCCAAGGAGCTGGCCATCGCGCTGCTGCGGGAGCGGGCGTACGAGTTCATCACCGCGACCGGCCGCGTGGCCGGGCTGCCGGAGCTGCGGCCGGGGGACAACCTCGAGATCTTCGGCCTCGGCAAGCGCTTCTCCGGCACCTACTTCGTCAAGCGCGTCGAGCACGCCCTCAACTCGAGCGGCTTCTTCACCACGTTCACCAGCCGGAAGATCTTCCAGGGGGACAAGAAATGACGGCGATGCCACGCGCCATGGCGAGCGACCAGCGCTACTACGGCGTCGCGCCCGCCGAAGTCGTGCAGAACGACGGAGACGACGAGGGCCGCGTCAAGGTCAAGTACTACTGGCTGGACGGCGGTGCGTCGATCAGTCCCTGGATCCGGGTCAGCCAGCTCTACGCGGGCCCCGGCTACGGCTCGGTGTTCGTGCCCGAGGTCGGCGACGAGGTGCTGGTCGCGTTCTTCCAGGGCGACATGCGGCAGCCGTACGTCCTCGGCGGGCTCTACAACGGCAAGAAGAAGCCGCCGACGGCACACAAGGACGGGCGCGACCAGAAGATCATCCGCACCAAGGCCGGGCACCAGATCCTCTTCGACGACAAGGAAAAGGAGATCACCATCAGCACCGCGACCGGCGCGAAGGTGGTCTTGAAGGACAGCGGGGAGATCACCCTCGAAGCCCGGACGGTGACCGTCAAGGCGAGTGACATCGACCTCGGCGGCGGCTCGACCGAGCCCGTCGTCCTCGGCAACGCGCTCCTGCAGGCCTTCGTCCAGCACACCCACCCGGCGCCGGGCGGCGTCACCGGTCCCGCTACGCCGCTGCCGCCGACCGTGCTCGCGAAGAAGGTGAAAGCGACGTGACCGAACCCTTCCTCGGCACCGGCTGGCGGTTCCCGATCCTGCCCGACGAGGCCGGCCGGCTCTCCTACGCCGTCGGCGAGACGAGCATCGAGCACTGCCTGCGCGCGCTGCTGCTCACCGCGACCGGCGAGCGCGTGATGCGCCCGGACCTCGGTACCAAGGCCCAGGAGTCCGTCTTCGCCCCCGGCAGCGTGCAGAACCTGCGCGAGCTGGAGCGGTCGATCGCCGACGCGGTCCGCGACTTCGAGCCGCGGGTGGAGCTCTCCGACGTCCTCGCCGAGGCCGACCCGGCCGACGAGTCCCACGTGACGGTCTCGATCGAGTACCGGGTCCGCCGCACCAACACCAAGGCCAACCTGGTGTTCCCGTTCTACCTCGGGCTGACCGGTCTGACGGGGACGACGCCATGACGGTGCCGGTGCCGAAGCTCGACGACCTGACCTGGGCCGACCTGATGTCGGCCGTCACCCGCCGCATCCCGGCGGAGTCGGACGGCGCGTGGACGTTGCACGCGCCCGTCGACCCCGGGATCACGCTGCTGGAGCTGTTCGCGTACCTGCTGGAGCAGCGGCTCTACTGGCTGGACCAGGCGCCGGACGAGCTCGTCGTCGCGATCCTGAAGCTACTGGGCCTCGAGCCGCCCCGGCCCGCGCGGCCCGCGGCCACGGTCCTCGCGCTCACCACCGAGTCGCCGGAGCCGGCGGAGGTGCCGGCCGGGACCGTCTTCGCCCGCGACCCGGCCGCCGCGATCCGGTTCACCCTCGACGACGACGTGACCGTCTTCCCCGTGTCGGGCGAGGTGACGGTGGAGACCGACCGCGACCGCACCGCGGACCTGCTCGCCCGCCGCGGGGTTCCGCTGCTGTCCACCGACGGCTCGCCCGCTTCGGCCCGCTTCACCCTGCCGCTCGCCGGTGCCGACACCACGTCCGGCTGGCTGTCGCTGCTGTTCGAGCTCGACTCGCCGGTGCCGCCGTCCTGGTCGCGGCTCGCCGTGTCCGGCGTGCGGCCTCCCGCCGAGCTGACCTGGTCGTGGTTCCGGCCCAGCGGCGACGCTTCCGGGGCGTTCGAGGAGGTCCAGGACGGCACCGGCGGGCTGCGGCGCTCCGGCGTGGTGCGCCTGCGACCCCCGGCCGGCTGGACCACGATGCACAGCGGGCTGCTGGTGTCGACGCCGGCCGCGACCTACGCGTCGCCGCCGCTGCTGCTGCGGCTGGCGGTCAACGTGTCGGGCGCCCGTCACGTCGAGACCCGCACGGTGACCGATCTCGCGGACCAGACCGACGACTGGCTGAAGCTGCCCGGCCAGCGCCTCGTGCTCCCGGACGCCGCCGACCGCCTGCTCACCGCGTGCCTGAAGCTGGCCGGTGAGCGGTGGGAATCGGTGGCGGACTTCGCCTTCGGCACCTCCCGGGACCGGATCTTCCTGCTGGACCGCCACGACGGCGCGCTCGTGTTCGGCGACGGGCTGACCGGCCGGATCCCGCGGCCGGGCGGCGACGCGGTGGTCGAGTACACGATCGGCGGCGGACGCGGCGGCAACGGCGGTGTCACGGACAACTGGCTGCCCGTCTCGGCCGCCGCGCCGGTGCGCGCCGCGAACCTGGTCCAGGCCGAGGGCGGCGAGGACCCGGAAACGGTGGCGCGGGCGCGGGACCGGGCCGCCGGCGCGCTGGGCGAGGTGACCAGGGCCGTCACCGCCGAGGACTTCGTCACCCTGGCCGTGACGACGCCCGGCGTGGCGGTCGGCCGGGCCTACGCCGCGGTCGGCGAGCACCCGGGTTTCCCGTGCGCGCGGGTGCCCGGCGCGGTGACCGTCCACATCGTCCCGTCGGTGCCGTCGGGGTCCGCACCCGAGCCGGATCCGGGGATGCTGTGCGCGGTGGCGGGCCGGCTGGCGGAAGCCCGGCTGCTGACGGCCGAGGTGTTCGTGCGCGCTCCGGCGTACCGCGACGTCCGCCTGCGGGTCGACCTGGCCGGCACCCCGGCCGACCGGACCCGGGTGTCCACTGTGGTCGGTGACGCGCTGCGCCGGTTCCTCGACCCCTTGGTCGGCGGGGACGACGGGACGGGCTGGCCGTTCGGCGAAGCGCTGCGGCCTTCGGCGTTGCTGCGGGCCGCACAGCAGGCGCTCGGCGACCTGGCGGACGTGACCGCGGTCGCGATCGGCATCGACGGCACGGAACCGGCGGAGACCTGCGACGACGTACCCCTGCGTGCCGGCGAGCTGCCGGTGGCGCGCGAGGTCCGCACACACGTGGTGGCCGTCGTCGAGGCGGGGGAGGGACTGCTGTGACGGAGAACTTCCGGGCGCGCGGCGTGCCCGTCGCACGCTCCGCCAACGTCCTGAATGACTCATTCAGGTCTTGGGAGGTCCTGAATGACTCATTCAAGACGCCGCCGAGGCCTGTCGTCGAGGCGGGGGAGGGACTGCTGTGACCGGCGACGTCTGGTGGGCGGGAGACTCCACCGAAGAAGCCCGCATCGTGCCCGGCCCCGGGCCGTCCGGGGAGCAGCCCGAACTGGTCGACGCCACCAGGGAAGCCGTGCGCGCCGCCGTGCGCGACCGCGTTCCCGGCTACACCCCGGACTGGACCAACCCCGACCGGCAGGACGCCGGGGTCGCGCTCGTGCGGCTCTTCGGCACCCAGGCCGAACCCGTGCTCGCCCGGGTCAACCGGCTGCCCGAGAAGATCCTCGCCGAGCACCTGAACACCGCGGGCGTGCGCCGCCGGCCGGCCACCGCGGCCGCCGCGTTGCTGGAGTTCACCGTGACCCCGCCGGATGGCGCGTCGGTGCTCGTCCCCGCCGGTTTCCAGGCCGCCGCGTCCGGTGCCGGCGGTGACATCGTCTATGAGACCGACCAGGACCTCTACGCCACCCCGGCCACCCTGGGCGTGCTCGCCGTGCAGCGAGGCGGCGCGCTCGAACCGGTCCCGCTGGGGCCGAGCGGGCCCGGCCGGCCCTTCGCGCCGTTCGGCACCGAGCCGCAGCCCGGCAACGCGCTGTGGCTGGGCCTCGACGGCACCGCGAGCCCGTTCCCCTCGCTGTCGCTGGGTTTCGTGATCGCGGCCGCGCCGCCCGCGCCCGCGGCCGCCGGCGGGCTCACCCCGCTGCCGCTGGAACCCCAGCCACTACTGCGCTGGGACGTGCTCGACGGCGGCCGGTTCGTCCCCGCCGAAGTCGTCCGCGACGAGACCCAGGGGCTGCGCGCCAGCGGCACCGTCGAGCTGAGGCTGCCGCGCACGTGGGCACCCGGCCGGCCGCCGGCCACCCGTCCCGGCCCGGCGCTGCGGTGGCTGCGGCTGCAGGTCGCGCACGGCCTCTTCACCGTCGCGCCGCCGCTCGTGTCGGGGCTGCGGCTGAACACCGTCGCCGCCACCGCCGCCCACACGATCTTCGACGAGCCCCTGGAACCCGTCCAGGACCCCGCGGCGCCCGCCGAGCGGCGGCAGCTGCGGCTGAGCCAGGTCCCGATCCTCGCCGGCACCGTCGTGCTCGAGGTCGACGACGACCCCGGGGCCGACCTCTTCGGCACGGCCGGGGAGACGGCGTCGCGCTGGCAGGAAGTCCCGAGCCTGGCCGCGTACGGCCCGGACGACCCGGTGTTCGTGGTCGACTACGACACCGGCGTGGTCACCTTCGGCGACGGCGTCAACGGCGCGCCCGTGCCGCCGGGCTTCCGCAACGTCCGGGCCCTGCGGTACCGGGTCGGCGGCGGCGAGGCGGGTGCCGTGGCGGCCGGCGCGGTCAACGGCGTCGTCACCGCGCGGCCGTTCGTGACCGGGGTGAACAACCCGTTCCCCGCCACCGGCGGCACCGACGCCGAGCCGGACGCGGACGTGGTGCGGCGCGGGGTCGGGGAGCTGCGGTCCCGCGGCCGGGCCGTCGCGCCCGCCGACTACGGCCTGCTGGCCCTGCGCGCGCCGGGTGCCTCGATCGCCCGCGCCAACGGGGTGCCGGGCTTGCACCCCGACTTCGCCGGGTCGCCCATTCCCGGCGTCGTCGGCGTTCTCGTGGTGCCGCCGATCGACTCGGGCGACACCGAGCCGCCCGTGCCCACCGCCGCCACCCTGCGCGCGGTGGCGGACTTCCTGACCCGCGAGGTCACGCCCGCCGGCGTCACGGTGGTCACCGGCCCGGTGGCGTTCCGCCGGATCGCCGTGGAGGCCCGGGTCGTGCTCGACGCCGACCAGGACCGGGCCGCCGTCCTGGCCCGGGCCGCCGACGCGGTGACGACCTACCTGGACCCGTTGCGTGGCGGCGAAAACGGCGGTGGCTGGCCCTTCGGCGGCGCGGTCCGGCACACCCCGCTCGTGCGCCGGCTCCTGGCCGTGGACGGCGTCCTCGCGGTGTCCGGGCTCTCGCTCACCGCCGACGGCCTGCGGCTGCCGCCGTGCACCGACCACGCGATCCCGCCGAACGACCTCGTCTGGCCGGACCGCCCGCTGCTCATCCCGGTGGAGGAGTCATGACCTGCGCGCCCACCGCCGTCACCTTCCGGCTCCTCGACGACGTCGTCGGGTGGGACGAAGCCGCCGTGACCGACGTCGTCGGGTTCACCGACGAGGCCGGCGTGCGGCTGGCCTACGCCGGTGCTTCCCCGGAAGGCCCGACGCGGGCCCAGCTGCTGCCGTGGTTCCCCGACCCGCGCCTGGCGCCGGGCTGCCGGCCGTGCGGCTGGTACCTCCTTTCCGGCGAGCGGTTGCTGCGCCGGGACACCTGCGCCGGCGGGTGGCTGCCCGTCTGGCCTCGGCACTGCGACCCCAGGCTGCTGCGTGAACCGGTCGCCGTGGCCGCGCGCGGGCACCGGATCGCCGTGGCCGACTCCGGCCGCGTCTTCGTCTGGCGCAACGAAGGCGACCACCTCACCGCGGTGATCCACCACCGCCACGCCACCGTCGTCGCGCTCGCGCCGGACGAGCAGGTGCTCGTGGCCAGGGCCGGCAGCGACCGGCTTTGGCGCTACGGCCCCGACGGGACCTTGTGTGAGGTCATCCGGACCCACGTCGACGGCGAGATCATCGGGATCCGCACCGGACCCGGCCCCACGATCTGGCTGCTCACCGAAGAAGACGGCCGGTTCCGGATCCACCGCCGTGACCACCACCGGTTCCACGAGTCCACAGTGGACGAGCTGGCCGCCGCGCTGCCGCCGAGCACGCTCGTCGGCGCGGACGAGGACGGCTTCTGCCTGCGGGAGAAGGGGCCGGAGGGCGCCGTGACCTCCTGCTACGACTGGGCGGGGCAACCACGCGAGACGCCGGCACCCGAAGCCGGCCGGTTCGTCACCGAAGGCGAGTTCACCACCCACCTGATCGACAGCGGCATCTCGCGCTGCCGCTGGCACCGGGTGCGGGTCGAGGCGGACGTGCCGGCCGGCACGGCGGTGACCGTGTCCGTCGTGGTGTCCGAGGACGACCGGTTCGCCGAGAGCGACTGGCAGACCGCGCCCGCCGGCGTCACCGACTTCCTCGTCGACCAGCCACCCGGCCGCCACCTCACCCTGCGCGCCCGCCTGTCCGGCGACTCCGCCGCGACCCCGGTCCTGCACCGGATCCGGCTCGACTTCCCGCGCTCCACCAGCGCGGACCTGCTGCCCGCCGCGTTCCGGCAGGACCCGGCCGCGGACGACTTCACCGAGCGGTTCCTGTCCCTGTTCGACGCGAGCGTCGCCGAAATCGACCGGGTCGTCGAGCGCTACCCCGCGCTGCTCGACGCGACCGGCGTGCCGGACGGCGCGCTGCCGTGGCTGGCTGGCCTGCTCGGCCTGTCGTTCGAGGCCGGCTGGGACGCGGCCACACGCCGGAAGCTGATCGCCGCCGCGCCCGGTCTGTACCGGCGACGCGGCACGCCACGCGCGCTCAAGGAGGCGATCGGCATCGTCTTCGGCGTCACCCCGGTGATCGACGAACTGGCCGGCGACCGCCACTGGGCGCAGGTGCGCGCGACCGCGGGACCGGCGACCGCCCGCGGTCTCGGCTCGGTGCGGCTGTTCGGCCGTTCGTCGTCACGGCTGCGGCTCGGCACCTCGACGCTGGGCGCGACGCCGTTGCGGGCGTTCGGCGACCCGGACACCGATCCCCTCACCGAGCACGCCCACCGGTTCCGGGTCCTCCTGCCGGCCGCTTCCGCGGACGAGGACGCGGTGCGGCGCCTGGTGGCCCGGCAGGCGCCCGCGCACACGAGGGGATCGGTGCGCGCCGGCGGGACGGGGTTCGTGGTCGGGACGCGGTCGGCGGTCGGGGTGGACACCGCGTTCGTCCCGCTGCCGCCACCGGTGGTCGGGGCGGCGCGCCTGAACCACGACGGAGTACTGAGACCCGGGTCCCACGGCGCACGCCAGGGCGTGAGCGTCGGCGTGGTGTCCGCGGTCGGGGTCCACACGCGAGTGTCTTGAGAGGACAGAAGAGATGACCGAGGCAACGACACAGGAACAGCCCTTCCGCCGGCTGCGGTACTTCCACGGCCAGCTGCTCACCGCGCGCGACTTCCAGCGCGAGCAGGAGTACTTCCGCGAGAAACTGAAGCTGCGGATGCGCTGCCTGCTCGGCTACGGCGTGGTGTGCGGGCTCTTCGTGGAACCCGCTCCGCCGGGGGACCCGAAGGAGAAGACGGAACACCAGGTGAAGGTGCGCATCACCGCCGGGCTCGGCGTCGACTGCGACGGCAACGAGGTGGTCGTGCCGGGCGGCTGCGCGATCGACCTGTGGGACGCGCTGCACGAGGACGAGCGCACCGGCACCACGACGGTGTGGGTCGGCGTCGAGTACACCGAGCGCGCGGTCGAGCCGACGCGGACCGTCTTCAACTCCGCGTGCGCGGACACGTCGGACTGCGACTTCGGCTACACCGAGGAGACCTACTGCGTCCGGGTCACCACCAAGACGCCCCCGAAGGACGACCGCTGCGAGACCTGCTGCACCCCGTGCGAGCACAAGGTCCTGTGGCTGGCCAGGATCGACGACGTCGACTTCGGCAAGCCGGTCCGCGAGGAGCAGATCCACCTGGACGTGCGGCGCTTCTTCGGCCGCCGCGTGCCGACCGTGATCACCGGCGTCAACTGGCGGCACGGCCACACCTACTCGGTGAACGAGGCCAAGGAGCTGCTCGGCACGCAGAAGAACTCGGGCGGGCTGGTCGTGGAGTTCTCCGACGGCGTCCGCGTCGACAGCCTGCGCCGCGGCGTGGTGGAGATCCAGGTGATCGAGGGCGGCGCCGGCCGCAACGCCGACACCTGGTACATGGGCGGCCAGTTCGAGGAGCCCAGCGGCAAGGACGGCGAGTTCACCGACCACTTCCGCTACCGGCAGACGACTCGCGAGACGCTGCAGGACGGCGACCGCGTGCTGATCACCGTCCGGGCGGCGTTCATCCTCGACCACTGCTGCCGTCCGGTCGACGGCACCAACGTCGGCGGCCGGGTGCCCTTCATAGGCCGGGCGAAGGCCGACGCCGAGGCGGAGACCGACCACGGCCACGACCCCAAGCCCGAGCCCGAACCGACCGGCTGCCTCGTCCCGCCGACGGGCATCGGGCCGTGGACGTCCGGCACCGGCGCGGGTGGGGACGTCTTCGAGAGCTGGTTCTTCGTCACCGAGGAGCGTTCATGAGCAAGCCTGATTGCGGCTGCGGGTGCGGCGGGTCGCCCGCCTTCCCGGCCGCGTTCGTCCGGCCGCGGTTCTTCGCCGGCCAGCTGCTCACCGAGGACGACCTCGGCCTGCTGACCGACTACGTGGCCGGGAAGGACCGGCTGCACAACCGGATGGTGTCCGGCCCGGGTGTCGTGTGCGGGCTCGAGGTCACGTGCGACTCGTGTGCCGGCGGGACGGTCTCCGTCCACCCCGGGCACGCCCTCGACTGCTGCGGCAACGACATCGTCTTGTCCTGCAAGGAAAAGGTCGACGTGCAGGCGCTCGTGCGCGAGTTGCGGGTGTCCTCGCCGGGCGTCTCGTGCGGCGACCCGTGCGACGACGACCAGCGCCACTACGGGCTCTTCGTGCGGTACGAGGAGAGCATGGCCGACCCCGTCTCGCCGTTCGCGACCGAGGAGCCGTGCCCGGCGCCGGGCTGCGTGCCCTCGCGGGTCCAGGAGGGCTTCCGGTTCGTCGTCAAGTGCGACACCGCCGACGACCACCGGTACAACCCGGCCACCAAGCTCCTGGCGCAGATCGGGGACAAGGACGCCTACGAGCGGGTCCGGCTGCTGAGCCGTCGGCTCGAGCGCTACCTCGACCCGATGTCGGTCGCGAGCTCGTCCTCGACCCGGACGATCCGGTTCGACGACGCCGACGCCGTCCGGTACGCCGACAACCTCCGGCTGCTGCGGGACGGCGGCGACGAGGTCACGCAACCGCCCGTGGCGCGGCAGCAGACCGAGTACGTGCGGGCCCTGGCGAGTGCCATCGCCCGGTACGACACCTATGACGCGGCGGGGCAGAAGGACCTGCAGGCCAAGCACGACCTCGGGGAGATCGACACCGCCCGGCAGGTGCTGGGCGCGGCGTGCGACCGGCTGGCCGGGGCGAACCCGGAGGAGGTGTGGCCGGAGCCGGCGCACCGGGCGGTCGCGCTGGCCGTCGTGGCCGAGGCGAAGAACCGGGTGGCGACCGCCGACCCGGACGCGCCGCTCGAGGTCCGCCTGCTGGCCCAGGGCACGCCGCTGGACAACGTGCTGGAAGCGGAGTTCCGGGGCGATCTCGTGCGGATCCGGGAGTGGCTGCTCGGCCGGCTGGACCGGGTGGCCGGGGTCGCGGACTGCCGGCTGCACGACGACGTGCGCAAGGTCGCCGTCCCGCAGCCGGTGCCCGTCCCGGAGCCGGACCCCACGCAGCGGCTGGCCCTCGCCGACCTGGGGCTGCTCGCGGACGCGGCCGGGAAGCTGACCACCTGCGTACGCCGGTTCGTCACCGACGCGGCCTGCTCGACGCTGAACCCGCCGTGCGTGGACTGCGCCGACGACGACGTGCTGCTCGCGCACCTGGAGCTCGACGGCTGCGACGTCGTGCGCGTGTGCTCGGCGACGCGGGAGCAGGTGCTGCCGGGCGGCTCGGCCTACGGCGAGTGGCTGCCGAAGCTCTACCAGCTGCGGCACCTCGCCGAGCAGGTGTGCTGCCAGCCGACGCCCGTGTACGAGCCGCCGGGCGTGCCGGCGTCGGGCCCGATCCCGCGGCCGTACGTGCCGGGACTGCTCGAACCGTGGCGGCAGCGAGGCCCGCTGGAGCACATGTGGGACCTCCTGGTGACCCCGGCGCCGGGGGAGACCGTGCCCAAGCCCGTGCGCGACCAGGTGTACACGGTGCCCGCCGAAGTGACCGACAGCCTGCAGGAGATGAACGCGCTGCGGGGGCAGGTGAGCGACCTGATCGCGACCGTGGAGGCGTTGCGGGGACAGCTGGACACCGCGCGGGAGCAGGTCTCGCGGGTGCGGGAGGAACTGCCGGACCGGCTCTCCGACCGGCTGTCGGAACTGGAGAGCGCCCCGGCCGCCGAACCCGGATCCGAACCGGAGCCGGAATCGGCGTCGGCGTCGTCGGCGGCGGAGAACGAGGAGGAGACGGTGAAACCGAAACCGCCGCCGCGGCGGACCCGGTCGTCGTCGAGCCGGAGCGGCGGGTCCGCCCGCAAGCCGCGGTCGGGTGAGACGTCGTGACCGGTCCGCTGCGCCCGGAGTTCCGCGAAGGGCAGGTGCTCGCGGCCGCGGACCTGGCGGCGACCGTCACCTACGCCCGCGCCGCGGCCGTCCGGCACGCGCGCCTGGCGCACGAGTGGGGCATCGCCGACGGGCTCGCCCTGACGACCGTGAACCGGACCGACCCGGTGACCGGCGCCCGCTTCGTCGAGGTGAGCGTGCAGGCCGGGCTCGCGGTCGACGGGACCGGCCGGGAGATCGTGGTGCCGGCGCCGGTCGTGCTGTCGGAGGCGGACTTCGAAGCCGTCAACGGTGCCGACGGGCCGACGTCCGAGCCGTACCCGGTGTTCCTCACCGCCGCGGACCGGGCCCAGCCGGCGACCGGGCCCGCCTCGTGCGCCGGATCCGCCGGGCCGTCGCGCGTCGAAGAGTCGTACCAGATCCTCTTCAAACGACTCGGCGACGAGCGGCTCGTCGCCGACCAGCAGCCGCCCGCGGTGAACGCCGTCCCGGCCGCCCCGCCCGTCCCGTGGCTGGTGCTGCTGGGCTTCGTCCAGTGGACCGCCGGTCACTTCACGGCGGCGGTCCCGGAAGCCCGCAACGTCGGCCCGCGGTTCGCCGGGGTGCGCGCGGACACCGTGTCGGCCCGGTCCGGCTCGCTGTCCCTGCGGACCCGGCCGCTGGCCGGCGAGGGCGAGCCGGCGCTGGTGCTGTCCGGATCGGACACCCCGACGCTGGTCTACGGCCTGTACCGGGGAACCGGCCAAGTCGATCCGCTGATGACGGTGGAGTCCAACGGGAACCTGACCATCGCCGGGAGCTTCTCCGGCCGGATCTCCGCGGGCAGCGTGCTGGCGACGTCCGGCAGTGCGACCGACGGCATGGTGCTGCCCCTGCCGGCCGGGGTGACACCGGAGGAGGTCGCCGACGGCCGGGTGTCGCTGCACGTGTACGTGACTCCTCGCATCCCGCCGTCCGGCGCGGGGCTCACGGTGCCGGCGGAAGCCACTGTGGACGGTGACCGGCGGGTCCGGTGCCTGCTGCGGTCCTACGACCCCGGCACCGGTCCGGCGGTCACCGAACGGACGGGCTCGGTCGACTTCCTGGTCCTGGCGACGGTCGCGGCGACGAGTGGGGGTGGCTGAGGTGAGTGTTTTCGCGGTGTACGAGTCGAGCACCGGAGTCGTGGTGGGTGCGGTCAAGGCGATCGACGTCCCGGTGCCGGCGGTGGACGCGCTGGTCGGTACCGCGCTGCCGGTCCGCGCGGGCGCGGCCACCTTGTCTCTTTCGGGCCGGGAACTGGCCGTGCACGAGGCGGACGACCAGCCGGAGGTGTTCGTCGACCCCCTTGCGTACGGGGTCACGCGGCTGCCGAGCCAGCCGCCCAAGCCCGCGCTGGCGAAACTGCCGACGCTCGACCCGCCCACGTTCGACGGCACCGGGCTGCTCGTCGCGCTGCCGGGGGACGCGGCCCAGGACACCGCGGTGTTCGCGCTGGTCTCCGAGGGCCAGGGGACACTACCGATCACCGGGACCATCACGAAGGGCACCGGCCACGTGGCGATCCCGGTCACGGTGAGCCCGGGCACGCACGCCGTGCTGCTGCTGGTGGCGGGCTGGGCGGGCCGGCTGGACGAGGTCGAGAAGCAGTGAGCGCCCCCACCGGCGGCGAGATCACCGTGCACCGCTGCGCGGTGCGCGTGGTCCGGCGCGGTGGGTGGAGCTGGGGACCCGACCCGCGGGGGCTCGTCCAGCGCGTGCTCGACGCGCTGCCGGACCTGCTGGCCGCGGAGTTCGGCGAGTACCTCACCGGCGACGGCCCGGACCTGGAGATCACCGAGCCGGTGCGCCTGTCCGTCCGGCTGGCCGCACGCGGGGGAGGGGGGCTGGTGCCGGCGAGTCTCGTCCTGGATCGGGCGGCGAGCGGGGACCCGCTGTCCGCCCCGATCCCGATCCCGATCCCGATCCCGATGCCGGTACCCGTGCCGGCTCCCGGGCAGGCCGGACCGCTCGTCGAACCGTCCACAACGGACACTCCGGCCGAGCTGCCCGCCTTCGTCGCGGACGTGGCGGCCCCGACGGCGGCCGTGCTGTTCGAGGAACTCACCGCACGGGACGAGCTGGCCGCGCTGCTCGCCCTGCTTCCCGAGGAGACGGTGCGGCGGTACCTGGCCGCGCTGCTCGCCGAGGGCGCCGGCGGACCGGCTGATCCGGGCGCTCCGGGACCGCTGGCCGGGCCGGCGGCGGAACTGGCCCGCCGGCTGGCTCTCCCCGGGTCGCCCGCGACGCGTGAAGAAATCCTCGAGCTGCTGGGGTCGCCGCCCGGCGAACGAGCCGGTTCCGCCGCCGTCGGCGAGAGCGCGTCCGGTGGTGTGACCGCCGTCCCGAGGCCGGCGGGGGAGACGAGGGTCGGCTCGGTGCTGCCGTTCCTCCTCGCGGGCCCGCTGGCGCGGACCGGCTACCTGGACGCGATCGGCCCGGCACTGTCCGGAGTGGACCTGCTCGGCGACGCCCCGCTGTTCGCCGCAGCCCTGGCCTACCAGGTCCTGGGCGAGCCGCAGCGGGGCTGGCGGCGGACGCCCGAGGACGACCTCGCGGCCGCGACGTTCGCCGGCCTGGAGTCGGTGCCGGACCTGACCGCGTTCGCCCGGCAGGTCGGTCCCGCGCTGCCGGTGCTGGACGGCGTGCTGGCGCTGTCCCTGTGCCGCGGCCACGAACCCGACGCTCCGCTGCTGATCGCCGGCGTCGACGACGGCCTGCTGCTGGTCGACACCCCCGGCCTCTTCCCGATGGCCTGGGCGTCCACAGTGGAGGGTCTGCTGCCGCACTGGGCGGCGTGCGGCCGGCCACCCGTCGTGGTCCGGGACGGCCCGCTGCCGCCGGCGTGCCTGCGGGAGCTGGCGGCAGCGGGCGTCCGGTTCCTGACGGACGCGCGCCCGCTGCGTGACGACCCGCTGACCCGGCTGCGGTCGCGGACTCCACTGTGGACAACCGGTGGGGTGGAACCCCGGCTGGCAGCGGAATTCTCCGCCGAGCACCTGGACGAGCTGACCCGCACCCTGTTCGCCGGCCACCGGGCGGTGCCCCTGGCCGGGGACCACGCGCTCGACCACAGCGTCGCGCTCGCCGCGTCCCTGGCGCTGGGCATGATCGCCGGGCAGCTGTGGGGCGGGGAGACACCGGTCCTGACGATGACCCGGTTCGCCGACCTGGAGGCCACGGTGCGGTTCGAGCGTGACGCGGTGCGCGTCAAGATGCCCCTGGGGCGCCGCCACGCGGACCTGTGGCGGGGTGGCGCCCTCGCCGACGTGCCGAACGTGGTCTGGCTGGGTGGCCGGACCCTGACCTTCTCTGGTGGCTGAGATGAGCGGACTGGCGGTCGAGCACCTCCGGGTGCGCCTGGCGGAGCTGCACCAGGCGCTGCGGGTCGCCGTCGCCCGCCAAGCGGAGGCCGCGGCGATGCTGACGCGCCCGGACCTGACGCCGTTCTGCGTGACGGACGAGCAGGTCGACGCGCTGCTGGACCGTGTGGACGCCTTCACCGAGGCGATGACCGAGCCGCCCTCCGCGCCGAGCCCGGACCCGGAGTCCGAGCAGCACCTGCGCCGCCTGGCCGCGGCCCGTGGGGTGACGCTGCCGCTGGACGCCCTCGCGACCCGTTACGGCCTGTCCCGGGTCGAGCAGGACGCGTTGCTGCTGGTGGCCGCGCCGGAGCTGGACCCGGGCTACGAGCGCGTCTACGCGTACGTCGTGGACAACCTGAACCGGCGGGCGCCATGCGTGGAGCTGCTGGTCACGGTGGTCGCGGAGACCCCGGCGGACCGCCTGGCGGCGCGCCGGGCGCTGGGCTCCGCGGGCCGGTTGCGCCGCTACGGCCTGCTGCAGGCGTACGGCGAAGCGCCGAGCGAGCCGGCCCGGGAACTGGCCCTCGGTGGCGGGGTGTTCGAGTACTTGATGGGCTGGGGCGGCGACGTCGGGATCCTCGGCCACGACCCCGGCGAGGTGTCGGGACCGGAGCGGCAGGTGGCGTCCCCGTACCTGCGGTCGGAGCGGCTGGGCACCCTCGGCCGCGCGCTGGCCGCGGGCGACGTCGACGTGGTCGGCTTGTGGGGGTGCCCGGCCGACAGCCAGATCGACGCGGCGCAGGCGCTGGCGGCCGCGGCCGGGAGGCCCCTGCGGCGCGTGACCGCCGACGTGGCGCAGGACCTGCGGACCGCGGCCGCCCTGGACGCGATCCTGTGGCTGCCGACGGACCGCGCGTACGACGAGGCGCTGGTGCGATCGAGCGTGCCGCTGTGCCTGACGGGCGTGAACCCGTGGCGCCCGCCCGGGTTGCTGGCTTCCCGCACGTACGCGGAGCTGACGATCCCGGCGCCGGACTTCCCGGAGCGCCGGGAGATGTGGTCGTCGGCGTTCCCGGTGCTGGATCCGGAGGTGCTGACGGACCTGGCCGCCCGCTACCGCATGAGCGGCGGCGAACTCCGCGCGGTGGCGGCGGTCGCCGACGCGGGCGCGCGCCTGGCCGGCAACGGCCAGCCGGGCGAGCACGTGGAGCCGGCGATCGCGACGGTGACCCGGGGGCGCACGAGCGGGGTCGTGCAGGCGATCACCCCGCGCCGCACGCTGGACGACCTGGTGCTGCCGGAGGCCCAGCTGGGCCAGATCGGCGAGATCGCGTCGGCGTTCCGCGCGTGGCCGCGCATCGCGGAGTCGTGGGGATTCGCCCGTCGCACCTCGACGGGTGGGGTGAAGGCGTTGTTCACCGGCGAGCCGGGCACGGGCAAGACGATGTCGGCGGAGGTCGTCACCGGGATGCTGGGGCTCGAGTTGCTGAAGGTGGATCTGGCGCAGGTGGTGTCGAAGTGGGTGGGCGAGACGGAGAAGAACATGGAGGAGGTGTTCCGCCAGGCGGAGGACAGCCACGCGGTGTTGTTGTTCGACGAGGCCGACGCACTGTTCGGCAAGCGCGGCGAGGTCAAGCAGGGGACAGACCGTTACGCCAACCTGGAGGTCGGCTACCTGTTGCAGCGCCTCGAAGCGAGCGACGGCCTGATCATCTTGACGAGCAACCTCAAGGAGAACATCGACGCGGCGTTCACCCGCCGGTTCCACTTCGTGGTCCACTTCCCGCGGCCGTCGTTGGCGGAGCGCCGCCGCCTGTGGCAGCTGGCGTTTCCCCCGGAGGCGCCGTTGGCCCCGGAGGTCGATTTGGAGGCGTTGTGCCGCTTGGACATGACGGGAGCGGGCATCACCTCGGCGGCCCGAACGGCGGCTCTTGCCGCCGCTGACTCTGCTAGCGAGTCGATCTTGATGCAGCACGTGGTCCGCGGGGTGTCGCGCCAGTTCCAGCGCGAGGCGCGGTTGTTCCGCCCGGCCGAGCTGGGCCGGTATGCTGGGCTTCTGACCGAGGGGAGTTCGCATGCCTGAGCTGGTACCCCCACAGACGAAGCCCGCTGTCCCGGTGACGGCGCAGGAGCTGCGGACTGCCGCTGCTTCCGATCGCGGTCACCAGAAGCTGGTTTTGGTGCCGGCGGTGGTCGGGAACGCCCAGGCTGCGAAGACGGCGATGGATGGTTCGTCTAAGACGGTGCCGTCGCATTTGGCGTCGACGATGGCGGCTGGGCAGGACCGGGTGGGGAACGCGGCGATCGCGGGGGCGGCGATGCGGGTGGTGCCGATGGCGGTTCCCCACAAGGACGCCTGCCCCGGCTGCTGACGCTGCCTGAACCAAAGGTCACTCGGCCAAGCCGACCTCACGGAGACCCTCGAAAATATCCATCAGACGCCGGAATTGTTTGGATCTCTTGGGGGCGACTACCACCATCGAATCAAACGGACTGATGTCGAACCGACTGAAGACGCGGTGCGCTCCGTCGGGGACGTCCCGGTTGTCCAGCTCCGCCCGATGCTCGCGGCGCAGGAGGAACTGGGTCTCAGGGTCTCGCTTGATCAGGTTCCCCGGCACGTAGTCCAAGCTCACGTCCACGAACTCGGCCTGCGTGATGTCCAAGGCCCAGTCGACCGACTTGTAGGCCTCCACCAAGGCTCGGTCAGCTTCCGGGCTTACTAGGTCTTCGTCCGGCCTCGGAACGGGTGGACTGGCGATGACTGCGCCCGCCCTGCCCTTGAACGTGACGTGGGACAAGACGCAGCCGCTCAGGTGCATCAAGCCGCCTTTGGTGACGAGGTTGTCGACGGTGACGTCCTCGAAGCGGATGCCGACGGCCAGGCAGTTGTCCAGTATGCATCTGGTCGCGTTGACTCGGCGTACGACAAGACTCGGAACCAAGTCGGTTCGCTGAGCCAACGTGGAAGCGACAAAGGTGCACCGGTCGAGCTCGAAGTCCTCGACGATCTGCCCGGGGCTGGTAGCGCGGACATCCTCGAAACTCTCGCCAACCAGTCTGGTGGTCACAACCCGTCCTCTCCAGCGCTCATCCGAACACGGCATCGATGGTACGAGCCGGGATCGGGCGATACGCGACGATCTGCTTCTCGCGGCTTATGTACGCCCGTTGCAGATGTTCCATCGTAGACGTGCGGCTGGAGCCGGTGACGTCCACCGGGAAGGACCGCTTGCCGTCCTTGATCAGGAAGTCAGGAACACTCTCTCCTGGCCGGCTCGCGCCCAGTCGCTTGATGTCGGGGTGAGAGACGGTCCTGGCCACGTACTTCTCGACTGCCATTCCGATGAACCGCGTACGCAGGTCCGGTCTGTGCTTGCCTGCTTCGAGCATCCCCTCGGTCATTTCCGCCTTCAACATGGTTGCCGACAGGTTGCCGGCCGCCGCGGTCACTCTGACCAGCTCGGCGAAGGCCTTTTTCGCTTCCTCGCCGACGAGGTTCTGATCGCCGACCAGGATCCGGTACGTGCGGCCCGAGTCCCGGGCGAACTCCCCGACGACGAGGTAGTTCGCGCCCTCGATCACGTCCTTGCCGCGCCACTCCGGAGGTGAGGCGTGGTAAGAGGTGTACTTCGCGATCTTCTTGTCGCTGTTCACCTTCTTGACCACTTCGTCGATGACGTCTTCGTATCGGCCGCCCTTGTCGTGGTCTCTGGCCACGGAAACGATGTCGGCGCGGATCTCCTTCTCGATCTTGACCTGATCGCCCAGGTCACCCTCGGCCAGGTCCTTGACGCCGTAGTCGCTCCCATATTGGACGATCTTGGCCTTGAGGTCACGGAACGCGGCCGGGAAGCCCGGGTATTCGAGGAGCTTCTTGGCCTGCTTGCCCTTTTGCTTCTCCGCTGCCCCGACCAGCTTCTCGACTTTCTTTGCGACCCGGACGATCGCTTTGAGGTCGTTGACCTTCTCTTTCTCTTTCGGGTCTTTTCGCTTCCTTGCCTGGAGTCTTTTGATCACGCGATCGGCTTTGACGGACACCTTCAGCCGAGCGCTCGCGATGTCGACACCTTCGCCGGGTGTCGCGATCAGGGTGTGCCCTTCGCCGGTCATCGACAGGCTTTCCTGCTCCGGCTGGAGCTTGACAGTAGCGTCTTTCTTGTCGTCGGCGCCGGGCTTGCCCTTCTTCTCGGGCTTCTTCTTGCTGAATTTGTCCTTCAGCTTCTTCGCCAGCGCCTTGACCTTGGCCCAAACCTTCTTGGCCAACCCGACGATCTTCCCGATCACCCAGTCGATAGCCTTGTTCACCGGCCGAGCGAGCTTCTGGAAGATCTCCTTGACCTTCCCCGCGATACCCCCAACCCCGAGAAGCGCAGCCAAAGCCCCGATCAACACCGGAATCGACCGCGCGAGAGCCTTCTCGACCAAACCGGCCACCCCGCCGGCCCCGCCCTTGGCGATCGCGATCACCGCATCCAGCACCGTGTTCACGAACTCGATGATCTGACGACCATTGGTCACGATGAACTTGATGATGTCGATGATCATCTTGCACGCGCGGATGAACGCCGAAGCCGGGTTGAACAGGGAAATGATCCACGTGATCCCGGCCATGATGATCGTCGGCAGCAGATATGACACGAGATTGTCGATCAACGTCTTCTTCAAATCGCCGACGCGATCGCGGAGGTCGTCCCAAAGCGCCCGGATTCCGCGCTTCCGGACCTCCAGAACCAGAGGCAGCGCGTGCTCGCCCGCCTCGATCGCCGCCATTGCCTCCTTGGGGACCTTCCGGGCGATCCGCGCCCGCAAGTTGGCCCACGTCAAGCCGAGCAGGCTGGCGATCATCAGCAGGATGCCCACGACGTCGAAGCTGGTGGGCAACGTGATCCCGGCCGTCGCCGCCGTGCCCAGGAGCCATGACAACACTCCCTGCTGCAGGTGCGTCACCGCGTTGTTCTTGAACTGCTTCAACCCGCCGCCGACCGCCGACACCAGATTGCCCAAGAAACCGATCGGATCGCGAAGGATGCCCATCACCGCCTGCGCCGCCTTCGCGAGCACCCCCAGCAGCATGTCCTTCAGCTCGAGGATCGTCTTGATGACGCCCTTGACCGCGTCCAGTGCCTTGTCGACGAGCCCCTTGTTCTTCTCCTTCTCCGCGTCGATCTCGGCGTCGACCGCCTTGACCGCGTCCGTGTACTTCGTGGCCAGCGTGTCGACCAGCTCGGTGCTCTTGTCGTCGACCGACTGGGTCAGCTCGTCGAACTTGTCGGCGAACCCGGCCGCCGCCTCCTTGCCCAGCGCCTTGAGGTCCTTCGGCAGGCTGTCGACGGCCTTCTGCAGCTCTGTACGACCCGTCGCGATGCGCTGCTTGGCCCGCGTCAGCTCACGGCCGATCGTGTCCGCGACGGCCGAGATGACCCCGCGCATCGCCTTGACGTAGTGGTCGCGGGCCTCGACGAAGATCTGGTTCGCTTCCTCCGGCAACCCGAACAGCTTGTCGTGACCCCACTTGACCAGGCCCCAGCCACCGCTGTAGCGCCGGTCCTTGTACTCGTCCATCTTGCGCCGGTGCTCGGCGGTGAACGCGTCGCGGGCTTCCTTCTCGCCCTTCGTGAACTGGTCGTCGACGAGCTTGTCGAGACCCGTGAGAATGCCTTCGACGTCGGTCTTCATCGTGTCGAAGACCTTCTGCAGAATGGCCGTCACCTTGGCGCGCTTGTCCTGGTCGTCGCTCTTGGTGGCTTCCTTCCCGCGGTCGACCAGGCGACCGGCGCCCGCCCGCCGGGTGGTGATCGCGCCCATCGCGGACGCGCCGAACTGCTTGGCCTGGGCCGTGGTCTGGCGCAGCTGCTGGGACTCGTTCTTGTGGAGCTCCGGCGGTGTCGCCTCGGAATGCTTCTCCGCGGCCTTCTTGTCCTTCAAAGCCGGGCTGAACGCCGGGTCCGTCGACAGCTGCTTTTCGGTGACCTGGTTCTCGGCCATCTGCTTGTCGACGGCGGCCGGGCCCGCGGACATGTCGGTGGCCGACGGCGGCAGCTTGTCCGGCGTCGCCTTCGCCGGGTCGGGCGTGGCCGGGGTGCCCGGTGGGCGGTCGCCCGTCATCGGCACGACCTGCTTGACCTCGGCGGCCGAGGTGTCCGGGGGTGCCGCGGTCGTGTCGGCGATCTGCTCGGCCGAGTCGTTCTTGCCCTCGCCGACCTTGTCGGCCACTTCGGCCTTGACCTCGGCCGGCTTGCCGGACTCGGAGAACTCGTCGGCCTCTTCGAGGTTCTTCGGCGCCTTCTCGGCAATGGCCTTCTCGACGGCCTTGACGAACGCTTCCTTGTCGAAGTCCTTCGGCTTGGCCTCGTTCATCTTCTCGGCGTTGGCCGTCTTGCCCTGCGCCACCTCGTCGTCCTTGGGCGGCACCGAGGCGGCCTGCGCCGAGGTCGCTTCCTTGTTCGCCGGGGGATGGGACTTCGCGACCGTGTGCTTCTTGTGCGCGACGTCCTTCTTCAGCACCGCGAACTTCGGATCGGCGCCCGGACTCCTGGCCAGGCCCGCCGCCACCGCACCGTTGCCGACCTTGTCCTGCGACTCCTTCCGCGACGGATCCGCGAGCGGCTTCTTGTCACCGGCCCGCAGCGCCGCCAGCGCCGCCGCGTTCGACGGCGGCAGCGGGGCCGGTTTCGGCCGCGGTGAGCGCTCCTTCACAGCCGCCGGCGCCGCGTCCACTGTCAGCGCGGGGAGCTTCGCTCGTGCCCTCGGTGGCGGCGGCATGGGACGGCTCTCCTCCCGCGACGGGAACCCTGGACAGCGTCGCAGCCGGCCGTCACCCGGGCGTCGCGGAAACGTCCCCGTGGCCGTCGAGGCGAAAACTGCGGTATACCCGGAGCAGTGGAAGAAATCCGGGCCGGGCTCGTCCGGCCGCTCACCGCCGCGTTGTCCGCCCATCCCGCCGACCGGCCGGCCTACTCGGACGACACGCGGACCATCACCTACGGACAGCTCACCGGCCGCAGCGCGGAGTACGCCGCCGCGCTCGGCGTGGCGCGAGGCGAGCGGGTGCTCGTCCACGTCGGCAGCCGGGTCGAGTTCGCCGAATACCTCCTGGCCGTGCTGCGGGCCTCGGCCGTCGGTGTTCCGGTCAGCACGCGGGCGACCGAAGCCGAACTCGCCCACATCGCCGACGACTCCGGCGCGACTCTGCTCATCACCGAGGCGCGCCACGCCGACCTCGCGCACCGCCTCGGCGAGCACCGCGACCTGCGCGTTCTCTTCGTCGAGGACCCGCCGGAACCCGGAGCGCGACCGCCGCGGGACGACCTCGGCCTCGACGAACCGGCCTGGCTGCTCTACACCTCCGGCACCACGGGCCGTCCCAAGGGCGTCCTGCTTTCCCAGCGCGCGATGCTGTGGTCGACCGCCGCCTGCTACGTCCCGATGTTCGGGCTTACCGCGGACGACACCGTCCTGTGGCCGCTGCCGACCCACCACGCCTACGCCCTGTCGCTGGCCTTCGTCGCGACCATCGCGGTCGGCTCCCACACGCGGCTCGCCGATGGCCTTTCCCCGGACCTGCTCGCCGCCCACCCCGGCTGCGTGCTGGCCGGGGTGCCGGCCACCTACCTGCGCCTGCGCCAGGAGCACGACGGCCCGCTGGGCACTCCGCGGCGGTGCCTGACGTCCGGTGCGCCGTGCACGCCGGCGGCCCGGACCGCGGCCCGGGAGTTGTTCGGCCAGGAGCTGCTCAACGGCTACGGGAGCACCGAGACGGGCGGCAAGATCGCCGTCGAAACCCCCGGCGAGGCCGGGCTGAAGCCGGTGGCCGGCGTCGAGATCCGGATCGACGCCGGTGAGGTGCTCGTCCGCGGGCCGGGGCTGATGCTCGGCTACCACGGCCAGTCCTCGCCGGTGCGCGACGGCTGGTACCCCACCGGCGACGCGGGGCGGCTCGAAGGCGGCCGGCTGGTGCTCGACGGCCGGGTCGACGACGTCATCGTCTGCGGCGGCCAGAACGTCCACCCGACCGAGATCGAGGCGGTGCTCGAAGAGGCGCCGTCGGTGCGCGACGTCCTCGTCGCCGGCCGGCCCGACGCCGTCGTCGGCGCGGTCCCCGTCGCGTTCGTGGTCCCCGGGCCCGACGGCTTCGACGCCGAAGAGCTGCGGCGGCTGTGCCTGAGCCGGCTGTCGCTGTACAAGGTGCCGGTCGCCTACATCGAGGTCGACGAGGTCCCGCGGACGCCGTCGGGCAAGCCACGCCGGAACGTCCTGGCGAGCGCGCCGGAACCGCCGGACCTCGCCGCGGTGGTGCGAGCCGAGCTGATCGCGCTTTGCGGCCACGACGGCGGCGACGGCTGGCGGGACCGGCCCTTCACCGACCTCGGGCTGTCGTCGCTGGCCGGAGTGCAGTTCCGGCACCGGATCACCGCGCTCACCGGCGTGCCCGTCCCGCACTCGCTGATCTACGACTTCCCGACGCCCGGCGAGGTCATCGCCGAGCTGGCCCGGCTCGCCTCGGGCGCGGCGAGCACGCACGCGCCCGCAACGCCGGCACCCGCCGCCGAGCCGATCGCCGTCGTGGCGATGGCGTGCCGGTACCCCGGCGGTGTGCGCTCGCCGGAAGACCTCTGGCGGCTCGTCGCGGACCAGATCGACGCAACAGGGGAGTTCCCGGCCGACCGCGGCTGGGACACCGGCGAGCTCTACGACCCGGACCCGGACCGGATCGGCCGTTCGGTGACGCGGCGCGGCGGGTTCCTCGACGGCGCGGGCGACTTCGACGCGGGCCTGTTCGGCATCTCGCCGCGCGAGGCGCTCGCGACCGACCCGCAGCAGCGGCTGCTGCTCGAGACGTCGTGGGAGGCGTTCGAGCGGGCCGGCATCGACGCCGGGACGCTGCGCGGCAGCGACACCGGCGTGTTCGTCGGCGTGATGAACGAGGACTACGCGAGCCGGTTCACCACGCCCCACGAGCTCGAGGCGTGGCTGGGCATCGGGTCGTCGCACGCGGTGGCTTCCGGCCGGATCTCCTACACCTTCGGGCTGACCGGCCCGGCGCTCACCGTCGACACGGCCTGTTCGTCGTCGCTGGTCGCCCTCCACCTCGCGGCGAAAGCCTTGCGTGCGGGGGAGTGTTCGCTCGCGGTCGCCGGCGGGGCGACGGTGATGGCGACTCCGCGGACGTTCCTGGCCTTCAGCCGCCAGCGCGGCCTGTCCCCGGACGGGCGGTGCCGGTCGTACGCGGCCGGAGCGGACGGCACGGCCTGGGCCGAGGGCGCCGGTGTGCTCCTGCTCGAGCGGCTGTCCGACGCGCGCCGGAACGGGCACCCGGTGCTCGCGCTCCTGCGCGGCTCGGCCGTGAACGCCGACGGCGCGTCGAACGGGCTGACCGCGCCGAACGGGCGCGCGCAGCAGGCCCTGATCGCGTCGGCGCTCGCGGACGCGGGGCTGGCCGCGGCCGACGTCGACGCCGTCGAAGGCCACGGGACGGGCACGTCCCTGGGCGACCCGATCGAGGCCGAGGCGGTGATCGCCGCGTACGGGCGAGGCCGGGGCGGCGACCCGCTGTGGCTCGGGTCGGTGAAGTCGAACATCGGCCACACCCAGGCCGCCGCCGGGGTCGCCGGCGTGATCAAGGTGGTGGCGGCCTTGCAGCACGAACAGCTGCCGCCGTCGCTCTACGCGGACGAGCCGAGCCCGCACGTCGACTGGGCCGGCGGCGGGGTGGCGCTGCTGGACCAGGCACGGCCGTGGCCGCGCGCGGACCGGGTCCGCCGGGCCGGGGTGTCCGCCTTCGGGATCGGCGGCACCAACGCGCACGTGCTCGTCGAAGAGGCACCGGCACCGGAAGTCCCGGCGCGGCAAGCGTTCCCGGCGGCGCCGTGGCTGCTCAGCGCGGCCGACGGCGAAGGTCTTCGGCAGGTCGCGGCCGGTCTGGCCGGGGCCGCCGACACCGTGGACGTCGCCTTCACACTGGCCCGCCGGACGCCGCTCGCGCACCGCGTGCTGGTGCCCGCCGGGAACCCGGAAGCCCTGCGCGCCGTCGCCGAAGGCCGCGTGCCCGGCCGGACCGTGCGCGGCGGGACCCGGCTGGCCCTGCTGTTCAGCGGGCAGGGCGCGCAGCGCGCCGGGATGGGACGGGAACTTTCCGCACTGTTCCCGGTGTTCGCCGACGCTTTCGACGAAGCGTGCGACGCGCTCGGCGGCCCGGTGCGTGAGATCGCGGATGCCGGTGGCGAGGCGCTGGACCGCACCGACCACGCCCAAGCGGCGTTGTTCGCCTTCGAAGTCGCCCAGTACCGGCTCTTCGAGTCCTGGGGGCTGCGTCCGGACGTGCTGATGGGGCACTCGATAGGCGAAATCGCCGCCGCGCACGTCGCCGGAGTGCTGGCCCTGCCCGACGCCGCGACGCTCGTGGCCGCGCGTGGCCGGCTCATGGCCGCATTGCCCGGCGGCGGCGTGATGATCGCCGTCGAAGCCACCGAGGCGGAAGTGGCGCCGCTGCTGGGTGACGGTGTCGCGATCGCCGCGATCAACGGCCCGCGTTCGATCGTCCTCTCCGGCGCGGACACCGCGACGACGACCCTGGCCGCACGCTTCGGCGGCGGGACGCGGCTGCGCGTCAGCCACGCGTTCCATTCGCCGCTCGTGGACCCGATGCTCGACGAGTTCCACGACATCGCCACCGGGCTGAAGCACCACCGGCCGTCGATACCGCTGGTGTCGGGCCTGACCGGACTACTCGTCGACGAGCTCGAGCCCGGTCACTGGCGGCGGCACGCCCGCTCGGCCGTGCGGTTCGCCGACGCGCTCGCCACGATCACCGCACCGGGCCCGGTCGTCGGCCTCGAAATCGGCCCGGCGCCCGTGCTCAGCCGCGCGGCGGCCGACGCGCTGCCGGTGACCGCGGCGACGATGTCCGGCGCCGGAGTGCTGGCGGCGGCGGGTGCGATCCACACCGCGGGGGTCCCCGTCGACTGGACCGCGGTGTTCGCCCGCAGCGGCGCGCGGATCACGCCGTTGCCGACGTATCCGTTCAAGCGCACCCGGTACTGGCTCGACCCGCCGTCGCCGTCGCTCGAGCCGGCCGGCGGGGACCACGCGGTCCTCGGCCCGGCCCTGGTCGCGCCCGACTCGCCGCGGATCGTGCACGGCGGCTCGCTCGGCGTCCGCCGGCACCAGTGGCTGGCAGGCCACGTCATCGGGGGAGCGGTCCTGGCGCCCGGCACGGCGTTCGTCGACTTGGCCCTGCACGCCGGCGGGGCGGCCGTCGGAGAGCTGACGATCGAAGCGCCGCTGCGGCTCGACGCGGCCGAGGACGTCCACGTCCAGGTCGTCGTGGACGGGCCGCGCATCGACGTGTACGCCCGGCGTCCGGCGGATGAGCGCTGGCGGAAGCACGCCTCCGGGAGCCTGCGCCCGCGCGGCGCCCTCCCCGGCGGCTGGACCGGGGAATGGCCGCCGCCGGGCGCGGTGGACGTCGACGTCGCCGAGGCCTACCGCGCGCACGCCTACGGGCCCGTTTTCCAAGCTGTGCAAAGGTTGTGGACGCGTGGCGAGGAGTTCTTCGCCGAGGTCGACCTCGCGCCGGACGTCGGCGGCCGGTTCGAGCTGCACCCCGTCCTGCTGGACGCGGCCGTGCACGCGACGGCGCTCGCGGAGGGACCGGCGGCCGAGCCGAGGGTGCCGTTCCTGTGGAGCGGCGTCGAGGTCTACGCGCCCGGTGCGCGGCGGGCGCGGGTGCACGGCGTCCGCCTCGGCCCCGGCGCCGTCCGCGTCGAGCTGTACGGCGAAGACGGGCACCCGGTCGCCCGGGTCGAGTCCCTGATGACGCGGCCGATGGCGCCGCGGGACACGATGCTCTACCGTCCACAGTGGATTCCGATGACGCCGGCCGCGGCCCGGGAACCGGTCCGGGTGGTGGAAATCGAGCCCGGCGACGTCCGGGCGGCGACCGGCCGGGCACTCGCCGTCCTGCACGACTGGCAGGAGCGCGGCGACCGGCTCGTCCTCGTCACCAGGAACGCGACCGGGCCGGTCCCGGACCTCGCCGCCGCCGCGGTCTGGGGTTTCGGGTGCGCCGCGGCGGCGGAGTACCCGGGCCGGATCAGCCTGGCCGACCTGGAGCCCGGCTTCCCGGTGGAGCGGGTGGCCGGCCTCGCGGGCGGCAGCGCGGAGCCGCAGATCGCCGTCCGCGAAGGGATTCCGCACGTGCTGAGGATCGCGCGGGCGGCGCCGTCGGACGGACGGCCGTTCGGTCCGGAAGGGACGGTGCTGGTCACCGGCGGGACAGGCGCGCTCGGCCGGGCGCTGGCCCGGCACCTCGTGACCGCGCACGGCGTCCGGCACCTGCTGCTGGTGAGCCGGAGCGGGCCGGCGGCCCCCGGCGCGCAAGAGCTGCAGGACGAGCTGGGCGCGCAGGTGCGGATCGTCGCGGCCGACGTCGCGGACCGGGCCGCCGTGACGGCGTTGGTCGAGAGCTGCGACCCGCCGCTGACGGCCGTCGTGCACAGCGCGGCCGTGGTGGACGACGGTGTCCTGGCCGCGCAGACGCCGGAGCGCCTGGACACGGTGCTGCGCCCGAAGGTGGACGCGGCGCTGGTGCTCGACGAGCTGACCCGGCACCTGCCGCTGACCGCGTTCGTCCTGTTCTCGTCGATCGCCGGCGTGTTCGGCAAGGCGGGGCAGGCCAACTACGCGGCCGCCAACCGGGCGCTGGACGCGCTGGCCTGCCGCCGCCGGGCCGCGGGGCTCCCCGCGTTGTCACTGGCGTGGGGGCTGTGGGAGCTGGGCACCGGCCTCGGCGACCGGATCTCGGCGGCGGCCCGGCGCCGGATCCACGCGTCCGGCGTCGGCGGACTCACGGCGGAGCAGGGCCTGGCGCTGTTCGACGCGGCGCTCGGCTCGGCCGAACCGGTGCTGGTGCCGGTCCGGTTCGACCCGTCGGCGGCGATGGCCCCGCCGGCCGGCGGTTCGCGCGCGGCCGCACCGCCGCCCGCGTGGCCGGAGAACCCGGCCGAGCCCGAGCTGCGCGAGCTGGTACGCGCGGAGGTGGCGGCGGTGCTCGGCCACCCGGACGCGGCGGTGATCGCCGACGACCAGCCGTTCCCGGAGCTGGGTTTCGACTCGCTGACGGTGATCGAGCTGCGCACCCGCCTCGCCGCGCTGTCGGGAAGGGACCTGCCGGCCACGGTCGTCTTCGACCGGCCCACCGTGACCGAGCTGGCCGGCTACCTCAAGGAGCGCCACTGAATCCGGGGTCGCAGGCCACGAGATCGACCTGCCGTCCGGTGGCGAAGTCTCCGAAGGCGGGCACCAGTGCGGGTAGTGCCACGACGAAGAAACCGTGCTTCCGAAAGTTCACGCCCGTGCTCCGATTCCTTGGTGTGCTTACGGGTTCGAAGGTCGGCGGGCCGCGGTCGAGAGCACGACGACCCGGGACTTCCGGAAGCATGGCGCGATTGCGGCCGGCGCGGCGGGGACATGTCCGCCATCCTGCGAATCCTGTCCCCGTGCGGCTCTTCTCCCGCTACTCCTCGACGATGCGGCCGCGCAGCTGCTGGAGCGTCTTGGTCAGCAGCCGGGAAACCTGCATCTGCGAAACGCCGACCCGCTCGGCGATCTGGCTCTGCGTGAGCTCCTCGACGAACCGCATCTCGATGATCGCGCGTTCGCGGGGCGGGAGGACCGCCATCGCGGCCTGCAGCGTCAGGTGGTCGTCGGCCTTGGAGTACGGGGATTCGCGATCGGCGAGCTGGTCGGCGACCGTGCCGTGGTCGCCGCCGCGGGTGGGGGCGTCGAGCGACGCCGGCTTGTAGGCCTCCGCGGCGAGCAGTCCTTCCCGGACGGTCTCGACGTCGATGTCGAGGTGCGCTGCGAGCTCGCTCGGGGTGGGGGAGCGGCCCAGGTCGTGGGCCAGCTCGCCGGTCGCCCGGGCGAGGGTCTGCTGCAGCTCCTTGAGCCCGCGGGGCACGCGCATCGACCAGGCGGTGTCGCGGAAGTGCCGGCGGACCTCACCCATGATCGTCGGCACGGCGAAGGACAGGAAGTCGCGGCCCTTGCCGGGGTCGTAGCGGTCGACGGCGTGGATCAGGCCGGTCCGGGCGACCTGCACGAGGTCGTCGAAGGACTCGCCGCGGCCGCCGAAGCGCTTGGCGATGTTCTCGGCGAGTTCGAGGTGCTCGGTGATCAGCCGGTCACGCAGGCCGGTCCGGCGGGGGTCTTCGGCCGCCAGCCGGCTGTGCTCGTCGAACAGCGGAACGCAGTGGGCGAACTGGTTGATCCGCCGGGGCGTGGACACGACGGGCGTCGCCGTGGGTCTCTCCGGTGCTCTGACAGCCATGGTGCCCACATACCCAAAGCCGTCCTGAATCACACGAACCGGTGATGGGGACGCCGGGTATTGGTGCACTCGGAGTAATCGGCCGCGGTTCACGCATCGGTGTCGTCCGGCAGCACGGCCAGCGTCAGCCACGACCGCCCGCCCACGTGGACGCGGTTGGTCGCCACCACCTTGCGGCGGTCGCCGACCTCCCGGGCACCGGTGTTCGTGTTGACGTCGAAGCGGGGGAAGTTGCTCGAGCTCACGTCGAGCCGGATGCGGTGGCCGGCCCGGAACAGGTTCGCCGTGTCCGGGGCCTCGACCGTGATGTCGTACACCTCGCCCGGGACCATCGGCGCCGGTTCGGCGAACGAGTCGCGGTAGCGGCAGCGCAGGATGCCGTCGGTCAGGTTCATCGCGAAGCCCTGCGGATAGTCCGCGCTGGGCGGGTGGACGTCGATCAGCTTCACCGTGAAGTCGGTATCGGCCGCCGTGGACGACACGGCCAGCCGCACCGTGACCGGCCCGGCGACCGCGACGTCCCGCGTCAGCGGCGGGGTCTGGAACACGAGCACGTCCGGGCGGCTGTCCAGCGGCAGAAATGGTTGCGACGCGCCGAAGAAGCGCTCGTCGGGGTGCTGGTGGAACGCGCCGCCGCTCATCACCGGCTCGCCGGAGGTGACCTGGCCGCCGAGGGTGGGCACCGGGTCGGCCGGGTCGAAGTCGTACTCCAGGTACGCCTCGTCCGCCGAAGCCGGTGTGCGTGCGAGGCTGCCGTCGGCGCCCAGGTGGAAGACCTGGTCCTCGGCGGTTTCCGGGGGCCACGCGGACGCGGTGCGCCACCGGCCGCCGTGGTCGAGCCGTCCGTCGGGGGTCCGGCGCCCGGAGCCGCCGCCCATCAGGAAGTACCGCACCGGCGGCGGGGCCTCGCCGGACGCGGCGAGGTGCGCGTCGAACCAGCGCAGCCGCATCGTCACGTAGTCGTCGTCGAGGTTCCCCTCGAGCGGTGCCTCGGGGCCGAAGTCGACGTCGCCGGCGTGCCGCGCGCTGCGGGCGCCGTGGGTCCACGGCCCGAGCACGAGGTAGGCGGGGCTGTGCTTCTTGCGGCCCAGCTCGCGGAAGTTCTCCGTGGCGGTGCGGATGTAGGGGTCGTACCAGCTGGAGATGTGCAGGCTGGGGACGTCCGGGAACCGGTCGTAGAAGCCGCGCGCGAAGATGCCGGGCCGGCGCCAGTACTCGTCGAACACCCCGTGCTCCCACTGCTCCAGCAGGTAGTCCTCGTAGTCCGGGACGAACCGCAACGGCGTCGCGCCGCGCCGCCACGGCATCCGGGTGAACCACGCCCGCAGGTCCTCGGCCTCCAGGGTGGCCCGCAGCACCGGGTCGGCGAGCACCTTCGCACTGGTGCGGGCGCGGTGGAACGCCCAGGTCACCTGCTTCAGCTCGAACGCGCCGCCCATCCGCGTGCCGGCTTCGTAGGCGCTGGCGAAGCCGCCCGAGTCGAGGAACATCGCCGCCAGGTGGGGCGCGCCCAGTGACGCCAGGGCGGCCTGCGCGTGGGCGGAGTAGGAGACGCCCATCGTCGCGACCCGGCCGTCGCACCAGTCCCGCGCCGCGATCCACTCGACGGTGTCGTAGCCGTCCTCGGCCTCGTTGAGGTACTTGGTGAACGTGCCGCCCGAGTCGCCGCGGCCGCGGCAGTCCTGGCGCACGACCAGGTACCCGCCCTCGACGAACCGCTGCGCGGCCACCTCGGGTGCCGGCGGGTGGTCGGGGCCGAGGACGCCGTCGGACGGCCGGGCCAGCCGGCGGCCGTACGGGGTGCGCTCGAGCAGCACCGGGCCGGGCGGGGGATCGGGCCGGTCGGCGTAGAGGTCGGCGACCAGGACGACGCCGTCGCGGGCCGGCACGTCGAGCACGAGCCGCCAGCAGTCCCGGCCGCCGGGCAGCGCCAGCCGTTCCCAGCCGCCCATCAGAGCCCGCCCGCGAACTGCGCGCCGAGCGCGGGCCAGGCGGCGACGAGCTGGGGCAGCGGGGCGGTGGTGAAGTACTTGCGGTAGAGCCGGGCGTAGGTGCCGTCGGCGACCATCGCGCCGATCTGCTGGTCGAGCGCGGTCAGCAGCGCCCCGTGGTCCTTGGGCACGGCCATCGACGTCGGGTGCTCCACCGGGGCCGAGGCGGCCCGCCGCAGCGCGGGGTACTGCTTGAGGAACTGCTCGGCGTCCGGCCCGCCGACGACGAACGCGTCGAGGGCGCCGTTGAGCAGCTGGCTCACCGCGGCGTTGGCGTTGGGGAAGCCGATCGGGAGCGCGCCGGGCATCTTGGCCGGCACGAACGGTTCCTGCGTCGACCCGGTGACCGCGCCGACCTTCCGGCCGGCGAAGTCGGTGAGCTTCGCGGCGGCCGAGTTCGCCGTGGTGAGCACGGCCGTGGTGCTCCAGAACAGGGGCTTGGTGAAGGAAACGCTCTTCTGGCGTTCGTCGGTGACACCCAGGCCGGCGGCGGCGAGGTCGTACTGGTGGCTGGTCAGCCCGGCCAGCGACGACGTCACCGAAGTCGACTTGTAGTCCACCTTCAGCCCGAGCCGCTTGGCGGCTTCGTCGGTGACGTCGATGATGAACCCGACCGGCTTCCCGGTGGGATCACCGTAGGCGAACGGCGGCTGACTGGTCTGCGTGGCGGCGCGGATGGTGCCGGGTTCGAGCAGGCCGTACGGGTCGTCGGCGGACGACGTGCTGCCGCAGCCGGCGAGCACCAGGGCGCCGGCGAACGCGGCGAAAGCGATGCGGAACATGGTCTGTCCTTTCCGGACTTTTCGGAAGGCGGTCACAGGACGCGGGCGAGGAAGTCGCGCAGCCGCGGGGTTTCCGGATCGTCGAGGGTGGCGCGGGCGGGACCGGATTCGGCGATGCGGCCGTCGTCCATGAACACCACGCGGTCGGCGACCTCGCGGGCGAAGCCGATTTCGTGGGTCACGGCGAGCATGGTCATGCCCGAGCCGGCGAGGGTGCGCATGACGTCGAGGACGTCCTTGACCAGCTCGGGGTCGAGGGCGGAGGTGGCCTCGTCGAAGAGCATCACCTCGGGTTCGACGGCGAGGGCCCGGGCGATCGCGACGCGCTGCTGCTGCCCGCCGGACAGGCGCCCGGGCCGCTGCTGCGCCAGGTGCGCCAGGCCGAGCCGCTCGAGCTGGGTCATCGCCGAGGCTTCGGAGGCTTCCTTGCCGAGGCCCCGGACGTGGCGCAGCGCGGCCGTGACGTTCTTCAGCACGCTCATGTGCGGGAACAGGTTGAAGTGCTGGAACACCATCCCGACGCGGGCGCGGACGGCGTCGACGTCCACCCGGGCGCCGGTGATCTCGGTGCCGCCGATCCGGATCTCCCCGGACGTCGGCTCCTCCAGCAGGTTGAGGCACTTGAGCAGGGTCGACTTGCCGGAGCCGGACCGCCCGATCACGCAGACGGTCTCGCCGGCGGCGACGTCGAGGTCGACGTCGCGGAGCACTTCGATCGGGCCGTAGTTCTTGTGCAGGCCGCGCACGGACACCGCGGTCATCAGACGGCCGCCTTCGCCGGGACGGGCGCGACCGCCGCCGGGACCGCCGTGAAGCGGCGGCCTTCGCGCATGCGCCGGTCGAGCTTGTTCACCGCGTAGGTGAGCGGGATGGTCAGCAGCAGGTAGCAGAGGCCCGCGGCGACCAGCGCCGACGAATTGTAGGTCGCCGCCTGCCGTTCCTGGGCGATGAAGTAGAGCTCCCGCTGGCCGAAGCCGAGCCCGAGCAGGTACACCAGTGCGCTCTCCTTGATGTCGATGATGAACTGGCCGGCCAGCGCGGGCAGGACGTTGCGCACGCCCTGGGGCACGACGACCACCCGCATGGCCGTGAGGTAGGGCATGCCGAGGCTGCGCGCGGCGTGCAGCTGCCCGGCGGGGACGGCCTGGATGCCGGAGCGGAAGATCTCGGCCGAGTAGGCGGCGGAGATCAGGGCGATGGCGAGCACGGCGTACCCGAGCGGCTCGCGGCCGAACGGGCGCAGGCCGGCCGCCGGCAGGCCGACGCCGACCAGGCTGACGGTGACGATCGCCGGCAGTCCCCGGAAGACGTCGACGTAGATCCGGGCGGGCAGCCGGACCAGCCGCCGCCGGGACAGCAGCAGCATCGCCAGCAGCACCCCGGCGACGACGCCGAAGACGATCGCCAGCGCGGCGATCAGCAGGGTGTTGCGCAGCCCTTCGGTGAGCAGCGCGGGCAGGACGTCCAGGATCTCGTGCAGGTCGAAGAAGGTGCGCAGGAAGTCGAGCATGACCTGGCCTCTCGTGTCGCGGTGGCGGCCGGATCACGGAAGGCTAGGTCCGATTCCCCGCACCGCCGCCGACGCTTACCGCGACCGCGGTAAGCATGGGGCCTAAGCTGGGCGCATGTCGGTGGTGCTGACCGTGCAAGGGGCCCGGGCGGCCGACCTCGTCGCGGGGGTCTCGCCGCTGGCCGAGCTGCTCGCGTGCCTGCACTCGATCGCCGAGCCGGAGCACCACTTCGAGGTGCGGCCGTGGCTCACCCGGGTCCGCGCGGACACCTCGGCGGCCCTGCACAGCCGGCTGAAGACCTACGCGCCGCTGTGGGCGCGCCGCCGCTGCCGGCTGCTGCTGCCGTTCGAGCTGCCGCTGGGCCGGACGTTCGAGGACGAGCTGGGCCGGATCGAGCAGCTCCCGGTGGGCACCTTCGCCGCGACCGCGGCCGAGGCGATCCACGGCGGCTTCGTGGAGATCGGCGACCTGCTGGGTGACGCGGCGGCGAGGGAGGCGTACGTCGTGGCGTGCGAGCGGCGGTCGTTCGCCCGCGGCGAGCTGGCCCGGCACCTCGTCGGCGACCCGGAGGCGTTCCGCGCGGACCTGCTGGACGTGCTGCGCGCCTGCGCGGAGGAGTTCTTCGCCGACGAGTGGGCGCGCGTCGCGCACCGGCTGGAGAGCGAGTGCGCGACGGTGCGGGCGCGGGTCAGTGCCCTGCCGGTGGCCGAGGCGCTGGCCTCGCTCAGCCCGAACGCGGCGGCGCGGCAGGACCCGCCGTCGGTGGTGTTCGACAAGCTGCAGTCGTTGCACGCCGACCTGCGCGGCCGCCGCTGCCTGCTGGTGCCGTCCGTGCACGCCCGGCCCCACCTGATCGTCAAGATCGACCCGGGGTTCCCGGTGGTGGTCCACTTCCCGGTCGAGGGCGACGGCGCCCGCGACACCCTGGCCCAGGTCCGCCTGCGCCTGGCGATCCTCGCCGACCCGGCCCGGCTGTCCCTGTGCCGCCACCTGGTCAACGAGCCGATCACGACGTCCGACCTGGCCGCCCGCACCGGGATGACGGTCCCGCAGGTCTCCCGCCACCTGGGCCGCCTGCGCGAGGCGGGCCTGCTGGTCTCCCGGCGTGACGGCCGGATGATCCAGCACCGCCTGGACCTCCCGCGCCTGATGCAGCTCGGCGTCGACGTGCTCACCACGATCATGCGCTGACGCGGGGATGCTCTCCCGGCGCCGGTGCCCGGGTGCTTCGGCCAGGCCGGCGTCGGACCGCTGGCGCGCGGGCAGCCGAAACGTCCATTGTGGACTGAAAGCGCTTTCGACGACGTGGTCGAATCAGCCGATACTTTCGCTCGAGGCGGCCGAGCCGTTACACTCCCGTGCTGGGAGCGCTCCCAGGTCGACTGTCCCTGTCGTATTTCTCCAGGAGGTCGGTATGACCCGGCGTGTTCTCCGGGCGCTCGTGGTCGGCTTGCTCTTCGCCGCCTGCTTCGTCGCCCTGCCGCACACCCCAAGCACAGCAGCCGCCGCGCCCACGCGGATCATGGCGCTGGGCGACTCCATCACCGGTTCGCCCGGGTGCTGGCGCGCACTGCTGTGGAAGCACCTGCAGGACACCGGCCACACCGACGTCGACTTCGTCGGGACGCTCCCCGCCCAGGGCTGTGGCTTCACCTACGACGGCGAAAACGAAGGCCACGGCGGGTTCCTCGCCACCGGCATCGTGCGGGACAACCAGCTGCCCGGCTGGCTCTCGGCCACCCGCCCGGACATCGTCCTGATGCACCTGGGCACCAACGACGTCTGGAACAACATCCCGGCCAGCACGATCCTCGACGCCTACACGACGCTGCTCGGCCAGATGCGCGCGAGCAACCCGGCGACGAAGCTCGTCGTCGCCAAGATCATCCCGATGAACCCGGCCAACTGCGCCGCCTGCGCCCAGCGGGTCGTCGATCTCAACGGCGCCATCCCCGCCTGGGCCCAGGCGCACAGCACCGCCGCGTCGCCGATCACCGTCGCCGACCAGTGGACCGGGTTCGACACCGCGGCCGACACCACCGACGGCGTGCACCCGAACAGCACCACCGGCATCCAGAAGATGGAAAGCCGCTGGTACCCGGCCCTGGTCGCGGCCCTGCCCACCGCCACGGCGGCCGCCGGCCTGCACGTCAGCGGCACCCAGGTCGCCGAGGCGAACGGCGCGGCCTTCGTGATGCGCGGCGTGAACCACCCGTACGCCTGGTACCCCAGCCAGACCGGCGCCTTCGCGGACATCAAGTCCTTCGGCGCCAACACCGTGCGCGTCGTGCTCGGCAGCGGCCAGCGGTGGGGACCGACTTCCGCGGTCGAGGTCACGAACGTCATCTCGCTGTGCAAGCAGTCCCGGCTGATCTGCGTGCTGGAAGCCCACGACACCACCGGCTACGGCGAGGAAAGCGCGGCCGCGAGCCTGGACCAGGCCGCGAGCTACTGGATCAGCGTGGCCAGTGCCCTCAAGGGCCAGGAGAACTACGTCGTCATCAACCTGGGCAACGAGCCGTTCGGCAACAACCAGCAGGTGAGCGCCACCTGGGCGAGTGCGACCAGCAGCGCGATCACCCGGCTGCGCGGCGCGGGGCTCCAGCACCTGCTGATGGCCGACGCGCCGATGTGGGGCCAGGACTGGCAGAACATCATGCGCGACAACGCCGCTTCGGTGCTCGCCGCCGATCCGCAGCACAACACGGTGTTCTCCATCCACATGTACGGCGTCTACGACACCGCGGCCGAGATCACCGGGTACTTCGACGCCTTCCGCACCGCCGGCCTGCCGCTGGTGGTGGGCGAGTTCGGGAACATGCACACCGACGGCAACCCCGACGAGGACACGATCATGGCCCAGGCGCAGGCCAGGGGCCTCGGCTACCTCGGCTGGTCGTGGAGCGGCAACAGCAGTGACGTCGCCTACCTCGACCTGGTCAACGGCTTCAACCCGGCGAGTCTCACCGCTTGGGGAGAGCGCTTTCTCAACGGCGCGAACGGCGTCCGCCAGACCTCGAAGGAAGCCACGATCTACGGCGGGGGCAGCGCGGACACGGTGGCACCGACCACGCCGGGCACGCCGTCCGCCTCGGCCGTGACGGCCACCGGAGCCACGCTGACCTGGAGCGCCTCGACCGACAACGTCGGCGTCACCGGCTACGACGTCCTCCGGGCGACCGGCAGCGGCACGTTCAGCCAGGTCGGCTCGACCGGCACCCCCACCTTCACCGACACCGGCCTGACGGCGTCGACGACCTACCGCTACCAGGTGCGGGCCCGCGACGCCGCCGGGAACGTCTCGGCGAACTCCGCGGCCGCCACGGTGACGACCAGCGCAGGCGGCACGGGGACGTGCAAGATCGGCTACTCCGCGCCCGCCTGGGGCGGCGGCAACGGCTTCACCGCCTCCGTGACCATCACGAACACGGGCACGAGCACGCTCACCGGCTGGACCCTCGCCTTCACCTACACCGCCGGCCAGCGCGTGACCCTGCCCGGCTGGGGCGCCGACTTCGCGCAGACCGGCGCCGCGGTCACCGCCACCAACCTGGCCTGGAACGGCACGCTGGCCCCGAACGCGTCGACCGGCATCGGCTTCAACGGCACGTTCAGCGGGTCCAACCCGGCGCCGGCTTCGTTCACCCTCAACGGAAGCACCTGCACGACCAGCTGAGTCCGTCCACTTCAGACAAGGAGAGAAGCATGCGCAAGTTCGCGCGAAGCCGGCGGCTGGTCGTGGCCGCCGTGGGTGTCCTGCTGGTGGGGCTGATCCCCGCCACCGCGGCGGGGGAGACCGCGCCGCGGTTCGACCGGCTGAACCGCGGGGTGGTCAGCGTCCACACCGCGGCCGGGAACCAGGTCGGCTGGCGGCTGCTCGCCGACGACCCCGCCGGCGTGACGTTCGCCGTCTACCGCGACGGCACGAGGGTGACCCGGACTCCGGCGGGCGGGCCGACCGGCTACCTGGACGCCGGGGCTCCCGCGGGGGCGAAGTACACCGTTCGCGCCGTCGTCGGCGGCGTCGAGCGGATGTCGGCCTTCGCCGCCGAGGATTCGCTGACGCTCGACAGCACGGCCGCGGCGAGCACCCGGGACGTGCCGATCCAGATTCCGCCGGGCGGCACGACGCCGTCCGGGGAGAGCTACACCTACAGCGCGAACGACGCGAGCGTCGGTGACCTCGACGGCGACGGCCAGTACGAGCTGGTGCTGAAGTGGGATCCGAGCAACGCCAAGGACAATTCGCAGTCCGGCTACACCGGTGACGTCTACGTCGATGCCTACCGGCTCGACGGCACGCGGCTCTGGCGGATCGACCTGGGCCGCAACATCCGCGCCGGCGCGCACTACACGCAGTTCCAGGTCTTCGACTACGACGGCGACGGGCGGGCCGAGGTCGCCATGAAGACCGCCGACGGCACCCGGTCCGGCACCGGGCAGGTCATCGGCAGCGCGAGCGCGGACTACCGCAACTCGAGCGGGTACGTGCTGTCCGGCCCGGAGTTCCTGACGGTGTTCAACGGCCAGACCGGGGCTGTCGCGGCCACGGTGAACTACGACCCGCCGCGCGGCACCGTCTCCTCGTGGGGCGACAGCTACGGCAACCGGGTGGACCGGTTCCTGGCCGGGACCGCGTACCTGGACGGCTCGCACCCGAGCCTGATCATGTCCCGGGGCTACTACACCCGGACCGTCATCGCGGCCTGGGACTTCCGGGGCGGCGCGCTGACCGAACGGTGGAAGTTCGACTCCAACTCGGCCGGCTCGCAGTACACCGGCCAAGGTGACCACCAGCTGGCCATCGCCGACGCGGACGGCGACGGCCGCGACGAGATCGTCTTCGGGGCCATGGCCATCGACGACAACGGCAGTCCACTGTGGAACACCCGGCTCGGGCACGGCGACGCCATGCACGTCGGCGACCTGATCCCCAGCCGGGCGGGGCTGGAAGAGTTCAAAGTGGACGAAGACACCTCGAAACCGGCGGCCTGGATGGCCGACGCGAAGACCGGGCAGATCATCTGGCAGAACGCGTCGTGCTCCTGCGACAACGGGCGCGGGGTCTCGGACGACGTCTACGCGGGCAGCCCCGGCGCCGAGTCGTGGTCGTCCGCGGTGTCCGGGCTGCTGAACACCAGCGGGCAGAACATCGGGCGCAAGCCGTCGTCGACGAACTTCGTGATCTGGTGGGACGGCGACGCCCAGCGCGAACTGCTGGACGGCACCCACATCGACAAGTACGGCACCAGCGCCGACACCCGGCTGCTCACCGCGTCGGGTGTGCACGCGAACAACGGCACGAAGAGCACGCCGTCACTGCAGGCGGACCTGTTCGGCGACTGGCGGGAGGAGGTCGTCTGGCCGACTTCGGACAACCGGGCGCTGCGGATCTACTCGACCACCGACACGACGAGCATCTCCCACGTCTCGCTGATGCAGGACCGCCAGTACCGGGAGGCGGTGGCGTGGCAGAACACCGCCTACAACCAGCCGCCGCACCCGGGTTTCGCGCTGGCGAAGTGAGCGGAACCGGAGGCGGCGACGTAGGCTGACGCGCCGGCGAGAGCACGACGGTGGCAGGTGCGAATGGGCGAGGCAAGGGCGGACGCCCGGGACACCGCGTGGTCGCTCGCGGCCAGGGTGCTGGACGAGCTCGACGAGCTCACCGGCGCCCTGGTCGCCGTCATCGTCGAGCAGAACCCCGGCTACCGGGTGGTCGACGTCGTGCCCGACGACGACCTGTGGCGCTCCTGCCACGACAACCTCCGCCGGGTCCTGCAGCTGATCGGCCGCGGTGCCGAAACCTCGGAGGATCTTTACGACGCGGCGAAAGCGACCGGACGGCGCCGGGCCGAGCAGCAGCTGCCGCTCGACGACGTGCTGCGCTCGTTCCGGATCGGCGGGCGGCTCGTCTGGCAGGCCCTGACCGCGAAGGCCCGGGCGACCGGGTACGTCAACAACGAGGCGATGCTCGACCTCGCGACCCGCGTGTGGGAGGTCGTCGACGCCACTTCCGCCCAGGTGGCGCTGGCCTACCACGCGGCGGAGCGGAGCTTCGTCCGCGCCGACGAGCAGCGTCGCGCGTCGCTCTGGGAAGGGCTGCTGCAGGGCCGGGCCACCGACGCGGGGTTCGCCTACGAGGCGGGCCGGGCGCTGCGGCTGCCGATTTCGGGGCCCTACGTCGTCGTCGCGGCCGCGGGGCCCGGCGACGCCGCCTTCGCCGAGCCGCTCGGCTCCACGCTGGAGGACGCCGGCTCCGCGTCGGCCTGGCAGTCCCGGGCCGACGTGCTGGTCGGCCTGGTTTCGCTGCCGGGACGCGAGGTGGCGGAAGCCGTCGAGGCGATCGGGTCCGTGCTGACCGTGCCGGCCGGCGTCTCCCTGGTCGTCGACGGGCTGGCCGCCGTGCACACGGCCTACCGGCAGGCGGTGCTCGCGATGCGGACGGTGCCGCCGGGCCGGGCCGCCGTGGTGTGCCTGGCCGAACGGCTGCCCGAAGCGCTGCTGCTCAGCTCGCCCGAGCTGACGGAGTCACTCCAGCAGAACTGGCTGGGCGGCCTGCTGGACCTGCGGGCGGTCGAGCGCGGCCCGCTGCTGGAGACCCTCGCGACGTGGGTGCGGACCGGCGGTTCGGCGACCCGCTCGGCGCAGGCGCTGCACTGCCACCGCAACACCGTGCTCAACCGGATCCACCGGATCGAAGAGCTGACCGGCCGGTCGCTGACCGGCGGTGACCTGGCCCTGGAGCTCGCGCTGGTCGTCCGCGCGCTGCCGTTCCTGCCGCCACCGCGCGTGCCGTGACCGGCACCCGCTGTGCACAGTGCACAACGACACTAGGCCAAATGTAGGCACTCAGATGCTTCATTCGGTGGCGTGATGTGTGTAACACTCCGCCCGGCGGTGCTCCGGCCCGCGCTTCTCCCACACCGTCGTTCGAGAGGTCCCAGCCGCTCATGCCCGAACACGACCCCGCAGTTCCCCCACCCGGGTCCGAGCCGCGCTCCATGGCCCGCCGCCGCTTCCTCGGTTTCGTGCTCGCCGCGCCGACGCTCGCCGTCGCCGCGCAGGTCGGGGTCACGGAGCTGGCTCCCGGCAAGGCCGACGCGGCGATCCCGTCGCTGCCCCAGCCCGAAGACATCTTCGACCTCGGCGACCTGCAGAACCTCGCCGCGCTGCCGACGTCCGGCCTGATCAGCGTGCGGATCGGGGCCGACGGCCGGGCCGCGTTCGCCGTGCCGCGCGCCGAGGTCGGCCAGGGGATGACCACCGCCGTCGCGATGATGATCGCCGAGGAGCTCGACCTCCCGCTGGACAAGATCGACGTCACGCTGGCCGACGCGCGGCCCGAGCTGCTGATGAACCAGCTGACCGGCGGCTCCAACTCGATGCGCAGCATCTACACGCCGGTCCGGACCGCCTCGGCCATCGCCCGGCAGCGGCTGATCGCCGCGGCCGCCGCGAAGTGGGGCGTGCCGGCGTCGCAGCTGACGACGTCCGGCGGTGTCGTGCGCGGCTCCGGCGGCCGCACGGCGAGCTACGGCTCCCTCGCGAAGGCCGCCGCGTCCGCCACCACGATCAGCGTCGCGGCGACGCTCAAGCCGCAGTCGGAGTTCAAGGTCCTCGGCACGCCGCAGAACCGCCTGGACGCCCACGCCGCGGTCACCGGCCGCAAGCAGTTCACCCTCGACCTCGACGTCCCGGGCGCGCTCCCGACCATGGTCGCCCGGCCGCCCACGATCAACGGCACGCCGCGCGCGATCCTCAACGCGGCCGAGGTCAAGGCGATGCCGGGGATCACCGACGTCGCCGCGATCTCGCACGGCGTCGCGGTCCGCGGTCGCACGTTCGGCCAGTGCATCGACGCGATCCGGGCGCTGAAGGTCACCTGGGGCGCGGGCACCGTCGACGGCGAGTCCGACGCGACGGTGCTCAAGAAGCTCAAGGCCGCGCAGCTGCCGATGGCCGTGCCCGGCCTGCTCGACCAGTACCTCGACGCGGAGTTCACCTTCGCCGCCGCGAGCAACAGCCCGCTGGAGACCGGTGCCGCGATCGCCGACGTCCGCCCGGACCGCGCGGAGATCTGGTCGTGCCTGAAGGTGCCGATCGTCGCCCAGGAGGAGATCGCCAAGCTGCTGGGGCTGCCGCAGGACGCGGTCACGGTGCACGTCACCCAGGGCGGCGGGTCGTTCGGCAGGCACCTGTTCCACGACGCGGCCGCCGAAGCGGCGGAGGCGTCGCAGAAGATGGGCAAGCCGGTCAAGCTGATGTGGTCGCGCACCGACGACTTCCGGCAGGGGCGCATCCACCCGATGTGCGTGTCGCGGGTGCGGGCGACCTACCTGCTCGGCAACGTGATCAGCTTCGAGCAGCGCCACACGAGCGTGCAGACCGAGTTCAGCCACGGGCTCGGCGAGATGATCACCGCGACCGCGGCGAAGCTCCCGATCGCCGGCAACCTCAGCTTCGCCGAGTCGATCTTCCTGCTGAGCCAGTCCTCGCCGTACAACTTCGGCGTCACGACCCAGCTGCTCAACGAGATCCCGCTGAAGTTCAACACCGGCAGCATGCGCAACATCTACTCGCCCAACGTGGTCACCGCCGAGGAGCTCGTCGTCGACCAGCTGGCGAAGAAGTTCGGCAAGGACCCGGTCGAGTTCCGCCGCGAGTTCCTCAAGGACGACCGGCTGCGCTCGGTGCTGGACAAGGCCGTCCAGGTGGGGAACTGGGGCCGGTCGATGCCCGCCGGTACCGCGCAGGGCATCGCGCTGCACGCCGAATACCGCGGCGCGGTCGCGGTGCTGGTGGAGATCGACTGCCGGCCGGAGACGGTCAACCGGCCCGTCCGCGACGGCGTCACGGGCCCGCGGGTGACGAAGGCGCTCGTGGTCGTCGACCCGGGTTTCGCGATCAACCCGCGCGGCCTCGAGGCGCAGATGATCGGCGGGCTCAACGACGGCATCGCGATGTGCCTCACCTCCAGCATCCACATCAAGGACGGGCTCCCGCTGGAAGGCAGCTGGGACAACTACTTCTACACGCGCGAGTGGAACACCCCGCCCGAGACGCAGGTCGTGATCATGCCGAACACCTCGGCCAGCCCCAGCGGCGCGGGCGAGCTCGCGGTGGCGCCGTCGTTCGCCGCCGTCGCGTGCGCCTACGCCCGCGCGGTCGGCAAGATGCCGACCTCCTTCCCGATCAACCACGGGACGCTCAGCTTCGAGCCGCTGCCCGTGCAGCCGTCCACTCCGCCGTCGCCCACCGACGGCCTCGACCACGCCTACTAGGAGCGCGCCGTGCCGCAACACACCCTCAAGGTCAACGGCCAGGTGGTCACCGTCGACGCCGACGACGACCTCCGGCTGCTGTGGGTCCTGCGCGACCTGCTGGGCATCAACGGCCCGAAGTACGGCTGCGGGCTCGACGTCTGCAAGGCGTGCACCAGCCACATCAACGGCAAGGCGTTCAACCCGTGCTCGGTGCGCGTGGCCGACATCAAGGAAACGGACGAGATCACGACGATCGAAGGCCTGCCCGCGACGGTGGGCAAGGACCTGCACCCGATGCAGGAGGCGTGGCTGGAGAGGGACGTCGCCCAGTGCGGCTACTGCCAGCCGGGCCAGATCATGGCGGCGGTGGCGAAGGTCCGCCAGGCCACGGCGGCGGGCCGGGAGATCACCGACGCCGATTTGGACGAGATCCGCAACATCTGCCGCTGCGGGACTTATGCCCGGATCCGCGAGGCGGTGAAGGCCGGCGCGGCGAACATGTGACCCCCCCGGACGCCCGTGATCGAGGAGTCGACACGGGTGATCCGGAGGTCGACACGCGTGATCGGAGGGTCGACACGGCGGCAGTGCCGTGTCGACCCTCAAATCACGTGAGTCGACTCCACAATCACGCGTGTCGACCCTTCGATCACGCTCACCGGGAGCCACTGACCGCCCCGGCTTCCCGCATCTCGGCGGAAGACCTGGCGGTGGCGGTCGTGGACGAGCTGGAGAACCCCGGCGCGGACCGGCACTTCACGGTCGGCTACTGACCTTGGTCTCGCACCGGACGAGCGGCGCGGCCTCGGTGCCGGAAGCGACGCAGTCGACGCCCATGCCCGGCTTCGGTACCGGGTAGGCGAAGACGGTCGGCGCGTCGCTGTCCCCGCCGACGGAGAACTTGACGACGGTCGGTGTCCAGGTTCCGGTGCCGTGCAGGGTTTTCGAGTAGTAGGCGGTGTGCGGGCCGATCGCGGTGCCCATGCCCTCGCCGTCGTCGTTCAGCTCGTGCACGTTCAGCACGTAGTCCCCGGCGGTGTACTTGCCTTCGTTCTCGTGCCCGGCTTCGGCCGGCGTCGCACTGGTGACTTCCGGCGCGACGGGATCGGCGGCGGTGGCCATCACGGTGGCCCCGATGGCCACCACCGCGGCCCCGGCCGCGACGGCGATGACGCCGGCCCGCCTGGTGCGCAACTGCATGGTGCCTCCCTCGCTCGAAGATCAAGCTAGGGGAGCGGAGTGGCCCGGTACCTCGGCCGAAGGTACCGGGGACCTCGTCCTTTCGGCCGAGGTCCGGCAGGGGGCCGGCAAGGAGATCCGCCAGTCGAGGTGATGCCCACCGACCCTGATCGCCGGCTCGAAGGTCCGCCGGCGGACCTCACGGCGTGAACTGCGGGATCCGCGCCATGATCCGCCGCAGCTCCCGGTCGTCGGAGATGCCCTGGAAGTCGTGCCGCGGCGTGTAGGGCCGCTCCAGCGCCTCGATCTCCTCCGCCGACAGCGTGATGTCGAGGGAGGCGACGGCCTCGTCGATGTGCTCGGGCTTCCCGGCCCCGACGAGCGGCGCGGCGACCACCGGCTTGCTCCGCAGCCACGCGAGCGCGATCTGCGCCCGGCTGACTCCCCGCTCCGCCGCGATCGTCCCGACCGCGTCGATGATCTCGCGGTCGCTGTCCGGGCTGCGGTAGAGCAGGTCCGCGTACCAGCCGTCGGTGTCCGAACGCGACGTCCGCACCTCGCCCCAGGGCCGGGCGAGCCGGCCGCGGGCCAGCGGGCTCCAGACGACCGTGCCCACGCCTTCGTCGGCGCACAGCGGCAGCATTTCGCGTTCCTCCTCGCGGGCGAGCAGGTTGTAGTGGTCCTGCATGGACACGAACCGCGCCCAGCCGTGCGCCTTCTGCGTGTGCAGCGCCTTGGCGAACTCCCACGCGGGCATCGACGACGCCCCGAGGTAGCGCGCCTTCCCGGCCTTCACCACGTCGTGCAGCGCTTCGAGCGTTTCCTCCAGCGGGGTGGCGGGGTCGTTGCGGTGGACCTGGTACAGGTCGACGTAGTCGGTGCCCAGCCGGCGCAGGCTGTGGTCGATCTCGGTCATGATCGCCTTGCGCGACAGGCCTTTGCCGTTCGGCCCCGGGCGCATGGGGTGGCGCAGCTTGGTGGCGATCACGACGTCGTCGCGGTCCGCGAAGTCCCGCAGCGCCCGGCCCAGGATCTCTTCGCTGGAGCCCTGCGAATACATGTTGGCGGTGTCGAAGAAGTTGACGCCGGCGTCGAGCGCGTGCTTGACCAGCCTTCGCGACTCGTCCTCGCCCAGCGACCACGCGGGGTGCCCGCGGTGGGGCTCGCCGTAGGTCATCGCGCCGATCGCGATCGGCGACACGTCCAGCCCCGTCTTGCCCAGCTTCACGTACTCCATGGTCGTCCTCCGGTAGTCAAACGGAGAGTTCTCCGCATAAGTCGAACTCTAGCGGAGAACTCTCCGTTTAGCTCATTCCGTGACTGCCGTCACCGCATCGCGTAGGTCAGCAACGCGAGGGAGTCCCCGACGGCGCGGGTGCCGATCAGGCGCGCGGGCTTGACGCCGCTCGTCTCCGGGAAGAGCCGCCGGCCCGCGCCCACCACGACCGGGTAGGTCATCAGCCGCAGCTCGTCGGCGAGGTCGTGCTCGATCAGGTCGTGCACGAGCCGCCCGCTGCCGTAGACGATGATCTCCCCGCTCACCTCCTCCTTGAGCTTCGCGACTTCGTCGATTCCCGTCAGGACCGTCGTGGTGTCCCAGCCGCTGACGGCGGAGGAGGACACGACGTACTTGGGCAGGCTCCGCAACCGGTCCGCCCACTCGCCGGTGCGCGACGGCCAGCCGCGCCGGAGGAAGTACGCGTAGGTCAGCCGGCCCATCAGGAGGGCTTCGGCGCCAAGCGCTTCTTCGTGCTCGACCTCGGCCCACGCCGCGCGGTCCTGCTCGCCGATCCAGGTGAACCAGCTCCCGCGACCGGTGTCCTCGTCGCCGGTCGGGTCCTGGACGACTCCGTCGAGCGTGACGTTCTCGCTGATGATGATTTTTCCCATGCCGGTTCCGACGCCGCGGCCCGCCGAAAGGGGGCGCGCCCCCTTCGCACTCTCGCCGGCGTCCATCCAGAATGAAGACGAGAAAGGCGGCCGGATGGGAACGGACCTGATCGGCCGGGCGCGGGCCGGGGACGGCGAGGCGTTCCGGGTGCTGACCGAGCCACACCGCCGGGAGCTGCAGGTGCACTGCTACCGGATGCTCGGCTCGTTCCAGGACGCCGAGGACGCACTCCAGGACACCCTGCTGGCGGCCTGGCGTGGGCTCGGCGGTTTCGACGGCCGCGCCTCGGTCCGCACCTGGCTGTACCGGATCGCCACCAACCGGTGCCTCAGCGCGCTGCGCTCGGCCGCCCGGCGCCCGGCCAAGGCGTGGGACATCCCGGGCGTGGAACCGCCCGAGCCGACGCGGCTCGGCGAAGTCGTCTGGCTCGAGCCCTTCCCGGACGCGCTCCTTCCCGCCTCGGCCGGGCCGGAGGCGCGGTACGAGCGGAGCGAGTCCGTCTCGCTGGCGTTCGTGACGGCCCTGCAGGCCCTGCCGCCCCGCCAGCTGGCCGTGCTCGTGCTGCGCGACGTCCTCGGGTTCCCGGCGGCCGAGGTCGCCGGGATGCTGGACACGACGGTCGACTCGGTCAAGAGCGCCCTCAAGCGGGCCCGCGCCGGCCTCCGCTGCCGGGAGCCGGGCGAGGCGCCGCCCGCACCGGGGTCTCCCGCGGAGAACGCGATCGTGGCGGCCTTCGTGCGCGCCTGGGAGGGCGCCGACATCGAGGCGCTGGTGGCCCTGCTGACCGACGACGTGTTCATGGCGATGCCGCCGCTGCCGTTCGAATACGAGGGCCGGCAGGCGGCGGGCCGGTTCTGTGCCGGCCTGTTCGGCGCGGGCCGCCGGTTCTCCCTCGTCCCGACCCGCGCCAACGGCCGGCCGGCGTTCGGTGCGTACCTGCGCGGTGCCGCGGGCGTCCGGCATGGCACCGGTCTGTACGTCCTCGAGCTGGCCGGCGACCGGATCTGCGCCATGACCCGGTTCGAGAACAGCGTGCTTCCGGCGTTCGGCCTGCCGCGTTCCCTGCCGGGTTGACCCGCCGGCACGAATTTTGGGCTACTACGGGGTTTTCGCCGGTTTCGGCAGTTCCGCGCAGTGAGTGACTTGGGCCACAACCGCTTCGGCAAAAGTGGTGCTGACATCGGGATGCAAGGTGTCGCGACGATCGTCCCCCTGATTGTCCGGACTATCGAGAACAAAATTGTTAACGATCCCGGTAGGCTTCCCCGCGTCCCGCCGGCGTGCGGCCGAAGCCCAGGAGAAGCTATGGACGTCATCGATACGCACACCCACGTCATCTCGCCGGATGCCACTCGCTACCCGCCCGATCCGATCGGGGGCCGCCGGTCCGAGTGGTCGCTTGCCCACCCCGTTGACATCGATGGCCTCATCGACGCACTCGACCAGGCCGGCATCGCCAAGGCCGTCGTGGTGCAAGCGTCCACTGTGTACGGACATGACAACCGTTACGTCGCCGAAGCCGTGCGCGCTCATCCCGATCGGTTCGTCGGTGTCTACTCGATCGATGCGCTCGCGGCCGATGCCGTCGAGCGGATCCGGTACTGGCAAGACCAAGGACTGTCCGGCTTCCGCCTGTTCACCACCGGCACCACCATGCCCGGCCAGGCCGGCTGGCTCGGCCACGAAGACTCCCACCCGGCCTGGGCCTACGCCGAACAGCAGGACATCCCCATCTGCCTGCAGATGACCATCCAAGGCCTGCCCGCCCTGCGACGCCTGCTCGAGCGCTTCCCTCAAGTCCGGGTGCTGCTGGACCACTGTGCGCGTCCCGATCTCGAAGATGGCAAGCCCTTCCACGCCGCACGGGCCTTGTTCGATCTGGCCGAGTTCCCCGGCGTCCACCTCAAGCTCACCCACCGCGCGCTGGCCGCCTCGGCGAAAGGCGCGTCGACCCCCGCGGACTTCCTCGGCGAACTCGTCAGCTCCTACGGTGCCGACCGCATCGCCTGGGGCTCGAACTTCCCCGCCGCGGAAGGAACTCCGGCGAGCATCCTGGCGGACGCGCGGGAAACGGTGGCCAGTCTGTCCGAAGTGGACCAGGACCTGGTCTTCGGCGGCACCGCCGCGAAGTTCTACCCGGCGGTGGCCCGCCGTGGCTGATCTCCGCACCGTCCTCGCCGACTACCCGCACACCACGCCCCTGAAGAACGGGGACGTCGTCAGCCCCTCGGTGCGGCTCGATTTCCACACCGTCAAGCCCGTGCACAAAGCCTTCGCGCCGATGGTGCGGGATGAGGCCTACGACCTGTCCGAACTCGCCGTCGTCACGGCGCTGCAGGCGATCGCGTACGGCCGCCCCGTCGTGCTGCTGCCCGTCGTCGTCGCCTCGCGGTTTCAGCGCGGCTGCCTGATCGCGCACGCTTCGCGGCCGGTGGCACCCGACGACCTGGCCGGCCGGCGCGTCGGGGTGCGCGCCTACACCCAGACCACCGGCATGTGGGTCCGCGCCCATCTCACCGAAGACTTCGGGCTCGCACCCCGCGACGTCCAGTGGATCACCCGCGACCTCGCGCACGTGCGCGAGTACCAGGACCCGGACCACGTCGAACACGGCATCGGCGACGCGGCGCTGGTGGACCTGCTGCGCGAAGGCCGGATCGACGCCACCGTCCTGGGCAACGACCTGCCCGAGGGTGACGAGTTCGTCCCGGTCATCCCCGACGCCGTCGCGCGCGACACCGAATGGTGGCAGCGCAACGGCTTCATGCCGGTCAACCACATGGTCGTCGCGGGGAAGTCCGTGACCGGCCGCGACCCCGGTGCCGTCCGCGAAGCCTACGGCTTGCTGCGCCGGGCGGACGCCACCGTGACGCGGCCGGCCGGCACCCCGAGCCCCACGCTGTTCGGCTTCGAACGCCTGCGCCGCCCGCTGGAGATCATCATCGACGCCTGCGTCGAGCAGGGCCTGCTGCCGCGCGAACTCGACGTGGACGAGGTGTTCGCGCCCGCCCGGGAAGTGCTGGGCCGCGCGGCGGACTGAACCGAACCGGACATTCAACGGAGAAACCGGAAGACGATGAGCCAAACCCTCCCCACCCGCGTCCGCAAGCCCTTCTACCGCGACCTGGCGTTCCAGGTCCTCGTCGGGGTCGCCGCGGGGGTGCTCGTGGGCGCGCTCGCGCCCTCGGTCGGCCACCACGTCCAGTTCCTCGGCGACATCTTCATCCACCTGATCCAGATGGTGGTCGGCCTGATCATCTTCTGCACCGTCACCCACGGCATCACCAGCGTCCGCGACCTCGGCAAGGTCGGGCGCATCGCGGTCAAGGCCCTCGTGTACTTCGAGGTGATCACCACGATCGCGCTGGTGATCGGCCTGGTCGTGGTGAACGTGCTCAAGCCGGGCAGCGGGATGCACGTCGACCCGGCCACGCTGCACGCGAGCGGATCGGCCACCGCGCCGGCCAAGTCGGAGGGGTTCGACGCCTTCCTGGTCAGCCTCGTCCCGACGTCGGCGGTGCAGGCCTTCGCCGAGGGCGAGATCCTGCAGGTGCTGGTGTTCTCGGTGCTGTTCGCCTGCGGGCTGGCGTCACTGGGGGAGAAGGCGCAACCGGTGCTGGACTTCGTCGGCACCGTTCAGCAGGCGCTGTTCTGGATCATCCGCAAGGTCATGCGGATCGCGCCGATCGCGGCCTTCGGGGCGATCGCCTACACGGTGTCGCGCTACGGCCTGGGCACGCTGCTCCCGCTCGGCCGGCTGATCGGCGTCTTCTACCTGATCTGCGTGCTGTTCTTCGTGCTGGTCCTGTGGCCGGTCTCGCGCTACGGCGGCTTCAGCCTCCTGAAGATGATGCGCTACTTCCGCGCCGAGCTGATCCTGGTGCTGGGCACCAGCTCGTCGGAGAGTGTGTTCCCACAGCTGACCGCGAAGCTGAAGAAGCTCGGCGTCGACGAGCCGGTGGTCGGCCTGGTCCTGCCCACGGCGTACAGCTTCAACCACGACGGCACGTGCCTGTACTTCGCGGCGGTGAGCGTGTTCCTGGCCCAGGCCACCGGTACCGACCTGGGCTGGCAGGCGCAGCTGGGCCTGCTGCTGGTGCTGCTGCTGACCTCGAAGGGCGGCGCGGGGGTGTCCGGCTCCGCGATCGCGGTCCTGGCGCTGACGCTGTCCGCGACCCACACGATCCCGGTGAGCAGCATCGCGCTGGTGCTGGGCGTGCACAGCGTCCTTTCGGCGGCGTTCGTGTTCACCAACATCGCGGGCAACTGCGTCGCGACCCTCGTGGTGGGCAAGTGGGAGAAAGCTGTCGACCGCGAACGCCTGCACGCGGAGTTGGACGCCGGTTACCAAGCGGCTTGAGGGTATCGGCGAATGGACGAAAGTGAACTGCCGATTACGCAGAGATACAACCGTGATCGGACGCTTCCGGTAGCATAAGCGCATTTCAAGCCCCCTGCCGAAAATCCGGAACACCGGCGCCACCTGCGGTGTGATCAATGGACATCAGTTCCGCCGGTGAATTTATTTCGGTTACGACAACCACCGCGCTTCACTCGATCGTGTAAAGGCTTCGGGCGAGTAACCGCCGTGGATAGGCGAGAAGTGATGATGGCTGTAGGGTCCCGGCGGCAGGGAAACCCGAACGGATGATCATCTTTTCGGCTGCCGGTTTACGAAGGAAAGAGAGAATTGGACTTCGACGCACTGGCCGCCGAGCTGCGAAATCTCCGGGATAGCGTGGCGGGGGTGACCGGCACGGTGCTCGCCGCGGTCGACGGGATACCGATCATCGCCGACGCGGACGACTACATCGATCCGGCGAAGATCTCCGCGCTCGCCGCGGCCGATCTCGGGATCGCACGCCAGGCCGCCGAGATGACCGGCAAGGGGACGCTCAGCCAGACCGTCGTGTTCGGCAGCGACGGCTACATGGCCGTCTACGCCGTGGGCCGGCTGGCGTTGATGGTCGTCCTGGGGGACAAGGGCCTGAACGTCGGGCGTCTTCTCTTCGAGTCCCGGCCCGTCATCGAGCGGATCGGCACGATCTTGGCCGCGTAGCAAGGCAGTTCAACGGAAAGGTTGCAGCATGATGATGAACATCGACACCGCACTCAAGGAAGCCATGTCCATCGCCGGCGCCGTCGGCGTCGCGCTGGTCGACTACGAAAGCGGGATGTCGCTCGGCACCAGCGGTGGCGGCGAGTGGCTCGACCTCGAGGTCGCGGCCGCCGGCAACACCGAGGTCGTGCGGGCGAAGCTGCGGGTGATGTCCTCGCTTGCGCTCAACGACACCATCGAGGACATCCTGATCACGTTGCACCGCCAGTACCACCTGATCCGGCTGATCAACACCTCGCGGAACTCGCTGTTCCTGTACCTGGTGCTGGACCGGGAGCGGGCGAACCTCGCGCTGGCCCGCCACTACCTCAAGCGCATCGAATCCGACCTGCAGGTGTAGTTCGGGGGAGGAGAGGGGGATGACCGGAGGCGGCTCCCGCGCCGCACTCGTCATCGGCACGGCGTTGATGCACGACCTCGGTTCGTTGTTCCCGGTCGCGATGAACCTCGCCGGCGACGAGCTGGCGTTCACCTTCGTGTCGTCCTGCCCTTCGCCCGACGCGGTCGAGGAGTGGGTGCGGCTGCGGTCGGGTGCCGTCGTGGCCGACCGCGTGCTCCGCTTCGCCGTCGACGCGGACGGCAGGCGGATCCGCGTCGAGCTCGCGGGGTCGCCGGTCCGGGCGTTGGTCGTGCTCTCGGCCGACGTCACGGCCGCGGCGGTGAACGCCCCGCGCCTCGGCCGCTGGCAGGACCAGATGCCCTGCACCCTGCAGGTCGTGCTGGACGAGCTCGCCCGCGTGCTGTCGCGCTGCCACCACCGCGCGGGCGGCGCCGAGCCGCTGATCGACCTGGATCTCGCGTACCGGCCGGACCGCGACTACGAGATCCGGCTGGCCGGGGCGCACGAACGGGTGCGCCCGTTCATCGCACCGGTCCGCCCGGTGCTCGCGATGCGCTGGCGCTCGACGACGTCGGCGCAGCGCAAGGCGATCCTCGACGAACTCCCGGACGGTGCGCCCGCCCGCGGCTGGCTCCGCCGCCGGCGCACCGTCCGGATCATGGGGCTGGAGATGGAAATCTCGTCCTGACCGGCCGGGCCCGCTGCCGTGTGTTTTCCTCGCGAGGCCCGCCCGGATCGTCGGCGCGCCCGGTCGGCGCGCGATTTTTCCCCACCGCCAGTGCCGGACGGCACTTTCCGCCGGCAGTCGCGAAACCGTATCCTGCGAGTCGCGGCGCCCGTTCCGGCGCGAACCTTCCCGAGTGTGCGGCCGAAACAATTCAGCTGATCTGTCGGTAATGGTGGTTATTGTTCTTCGAACACCTGGACACAATTGTTTCCCGGCGCTTTTCCGAAGGGTCGTGGACAGTAGTGTCCGCCACCGGTACCGGCGAGACACATCTGGCCGTAACCTGCTGTAACACGGTGGTTTCACCTCCTTCGATCCCGGCGTCGCGACGTCGGGAGCCGGGTGGCGGCAATTGCTCCGAACGGGTGCAATCAATTCGTCGGGTAATAGCCGGACCGGGCGTCGTCGAGTACGCTACCGGCGATCTGCGGGAATTCCGGGGAAAACGCGATCATCAGGACGAACGATCGGCGACGGCTTCAGGAGGCTTCGTGCAGCACAGGACGACTCCGGCCGCCGGGTCCGCGCCGGGACGTGCGCCGGAAGCCGGCTTCCGGCACCAGGGATGCCTCTACGGCAGCGACGCCGAGTTCCTCGCGATGGCCGTGCCGTTCGCGCAGGACGGACTGCGCCGGGGCGAACCGGTGCTGGTCACCACGACCGCGGCCAACCTGGCGCTGCTGGACGCCGCGATGGGCGCCGACGCCGACCGGATCGCCGTCGCCGAATCGGCCTACATCGGCCGCCGGCCGGGGAAACTGGCCGGCGCGCTGCACCGCTACTGGAACCGGCACCGGTCGACCGCGCCGACCGGCGCCGTCCGCGTCCTCGTCGAGCCCGCCCGCGCCGACAGCCCTCGTGACGAGGCCGCGTGGCAGCGCGCCGAGGCGGAGTTCAACGTGTCCCTGGTGGGCACCCGCATCTGGATGATCTGCCCGTACGACACCCGCACCCTCGACCCCGGCGCGGTCGAGCACGCCCGGCGCGCCCACCCCGAGTACGCCGTGGGCGGGGAGTTCCGGCTGTCCGCCGGGTTCGCCGCCCCCGGGGAAGCCGAGGGTCCCGGCGTCCCGGCGCCGCCGGGTTCCGCCGGCGATCTCTTCCGCTTCGAGGGCGATCTGGTCGCCGTCCGGCGGCACGTGCTGGACCGGGCGAGCGCTCTGCTCCGGTCGGAGAACACGGCGACGTTGTTCGGGGTCGCCGTCGGCGAAGCGATCGCCTACCTGCTCGAGCACGGTATCGACCGGGCGGCCGTCTGGGTGCGGCCGGCGGCCGGCCGCGTCGTGTGCACGCTGCACAGCGACCGGCCGGTCGACGGCCCGGCGTTCTACGGCCTCCGGCCCGCCGGCACCGGCCTGTGGATGTCCGACCGGATCTGCGAATGGCTCGACGTCAGCTCCGACGCCGCGGGCTGCACCATCGAGCTGGCGATGCCCGCCGGGGGCCAGGACGGCGCTTAGGTCACTTCTGTCCCGCGCCGCAGCCGCACGTCGCCGAACCGGTCTTCGATCCGGCGCAGGTCGCGCAGCCGGGGCTCGGTCTGCCCGCCGAGCCAGCGGGTCAGCGTCTTGGGGGACACGTCCAGTTGCTCGGCGGCGCTCTCCTTGGTGATCCCGCGGCTGCGCAGCGCCTCGGCCAGCCACTCGGCGAAGCTGGCGGCCGGCTCCGGTCGCGTGCTCGCGGGGCTCGCCGGCCGGCCGCGGGAGGGCAGCACGTCGAACTCGACGCGCCCGGGGTATTTCCGGCAGGAGACCTCCAGCACCCCGGACGGTCCGGCGGCGGTCAGCAGGGCCCGGAGGATCGTGTTGCCGATTTCGCGGTCTTCCGCATCGGCGAGCGGTGCCTCCCCGAGGCACTCCTGGACGAATTCGCGGATTCGCGGAACCGCCGACGGGCGGGCCGGAAAGATCTTCGTGACGATTTCGACCGCCACTACCTCGATCGATGTCCCCTGCGACCGGCCGGCCGATTCCATTTCGATCAAAGTCCTTCCGCCGAGGTGTTCAGTGTAGTCGCGGAAACGCGAAGCGTGGAACGCCCGGTTTTGTCCCGCCGGGGCGATCAGGAGTGTCCGGCGGTCTTGCCGCACCTGCCGGACGGGGCTACGGTGACCTCTTCTCGCGCCCGCGGTGAAGGGGTCAACGATGGTCAGCGCCACGGAGGCCGGCTCCGGAAATCCACCACCCGTCGTCCATATTCTGTGGATGAATGGCGGGCTGAGCTGCGACGGCGAATCGGTGGCGCTCACCGCCGCCACGCAGCCCAGTATCGAAGAGATCGTTCTCGGCGGGCTTCCCGGGCTCCCGGAGATCGCGATGCACTGGCCATTCCTCGATTTCCAGAGCGGGCCCGACGGCGGTGCGGACAGCTTCATCGAATGGTGGCACCGCGCGGCCCGCGGGGAGCTCGACCCGTTCATCCTGATCGTCGAGGGTTCGATCGCCGACGAGACGAACAAGGCCGAAGGGTTCTGGTCCGGGTTCGGCACCGATCCCGCCACCGGCCAGCCCGTGACGGCGAGTGAATGGCTCGACCGGCTGGCCCCCAAGGCGATGGCGATCCTGGCCGTCGGCACCTGCGCCAGCTACGGCGGGATCCACGCGATGGCGGGCAACCCCACCGGCGCGATGGGCGTGCCCGAATACCTCGGCCGCGACTGGCGGTCGTGGGCCGGGCTGCCGATCGTGTGCGTGCCGGGGTGCCCGGTCCAGCCGGACAACCTCTCCGAGACCATCCTGCACCTGCTCTTCCAGGTGTCCGGGAGTGCACCGGAGATCGACGTCGACGAAGCCCTGCGGCCGAAGTGGCTGTTCCGCAACACCGTGCACGAAGGCTGCGACCGGGCCGGGTACTACGAGCAGGACGAGTTCGCCGACCGGCACGACTCGCCGCGCTGCCTGGTGAAGCTGGGGTGCTGGGGCCAGGTGGTCCGGTGCAACGTGCCCAAGCGGGGCTGGATCAACGGCGTGGGCGGCTGCCCGAACGTCGGCGGCATCTGCATCGGCTGCACCATGCCCGGGTTCCCCGACAAGTTCATGCCGTTCATGGAGGACCCGGCCGACGCCGGCGTGCCGACGGCGACGACCAGCGTGGCCGGGTCCGCGATCCGCATCCTGCGGGAGATCCGCACGGCGGGGGAGCGGTGACCGCGACCGTCCGGGACCGGCTCGGGACACTTCTGGGCGTCCTGCTTTCCGGGGAGCACCGGCGGCCCGCCGAGGAGCTCGTCCGGCAGCTGACGGACCTCTACGGCGACGGCCTGACCCGCGTCGTCGCGATCCTGCGCGAGCAGGCTCCGGACGTGCTCGGCGCGATCGCCGCCGACGACGCCGTCACGGACCTGCTCGCGCTGCACGACCTGCATCCCCTCGGCGCGCCCGGCCGGGTCCGCCGTGCCCTGGACCGGGTCGGCGGCGACGTCGGGTACCTCGGCCTCGACGACGGGGTCGTGCGCGTGTGGCTCGGCGGCGGGTGCTCGTCGGTTCCCCGGGCGACCGTCGAAGCCGCCATCCGGGACGCCGCACCGGAGCTCGCCGGCGTCGAGTTCGTCACCGCGCTCTACGAGATCGGCGTCGGACCGCCGGCCGGGCGGGCCTCATGAGCGTCCACAGTGGATTCTTCCCGGCCGTGCGGCCCCGGGGCGCGGTCCGGCCGGAGCGGTGTGAGCTGTGCGGGACGCCGGTGGCCGCCCGTCACGGTCACGTGGTCGACACCGGCCGCCGCGGCCTGCTGTGCTCCTGCCGGGCGTGCTTCCTGCTGTTCACCCGGTGCGTGAGCGGGGAAGCGCGCTACCGCGCGGTGCCGGAGCGCTACCTGTGGGACCCCGGGCACCCGGTCGCCTGCCTCGACTGGCGCCGGCTCGACGTCCCGGCCGGGTTCGCGTTCGTCCTGCGCCGCGGCACGCGCGTCACGGCGTTCCAGCCCGGCCCGGCCGGCGCCGTCGAGACCGTCCTGCCGCTCGACCTCTGGGCGGACCTCACGGCGGGCCACCCCCTGCTGGCGGCGGCGGAGCCGGACGTCGAGGCGATCGTGTTCCGCGGGACGGACCGGATCACGGAGTGCTTCCTCGTCCCGGTCGACGCCTGCTACCGCCTGGTGGGCACGGTCCGCCGGTCCTGGTCGGGGCGCGACGGCGGGCCGGAGATGCGTGCCCGCGTCGGCGAGCTGTTCGCGGAGATCCAACGGCGAGCGCGGCCGTTGTGCGGGGGCGCCGACTAGGCTGAACGGGTGGACGAGCCGACCGCCCCGCGCATCCTCGTGATCGAGGACGCCGAAGCGATCCGCGTGCCGGTCGAGGCGGCACTGGCCACCGCCGGGTTCTCGGTGCGGGCGTGCGCCGACGGCGCCGGGCTCGAGGCCGAGCTGGCCCGCGCGCGGCCCGACCTCGTCGTGCTGGACGTCATGCTGCCCGGCCGGGACGGCTTCGAGCTGCTGCGCGTCGTCCGGCGGCACTCGGCCGCCGGCGTGGTGATGCTGACCGCCCGCGACGGCGTCGAAGACCGCCTACGAGGCCTGGGCGAAGGCGCCGACGACTACGTCGTGAAGCCGTTCGTGCTCGCCGAGCTCGTCGCGCGGGTGACCGCGGTGCTGCGCCGGACCGGCCGCACGCGGCCCACCATCGAGATCGGTGACCTGGTGGTCGACGTCGAGGGCGGCCGGGTCCGCTACGGTGCCGCCGACGTCGAGCTGACCTCGACCGAGTGGAAGCTGCTCGTCCACCTCGCCGAGCACCGCGACCGGGTGGTCTCCAAGACCCAGGTCCTCACCGCCGTATGGGGCTACGGCGACTACGCGGCCAACCTCGTCGAGGTCAACGTGAGCGCGTTGCGCCGCAAGCTCGAAGCGCACGGCCCGCGCGTGCTGCACACGGTCCGCGGCCAGGGGTACGTCCTGCGCGGGGACCCGTGACGGGCCTGCGGACGACGTCGCTGCGCCGCCGGGTCACCGTCACCGTGCTGGTCGTCCTGGCGGTCGTGCTGGTCGCCGTCGGGATCGTCGTCGACACGGTGTTCCGCGCGCAGGCCGAGCGGGACGTCAGCGCCGTCCTGACCGCGAAGGTGCAGCTGGCCCAGCAGCTGGCGAAGCAGAACGTGGCGCCGCAGAACCTGCTGCGGCGCTTGGAAACGCGCGGGGTGCGGGCCTCGCTGGCCTTGCCGGACGGGACGTTCCTCGGCGCGGCCGACCTGCCACCGGACGCCCGGATCCGGCAGGTGCGCGCGACGCTGTCCGGTCCGGCGCGGATCGACGGCGCGAAGCTGACGCTGACCGCCGACGAGTCGCTGGTGGCGGCGGCCGAGCAGAGCCTGCGGTGGGTCCTGCTCGGCACCGGGCTGGGGGCGCTGCTCGTCGCCGCGGTCGCGTTGCTGCTGGCCGTGCGGTTCGCGCTCGCGCCACTGGACGCGATGACGCGGCTGGCGCGCACGATCGTCTCCGGCGGGCGCGGGGGCCGGCTCGCGCCGGAGCGGACCGGCACCGAGCTGGGCCGGGCGGCGGCCGCGTTCGACTCCGCGCTCGACGCCCTCGAAGGCGCCGAGCGGGCCGCGTGGGCGTCGGAGGAGCGCACGCGCCGGTTCGTCGCGGACGCGGCCCACGAGCTGCGGACGCCGCTGGCCGGGGTGCAGGCGGCGGCCGAGGCCTTGCTGCAGCAGCCGGCCGACACGCCCGCGGAACAGCGGGAACGGCTGCAGCTGCTGGTGGTCCGGGAGTCGCAGCGAGCCGGCAAGCTGGTCGCCGACCTGCTGGACCTGGCCCGGCTCGACGCGGGCGCGGAGCTCGAACGGGCCCCGGTTCCGCTGCTCGAGCTGGTGCGAACGCAGGCCGAGCAGGTGCGGCTGACCGCGCCGGACGTCGTGGTCGAGGTCTCCGGGCCGGACACGCGGGTGCTCGGCGACCGCGCGCGGCTCACGCAGATCGTGGCGAACCTGGCGGGCAACGCGGTGCGCGCGATGGACGGCCGCGGCACGCTCACCGTCGAGGTCACCGGGGACGGGATCACGGTGACCGACACGGGACCGGGCGTGCCGGGGCCGGACCGCGAGCGGATCTTCGACCGTCTGGTCCGCCTCGACGCGGCCCGCGGCGGTGCCGGCGGGTCCGGCCTCGGGCTGCCGATCGCGCGCGGCTTCGCCCGGGCCCACGGTGGCGACCTGTGGTGCGAGGCCGCGCCGGGCGGGGGAGCGCGGTTCCGGCTGGCGGGGCTGCCGCAGCTCACGGGTCGTGGGGGGGGAAAAACGGGTGTGAACATGTTTTGAAGCCCCACCGCGCCCGGGCCGAGGGCCCCCCCGCCGGCCGACGGGGCCCCCCCGCCCGGGGGCCC